>NZ_JBQASY010000007.1:0-160564 GCF_051909435.1 Enterococcus sp. 125944 | reverse complement strand
TAATGAATTACTGATCGACGTACTTGCGCTTGTTGAATCGCTATTACTTACGCTCGTGCTACCGCTGTAGCTTGCAGAATCACTCGCACTTAGTGATGCGGAAATACTTGTACTCAATGACATAGAGTCACTGATCGACGTACTTATGCTTGTTGACTCACTAATACTTGCAGATGTTGACTCGCTAGCTGACGTACTCGTACTTGTCGAATCACTGTTGCTTACGCTTGTGCTGCCACTGTAACTTGCGGAATCACTCGCGCTTAATGATGTCGAAATACTTGTACTCAATGAGGATGATTCACTGATTGATGTACTTACGCTTGCGGATTCACTATTACTGATACTTGTGCTTACAGATAACGAATCACTGATCGACGTACTTGCGCTTGTTGACTCACTAATACTTGCAGATGTTGATTCGCTAGTCGACGTACTTGTGCTTGTCGAGTCACTGTTGCTTACACTTGTGCTGCCGCTGTAACTTGCAGAATCGCTCGCGCTTAATGATGTCGAAATACTTGTACTCAATGAGGATGATTCACTGATTGATGTGCTCAAGCTTGTTGAGTCACTGTTACTTGCAGATGTTGATTCACTAGCTGACGTACTTGCACTTGTCGAATCACTGTTACTTACGCTCGTACTACCACTATAGCTCGCAGATTCGCTCGCACTTAATGATGCCGAAATACTTGTACTCAATGAGGATGATTCACTGATTGATGTACTTACGCTTGTTGAGTCACTGATACTTGCAGATGTTGACTCACTAGCTGACGTACTTGCACTTGTCGAATCACTGTTACTTACGCTCGTGCTGCCACTGTAACTTGCGGAATCACTCGCGCTTAGTGAGGCGGAAATACTTGTACTCAATGACAATGAATCACTAAGTGAGGTGCTCAAGCTCGTTGACTCACTGATACTTACTGATAGTGAATTGCTTGCAGAAATACTTTCACTTGTTGAGTCGCTATTACTTACACTCGTACTGCCGCTGTAACTTGTTGATTCACTTGCACTTAGTGATGTCGAAACGCTGACACTCACTGAGGATGAATCACTAAGTGAGGTACTCAAGCTTGTTGAATCACTAATACTTACCGATAAAGAATCACTAGCTGATATGCTGGCACTGATTGAGTCACTGATACTTGTAGATGTTGATTCGCTAACTGACGTACTCACACTTGTCGAATCACTGTTACTTACGCTCGTACTACTGCTGTAACTTGCAGATTCGCTCGCACTTAGTGAGGTAGAAATACTTGTACTCAATGAGGATGAATCACTGATTGATGTGCTCAAACTGGTTGACTCACTGATACTTACTGATAGTGAATTACTTGCAGAAATACTTTCACTTGTTGAATCGCTATTACTTACACTCGTACTGCCGCTATAGCTGGCTGATTCACTACTAGACTCACTATTACTATCGCTAATGCTCAATGACATCGACGTACTAATTGAATTTGAGATCGATTCTGACTCCGATAAACTTTCGGATAAACTCATGCTTGCACTCAACGAATCAGAAATAGATTCACTTAAACTAATGCTTTCACTGAGGGAAGAAGAATCCGATTCACTGATAGCGACAGATAATGATTCTGATGCTGAAATACTTTCTGATACTGAGTCACTTTCTGACAGAGATAGTGACGTGGATTCACTTAGTGATTCCGAGAGTGAAACTGATACTGACTCTGATAAAGATAAACTTTCAGAATCACTTGTACTGTTGCTCAATGATCCAGAAACAGACGCACTTAAGCTGGAACTATCACTTTCCGAATCAGACTCTGATACACTAGCTGATATAGATAACGATTCTGATGCCGAAAGGCTTTCTGACATTGAATCACTATCCGATAATGAAATAGATGTTGAAATACTTTCAGATAGGGATTCTGACAACGATTCTGAATCACTAATAGAAATTGATAGAGACATTGATTCGCTTTCTGAAATAGATGTAGATAACGAACCACTTTCTGAGTCTGATACCGAAACAGATTCACTGATAGAAAGAGACGTTGACTCTGAGTCACTCAATGAAATCGAAACCGATTCTGAATCACTTAAAGAAGTTGAAGTAGAGATTGATGTTGACAATGATTCAGAAGTCGAGTCATTCATGTCAGATTCACTTTCTGAAATAGACGATGACACTGAGTTGCTCTCTGAATCTGATACTGAAACAGACGCACTAATTGATGTAGAAATTGATTCTGAATCACTAATAGAGATCGATTCTGATAATGAGTCACTTTCTGAAATTGATTGAGAAAGAGAAACACTTTCTGACTCAGAAGTAGAAGTAACAATGGATTCTGATAATGATTCGCTTCCCGAAATAGACTCGGACGTAGACAATGATACCGGGTCTTGTTCATAATTGACCGTAAACATCTGTGGCGAAGAATCCGTTTGAGATGCTCCATTGCTGGTAGTATCAAAAGTTTGATTGGCAGCCATAGCTTCCGCTAATGTATTGTAGACTACTCCATCTGGTCCTGTAACCGTATAGATATACCCGTTTCTCTCTAAATCTGCATCTGTCACCCCAAGAGTGAAACTTTCATTTGAAACACCGGAAGTACCATATTTTCCAACAGTGACAGTTCCTGGGATTTGCTCAAATGCTTCCCCTGTAGCAGGATCTGATTCAGGTTGATTATTACCAACGACACCGACTTCTTGATAGGATGGATAAAGAGTGATCGTAATAAATTGTTGATCACTGTCTGTTGTACTGCCATTATTACTAGTACTATCAAAAACAAATGTTCCAGTTTGATCTGCATAATAACCAGCTTGAGTTAGGTAATCCGCGATTAAGTCAGAATAGCTTAGTTCTTGACCAGTCGTCCCATTGATAGCAACTGTGCCAACTTGGTTTTGTAATGGACGGCCATCTGAATTAACAAAAGTTACATTGACAGTTTGTGTGTCTGCTGCAACGTAAATGGTTGTCAGACTCGCTTCAGTTCCGACTGTAGTAGATCCAGGCTGTACATTGCCATTCAATACGGCACCTGTTGCATAATAGTAACCTGGAGGCAAATTAGTCGAAGTATAGTAACTATTTGTCCAATCGATAACATTCCCGTAGTTTGCAGGAATTCTATCTGTTCCGGAAGCTTCGGTACCAGCATTCATATACTCAGAAGAGATTACTTGACCAGTCTTAACGTCGACATATTGGTACTGAACCGAATGATTGGCAACACCATATACATAAATATTATAAGTATAATTTGTGTTCTCCATTGGAACAATCGCAACCGTCGCTTGCCCATAGCTGTCCCCATTATCGGCATTAGTCGTACTATCTCCGCCGCTTTGACCATCATTTTTAGCTGAACTAGCAACTTGGGTACCGATTGCCCACATATAATTTTCAGGCATTAACTCATTGGCATACTCCAATGTTTGCAAATCAAGATACTCACCAATGTAATTAACGTCTGGATCAATTGGCATATCAACAGTTTTAATAATATTGCCGTACTGATCAACATAATTTACGGTTACGGTTCCTGGCGCAATCGCAACAGTCGCTAATTCACGGGTAGAAGTGTCTACAATGTTAGATGTAGTAACATTTCCAGCCGTATCTTTAATAGTTGTTGTCGAACCTGAAATAGTCATTTCCACGAATTTTAAGTTACGGTTGCCTTCTGGAGCAGCGGTTTGGCTACTGCTGCCTTGCCATGTACTGATCTGAGAATTATTCATGACAAATGTTCCCGAACCGGTAATCAATCGACCTGCCGAAACAGCTCCTGAAGAAGTTAGACGGGCTAAGTGCAATGCCCGCGGTGAAATAAAGCGAACTGTTGCACCGGAAGCCACGTTCACAACAGTGTTGGCATTCCATTGTTGCAGATCAAGTACCGTTCCTGCATTAAATGTAACAACCGCCCTATCTGTGACATTCAACGAGTTCGATCCTACTGTGCGAGTAGCCGTCATCTGCAGATTTTGACCAAAAGTTGCGGTTCGGTCATTTGATTGACTTCCCGAGTAACGAGAAAAATCGAGTAGCATTTGGAAACCGTCTTGTTTCCAAGTTACGTCATCTCCGACAGTAATTGAGTTAAATCCGTAATAGACAAGGGGATAGTTGTTGCTGTTATAGGTACTAAGCTCGTTTCCAATAATTGTCGCGCCATCGCCCACTTTAAAGGTGTGATTGAATCCTGTATCACTCGCATTATTGCCACGGATTGCCATATAGTAAAACATGGAGTAGCCGGTAGTACCAGCTGTCCGATTCAACTCTACATGGGCTCCGTTAGCGATTGCTACTTCACCAATTTGCATCAATTCTTGTTTGACATTTGCGACGATTTTACCTGATAAAGTAACGTGACTGTCCTCTGCATCCAGCAATCGTCGTGGTTGATAAGCGGTATCTGTCCCGTTAACTCCATCTCGACCTTCGAGAGTCACATTATTGATATTGAAGAACCAGTACCCATAACCACCGGTTGCTGATCGTGAATCGATCACTCCATCTGCATTACCTGTGCCACTGTCTCCCGAGAGGGTTCCTGATTGCCAATGAATCAAATTCACATCTGTGATCGTAAAGATAGAACCGCGAACTGTAGAACTTGTCCCTACATTAAATGCTGCTCCTGCCATATTGACTGTAAACCCATTACCGTCAATAATCACACTCGTTGCCCGCCATCCTAAATCACGGGTAGCCACATTGGTAGCTGCCGTAATATTAGCGGTTACCTCAATATAGGTAATCGAAGCATTTCCATATGCTGCTTTCAGCGTAGCCCAGTCATTCACTGCTGCATAAGTGCCATTAGCAATAGCTGTTTGCTTGTATAATTCCTTATTTTTCACTTGGTCCGGAACATCAACCGTCACCCCAGAAGGTGAATTGGTTTTGTTACCATCGTTGATTGCCTGCTCAAATTCTTCTCGGCCCATATCTGGATCCGCAGAAACATTGATTTTAACAATCTGCCCTGATTGGGTGGTGATGGCAAAACTAGCAATCAAATTATTGGCACTAGCATATTGTTGTGCTGCCCGAATCAAAGATGTGCTTGGTGATTTGCCATCTTTGACAACAATTTCTAATGCATTCGTCGTGGTGTCAACCGACGCTTGTACTTTCTTGGGTACTAATTGATCGAAGAGATCTTGTGCTTTTTGTGACTCCACTTTATTTTTTTCGGAAACAGTTTGTTTTGGTTGGTTCTTTTGACTTACTGAAGTTGAATGAGAGCCACTTGTCGATTGTGACAACGATAGACTTGTCGATTCTGAGGCACTTGACGCCAATGAGCCACTTTCAGAAATCGAGGCACTTTCAGAGATACTCAAACTTTCTGATTCAGATCCGCTCTTCTCTTCCGAAAGACTCATTGATTCAGAAACACTTTGAGATGCCTCGATACTGGTAGCATTGTTTTCAGTTTCTGAATCACTCCTACTCTGTGATTCTGTTACACTCGTTGACTCTGTCGCACTTTGTGACTGGGTGTTGCTTTCGGATTCAGAAAAACTTTCCGATGGACGCATGCTTTCAGATTGTGAAGTAGCCTCACTTTCTTGCGTCGATGAAGCAGGAATTTTGGCATTCGTTTTATTTGCCAAGACGTTCTCGGCATTTGCTTCTTTACTTGCATCTAAAGGCGGTGTGATTTCTGAAGCATGCGCCACGATTGGTGTGATACTCAATCCAGCAATGCCAGTAAAAGAAGTGATCGTTGCATAGACCCAATGTTTTCCGCTTTTATACATCTTGTAGCGTTCACTCTTATTGGAGCGTAGCAACTTTCGATAATTATTCTTTTTACTCATTACGTTTATTTTTCTCCCCTTTCATAAAACTATTTTTATAAGCTTCCCCTAGTCCTATTTTTAAAAGATAGGACAATTCATTATTTCATAACTAGTAAAAAAGTTACGTTTTGTCCCAGAATCGGGACAAAAAAAGAGCAACCTCTTCCATAAAAGAAGTTACTCTGCTTGAAATTCATGTTTGACTAGTTTTAAAGCGGCTGCAATCGTATCATCCATATCATAATAACGATAGTTTGCTAGACGCCCACCAAATAAACATTTTTTTTGCTGATGCGCTAATTTTTCATACTTGCGATACAGTGCATGATTGATTTGATCGTTAATTGGGTAGTAAGGAATGTCTCCCTTCCGCCAAGTTTTTGGAAATTCTTTCGTGACAACTGTTTTTTTTGTCACAACTGGACAAAAATGTTTATGCTCAATGATTCGCGTATAGGGCGTTTGACTGTCTGTAAAGTTCATGACTGCTGTTCCTTGATAATTATCTGTATCATATGTTTCAGTTTCAAAATGTAAAGAACGATAGGCCAACTCCCCGTAACAATAATCAAAATATTGGTCAATCATTCCAGTATAAACAATCTTCTTGGTTGATGCTTCATGACGCGTACGGTCTGCAAAAAAATCAGTTTCTAAAGAAACTTCAATCAGTGGATTTGAAAGCATTTTTTGAATCATTTCTGTATAGCCCAATTTTGGAATTCCTTGAAAAGTATCCGTAAAATAATTGTTGTTAAATGTATACCGGACCGGCAGTCTTTTAATAATAAAAGAAGGTAGCTGAGCACATCCTCGTCCCCACTGTTTTTCCGTATAGCCTTTGATCAGCTTATGATAAATATCTGTCCCCACCAAAGAAAGAGCTTGTTCTTCTAAATTTCGGGGTCTTTTTATTCCTGTCTTTTCAATTTGAGCCATTAGTTTAATGCGAGCTTCATCTGGTCTTTTGGTTCCCCATAATTGGTAAAACGTGTTCATATTGAAGGGGAGATTATATAGCTCACCTTTATAGTTTGCAATAGGTTCATGAATATAGGGATAAAAATCAGCAAACTGATTGACGTAGTCCCAAATTTTTTTGCTCGATGTGTGAAAGATATGCGCACCATATTTATGTATGTCAATTCCGACTTGTTTTTCTGTATAACAGTTGCCACCAATATGTGCTCGTTTTTCCAACATTTTCACCGAGTGTCCCCGTTTAGCTGCTTCATAAGCAAAAACCGAGCCAAATAGTCCTGTACCAACGATTAGATAATCATACGCCATGTATTTCTCCTAAATTTATTTTTTCTTTTATTATAGAGTTTCGCTAAACCAGAACTATAATTTCTTTTTTTAGAAAAAGAAAATAAAGAAGAAAAGACTGCTCTCTGTTCCATGAGAAAAATAAGTCTTGTTTCAAATCACTTAATCCAGACAGCAAAAAAGCTCTGAAATCACAGCGGTTGTTAAATCAACCGCTGCTCTTTCAGAGCAATGTAATCATCGAAAGATTATTTGTTTTTCAAGTTGTAAAAAGCTTGCAAGCCTTTGTATTCAGCAACTTCACCAAGTTGGTCTTCGATACGTAGTAATTGGTTGTATTTAGCAATACGGTCAGTACGTGAAAGAGAACCAGTTTTGATTTGGCCAGCATTTGTTGCAACTGCGATATCAGAGATTGTTGAATCTTCTGTTTCACCTGAACGGTGAGAAACAACGGCAGTATAACCAGCTTCTTTAGCCATTTCGATCGCATTGAATGTTTCAGTCAATGTACCGATTTGGTTTACTTTGATTAGGATTGAGTTACCGATACCGTTTTTGATTCCTTTTTCAAGGATTTCAGTGTTTGTAACAAACAAGTCGTCACCAACTAATTGAACTTTGTCGCCTAGGCGTTCAGTCAATAGTTTCCAACCATCCCAGTCGTTTTCATCCATACCATCTTCGATTGTGATGATTGGGTATTTGTTAACTAACTCTTCCAAGTAGTCAACTTGTTCTGCAGCTGTACGTTTCACACCGTTTTCGCCTTCAAATTTCGTGTAGTCGTACACGCCATTTTCGTAGAATTCAGAAGAAGCACAGTCAAATCCTAGGTAAACGTCTTTACCTGGTTCTAAACCAGCAGCTTTGATAGCTTCTAAGATTGTTTCAACACCATCTTCAGTTCCTTCAAAACGAGGAGCGAAACCACCTTCGTCACCTACTGATGTTTCTAAACCACGTTTAGATAAGATTGATTTCAATGCATGGAATACTTCAGCACCCCAACGTAGACCTTCTTTGAATGTAGGTGCGCCTACAGGCAAGATCATGAATTCTTGGAAAGCGATCGGAGCATCTGAGTGAGATCCGCCGTTGATGATGTTCATCATAGGTGTTGGCAATACTTTTGTATTGAATCCGCCTAAGTAGTGGTATAAAGGTACTTCTAAATAATCAGCAGCTGCACGAGCAACGGCAATAGAAACACCAAGAATTGCGTTAGCACCTAATTTGCCTTTGTTAGGAGTTCCATCTAAAGCGATCATTGCTTTATCGATAGCCATTTGGTCACGTACATCGTAGCCGATGATTGCTTCAGCAATGACGTTATTTACATTGTCAACTGCTTTCGTTACACCTTTACCACCATAACGAGCTTTGTCGCCATCACGTAATTCAACTGCTTCGTGTTCACCTGTTGAAGCTCCTGAAGGAACCATTCCACGGCCGAAAGCACCTGATTCTGTGTAGACTTCTACTTCGATAGTTGGGTTACCACGTGAGTCTAGGACTTCGCGTGCGTAAACATCAGTAATAATTGACATGTTTTGTCTCTCCTTTGAGTTTGTTTTATCTTAAGGGAATCTCCCTTGCGAACATCTTAATTGTAGTGAAAAAAGCTGTTTTCTGCAAACAATATTTTCATGAGAATGAAATTATTTTACTGCATCCAACAATGCTAGGAATGAATCAGCTTGCAAGCTTGCGCCGCCAACTAATGCTCCATCTACATTTTCTTTTGCCATGTATTCTGCAATATTTTCAGGTTTTACAGAACCACCGTATTGGATGCGTACAGCATCAGAAACTTCTTTACCGTATAATTTTTCAACTGTTTGACGTACAACACCACAGATTTCATCAGCAATTTGTGCATCTGCTGATTTACCTGTACCGATCGCCCAAATTGGTTCGTAAGCAATGACTAGATTGCTGACTTGGCCATCTGTCAATCCTTCTAAACCGGCAGTGATTTGTCCTTCGATCCATTCAGCTGTTTTTCCAGCTTCGTAAGTTTCTAAAGATTCACCACAACATAGGATTGGGATCATACCATTTGCGAAAATTGCTTTCGCTTTTTTGTTGATGTCTTCGTCAGTTTCATGGAAATATTCACGGCGTTCTGAGTGACCGATGATTACATAGTCAACACCTAAGTCAGCTAAAGCAGCTGGTGAAGTTTCTCCTGTAAAGGCACCTTCATTTTCCCAGTAGCTGTTTTGAGCAGCAATTTTTAATTCTGTACCTTCTGCAGCTGTTACTAATGTTTCCAAGAACAACGCTGGTGCTCCGATAACAGAATCTACTTTATCGTTGCTAGGAATTTTTGTTTTGACTGCTTCAGCAAATTCTTTTGCTTCTTTCGCAGTTTTATTCATTTTCCAGTTTCCGGCAATAATTGGTTTGCGCATTTTTCTGGCACTCCTTTGTTATTTAAGGGTCACGGCTGCTTATTGCAACGCAGCCGCGTCATTGCTTGATTATTTGTCGTTGATTGCTGCTAATCCAGGAAGAGTTTTACCTTCTAGAAGTTCTAAACTAGCACCGCCACCTGTTGAGATGTGAGTGAATTTATCAGCAAAACCTAATTGTTCTGCAGCTGCAGCTGAATCTCCACCACCGATGATTGTTGTTGCATCTTCAAGGTTTGCGATTGCTTCACAAACACCGATGGTACCATTAGCAAAGTTTGACATTTCGAACACACCCATTGGTCCGTTCCAAACAACTGTTTTTGCACCTTTTAATGTTTCAGCGAACAATGCAATTGTTTCAGGTCCGATATCTAAGCCCATTTGACCTTCAGGAACATCACCAGTATGTTCTTCTGTTGGAACATCATTTGAAAATTCAGCAGCTGTGATTGAGTCAACTGGTAAAACAAGTTTATCGCCAGCTTTTTCGATCAATTCTTTTGCCAACTCAACTTTATCCGCTTCAACAAGAGAGTTACCAATTTCCATTCCTTTTGCTTTGTAGAATGTATAAGTCATTCCGCCACCGATCAAGATCTTGTCTGCTTTAGGAATCAAGTTTTCAATGACACCGATTTTGTCAGATACTTTCGCACCACCAAGAATCGCTACCATTGGACGTTTTGGTTCTTCGACTGCTTCACCAATAAATTTGATTTCTTTTTCCATTAAGAATCCAGCAACTGTTGGGATTCCTGTAGAAGCGATTCCGACGTTTGAAGCATGGGCACGGTGAGCTGTACCAAATGCATCATTGACAAAAACATCCCCTAATGAAGCCCAATATTTACCAAGCTCTGGATCGTTTTTGCTTTCTTTTTTGCCGTCAACATCTTCAAAACGAGTGTTTTCGAAAACAACAACATCGCCGTCTTTCATGTTGTTGATTGCTGCTTCCAATTTTTCCCCACGTGTTTCAGGAACGAAAGTCACTTCTTTGCCTAACAATTCGCCTAGACGTTTTGCTACTGGTGCTAAAGATTTGCCTTCTTTATCTGCTTCTTCTTTGACACGACCTAAGTGAGAGAAAAGAATTGCTTTTCCGCCATTTTCGATCACGTAATTAATTGTTGGAAGTGCTGCTTTGATACGAGTGTCGTCACCGATCACACCGTCTTTCAATGGAACATTGAAATCCACACGCACAAGAACTTTTTTATCTTTTAAATCGATATCTTGAACTGTCATTTTAGCCATGAACAGATTCCTCCTAATGTAATTGTTAAAAAAAGCGGAGAAGCGCGCTGCTTCCCCGCTTTCTCTTGCGATGGTTTAAATGAATGTACGACGCAAATCTTATAATTTAGCGAAGTATTCTAAAGTACGTACTAATTGTGCAGTGTATGACATTTCGTTATCATACCAAGCAACAGTTTTAACTAATTGTTTGTCGCCAACAGTCATAACTTTTGTTTGAGTTGCATCAAATAGTGAACCGTAAGTCATACCAACGATATCAGAAGAAACGATTTCGTCTGTGTTGTAACCGTAAGATTCGTTTGAAGCTTCTTTCATTGCTGCGTTTACTTCGTCAACAGTTACTTCTTTGTCAAGAACTGTAACTAATTCAGTTAATGAACCAGTTGCAACAGGAACACGTTGAGCAGCTCCGTCTAATTTACCGTTCAATTCAGGAATTACCAAGCCAATAGCTTTAGCAGCACCAGTTGAGTTAGGAACGATGTTTGCTGCAGCAGCACGCGCACGGCGGAAGTCACCTTTAGGGTGCGGTCCGTCTAGAGTCATTTGGTCACCTGTGTAAGCATGGATCGTAGTCATCAAGCCTTCGATCACACCAAATTTGTCATTCAATGTTTTAGCCATAGGAGCTAAACAGTTAGTTGTACATGAAGCACCAGAAATTACTGTTTCATCACCTGTTAAAGTTTCGTGGTTTGTGTTGTAAACGATTGTTGGTACATCGTTTCCGCCAGGAGCTGAGATAACTACACGTTTTGCACCAGCTGTTAAATGTTTTTCAGCAGCTGATTTAGAAGTGAAGAATCCAGTACATTCTAGCACGATTTCAACACCTAATTCGCCCCAAGGCAATTCTTCAGGGTTGCGGTTTGCTAGAACTTTGATTTCGTTTCCGTTCACGTTGAATGATCCTTCATGAACTTCAACTGTACCGTTGAAACGTCCTTGTGTTGTATCATATTTTAACAAGTGTGCTAACATTTTAGCGTCTGTTAAGTCGTTGATAGCCACAACTTCGATTCCTTCTACTTCTTGGATACGACGAAATGCTAAGCGTCCGATACGTCCAAATCCATTAATACCTACTTTAACTGTCATTTAAGATTTCCTCCTTATGAAAATCATAAAAATATTTATTTTAAAGGGTTGCCCCTTTTAAAATCTCATTGGCACAGGCTTCATCTGTGATGAGCCATGTTTGTTTTGGTGCATTTTTCATGTATGCATTGATCGCTTTGGCTTTTGATTTACCGCCTGCGATTGCGAAAATGATCGGCACGTTCTGCAAGTCCTTCAACTGCAGTCCGATACGAGGAATCTTATAAACGACCTCGCCTGCTTCATTAAAGAAATAACCGAAGGATTCCGCTACTGCATTCTTTTGTTTCAGCATCAGGATCTCTTTTTCTGACATCTTTCTTCGAGCTGCCATATGCAGTGCTCGTCCAATACTATGAATAACACAATTTGCTTGACTTATCAAGTTTAAGACATCAAGGATCGCTGGTTCTTTCAACAAAAATTCATAGGTGTTAGTGCTTAATTGTTCCGGTACAAATAGGGAACGATAATTACCATTGGTACGCATCGCCATCACTGATCCGACTGAATTTGCCTGAACATTGACTGCTTCTCCGATGCCCCCTCTGGCTGGGACAAACAAGTTATGGCGTTTGCCAGTTTCAAGATTGCCTAGTTCTTCGGCAACTTTTGCCATTGTCGTACCGCCCATCACAGCGATCGTATTCTCACCATCTGGCAGCAATAAGTCTAACGACTCATTAAGCAGCTGACCGAATTCAGCAATCACTTTCGGTTGACGGTCCCCATCACCGCTGGCAATCAAGCAACGATCAATCCCGAAGTACTCGGATAACCGCTTCTCTGTTTGATGCATGCCAAACAATTGATCCATCAAACTGCCGATTTTTGTATAGATTTCTTCGCCATAGGCCGTTAATTGCATACCGCTTTTAGACGAATCAATCAATTTAAGTTTTTTGAGGATATCCGTTTCAGACCTCAACACACGTTCCGTCATTGCTAAGCTTTCAGACAATGTCCGCCGCCCTACTGGTTGCATCCAATAGATAGTCCGTAAAATACGGTAACGTTCTTGAAGCACCGCGAGGATATCCGGGGTGATTGCCTCAATCAATTTCAATTCATCGAGCATTTTGCATCCTCCCGTTGGACTTTTTTTGTCCTACAATGACTTAAAATGACCCATCTATTCCAAAAAAAATTTAATTCATCTCTTACACCAATAATAGTAGCACTTCTGGACGCCTCATGCAACTATTTCAATTATAAAAAATGATTCTCCAAACTTTTTTAACCGTAAAGCGGATTCTTATCACAGCCAAAAATAGCTTTCAAACTAGTAAAAGAAATCAACAAAGAAAAACTCGAGCAAAAGGATCAGCGACCGCCTATGAAAAGCGGGCAGAGCTATTTATCACAAGTAGCCCTGCCTTTGCTACGATTATATGAAACCCAAATTGCTTACCTGTCTTCTTATGTAAAAGAGGTGGGGTCATTGGACTTTTTGCCGGCATTCTTGTTGAATCTTTCTTCAATAGCTGGACCAGAACAAGAACTGTATCGAAAAATCAATCAAACCGCTTTCGTTTAGATGATCCAGGAATATTAAGAGCCTCACGATACTTGGCAACAGTCCGGCGAGAAATTTCCACTTCTTCCGCTTTTAACAAATCAGCCAATTTTTGATCAGAAAGCGGCTTCTGCTTATTCTCTTCGTTGATCAAAGCTGCCAAACGCCGCTTGATTGCCTCCGTGGTGACATCCTCTCCACTTTGGGTGGACACTTTTTGACCAAAGAAGGACTTCAGTTCAAAAACACCAAATTCTGTCTCCAAATATTTCCCATTGACGGCACGACTGACTGTCGATTCGTGAATACCTAATTCGTCAGCGATTTCTTTGAGGATCAATGGCTTCAATGGTCGGTCAGCTTGTAAAAAAAAGGCTTGCTGATGATGAACGATCGCTTCTCCCACTCGATAGATGGTATCTCCTCGCTGCTGGAGAGTCTTTTTTAGCCATTCAAATTCTTGGGCTTTGTTGTCTAAATATTTCTTTACCTCAGCATCGCCACTTTGTTTTAATTGATCAAAATAGTGTTGTTGGAAACGGACTTCCGGCATTGCTCGTCGATTAGAGGTAACCACTGGCTGGCCTTCAGTAATCGTAACTCGCAAATCTGGGATGATATACAAACCATCTGTAGACCCAAAGGCCGCCCCTGGTGTTGGGGTCAACGTTTGGATATAGTCAAACACCTTCTGAATTTCTGAAAGCGAAACTGCTAGATTTTTCGCTATTTTGTCCCACTTGCGCTCTGCTAATTCCGTGAACCATTCTTCAAGAACGATATAGGCGAGTTCTGGCGCAGCATCGTCCCGTTCAGTTTGAAGCATGAGGCATTCTCGTAGATCTCGTGCGCCGACACCCGCTGGATCCAACTGCTGAATCAGTGTCAAGGCATCGAGCATCTGAATCTCTGAAGCTCCGATCATTTGACCAGCCTTCACCAAATCAATGGTCAAAAATCCATTCAAATCAATATATTCCACTAGAAATAACACGACGGTGCGTAGAAAGGTGTCTCGGTAATTTAAATGGATTTGATCGATCAAATACTCAAAGAGCGAACTTCCTCTATTTGGGATCTGATTCAAATATTCATTGAATTGCTCAGATGTCCCACTGCCTTGAGTATAACTCGTCGGATATTCATGGTCCGTTAAATCGATCAGGGGATTCTCTAATGCCTGATTATCTACGAAAGCAAGCAGTTCATCTGATGAAAATTGCAGCACTTGGATCGACTGCTGTAATTTCTGCGTCATCGCCAACTTTTGTGTCTGTTTTTGTTGTTGCGAAAATTGTTGTTGAAATTTCATCATTTTACCTCTTGTTTTTTCTGAGAAAATTGGTTAAACTGTTATTTGTGCTTCGCGCCTTTAGTGTAGTGGATATCACGTAAGATTCCGGTTCTTGAGACGGGGGTTCGATTCCCTCAAGGCGCGTTTTTCATTTCATTTATAGTATACTTTATCTCAAGGGATAATTCAAAAAACCACGGAAGTGCTGACAGCACTTCCATTTTTTTTATTTTGATTGAGCTCTTGCCATCTTCCATACGCTGTTGCCTTTGCTAAACACAAAAAAGAAGAGGCCTATTCCTCTTCTTCCTCGTCATCAAATTCGTCTTCTTCTTCATCATCGATGATCGTTAGATCTTCTTCAATATTCCCTGGTAGTTCCTCTTCGTCATCATCGTTATTGTCTGCACCAATTTCTTGCAGATCTGAGTTATATGCGGAGATTTCTTCATCCTCATCGTCATCATCGTCAAAAAGATCCTCTTCATCGTCATCAGACAAATCAGTATCCTCTGGGTCATCATCGTTATAATCGATCGCGTCTTCATCGTCACTAATAAAGGCATTCACTTTCTTACGTTTGCGACGACGCGGTGTATCTTCATCTTCATCATCGATTCCGTGGTTGACTTCTTCATCGATTGAGTCGATCGCATACCATGAACGCAATCCCCAGCGATTGTCTCCCAAAGAAATAAAACTGCCATCGATATTCAAGTCTGTATAAAACTGCGCCAAAGAATCACGAATCTCGCTGTCCGAAGTTTCTAGATAGTTTTGGATTTGGTTGACCAAATCAGAAAAATCCATCACGTCACCGCGTTGCTCTAAAATCGCATGGGCAACTTCGATCATTGACAATTCGTTTTTATTTACACCTTCAAATACATTAATTTCCAAACGGGACACGTCCTTTCACAGTCTACTCCTAATCATACAAAAATGTGAGACAAATTGCAATTTATTCTTTCAAAATTTGCATTTATTTAAGCAGTAAACTCCAAAGAAAGTTTGTATTCTCCCACTTTGTCTTCCATCATAAATAAATCATAATGGACATCGACTTTACCTGAATAAGGACGATCTTTCAGACTCACATGTAAGTGACTTGTATATGTATGGAAATGCATCATGCCGTAAGGCGTTTGATAACTTGTTTCTAAACGCTCTTTGTAAGCGAATTTCAAGCGTGTTCGCATTTCTCCCGAGCGAATCAGTTGGATCACGCCATCTGGCATAATTTTCATCGTCACTGGTACTTCGGCTCCTTCTGGCTGAATCTCTTTGTATCTCAGATACAGCGTATCGCCAATTTTGACCGCCTGTCCTTGTAAATCAAACAAAAAATCTTGTGTTTCTCCCGCTTGTTCGACCTTTGTCGTTAAATGGATCGAAATCGGAATTCCTTGTGACAATTCCCTCATGATAGTGTGCCTCCTTAGCAGATTTCAGTTCCATTTTTCCTTTTTTCCCCTCTTTTGTCAATCATTTCAGCTAAAACATCCACTATAGAACGTTTTCTTAGCTTTTTGATTAAGTTTTTTCATGATCTTCATATATAATAGTAGGAGATCTTATTATTGAAGGAGAATCTAAGCCTACCGTGACCATTGAAATGATTGATCAAATGTTGCCATTTGATCCCCAAACTACCGAGAATCGTTTTTTACCGTTTGCATTGACCGATGTATTGAGTGAATATGCAGGCGTTCATCATCAGGATTTTTTACACTTTTGGCAGTTGCCTGATACTATGATTTTAGGAATGAAAGATACCCGAGTGCCTTATTTCACCGAAGGAATATCCGCTTTGACGACTGCTGGCTTTCAACCAATCATCCGCAACTCAGGCGGGCTTGGGGTCATCAACGATGCCGGTGTTCTGAATGTATCGTGGATTTTCCCAAAAACGTTAGCTGCTACTACAGATGCGGCTTATCAGCGAATGGTCGACTTGATGCGAGAAGCATTTCCCGAAAAAGAAATTGCTGCCTATGAAATCCCAAACTCTTATTGTCCCGGTACCTTTGACTTGAGTATGGACGGAAAGAAAATCGCAGGGACTGCCCAGCGCAGGATCAAAGCAGGAATTGCAGTCATGATGTACCTTAGTGTCAACGGCGACCAACACTATCGAGGAGAAGTAGTAAGAACGTTTTATCAAAGAAGCTTGAAAGAGCAGTTTGGTACTAATGGCTATCCCGCCGTTGAACCTACCAGTATGACAACACTCCAAGATGTGCTTCAGCGCTCTTTCTCTGTATCAGAAGCTGCCTCACGACTGCAAGAGGCCTTGATGCGGCTAACTAAGTCCTCTCTCAGCCCTGTGACTGCATCCGAATGGGTTGAAAAAAATGATCAAGCGGCATTACTAGAGGCTCGTATGACCAGTATGTATCAACGAAATCAACCGATAAAGGAGAGTTCACAATGAGCATCCCATATAAGTATCAAACACTTGCTATTGAAAAAGTATTCCGTGATCCTGTACACAACTATGTGCATGTGCAGCATCAAGTGATCTTGGACTTGATCAATTCGAAAGAAGTACAGCGCCTGCGAAGAATCAAACAACTAGGAACTTCTTCGTTTACTTTTCATGGTGCTGAACATAGTCGCTTCTCACATTCGTTAGGGGTTTACGAAATTAGCCGCCGCATCTGTGATTTGTTTCAACGAAATTTCCCAGTTGAAAAAGTTGGGTCTGATGGCTGGGATGACCGGGAACGATTGGTCACGCTTTGTGCTGCTTTGTTGCATGATGTTGGCCATGGCCCTTATTCTCACACTTTTGAACATATTTTTCATACCGATCACGAAGCCATCACTGTAGCGATCATTACTTCTCCAGAAACAGAAGTCTATCAAATCCTCAATCGTGTGGAAGAAGGTTTTCCTGAAAAAGTGGCCAGTGTTATTACTAAGACATACCCAAACCCACAAGTGGTGCAAATGATTTCCAGTCAGATCGATGCGGATCGCATGGATTATTTACTGCGGGATGCATACTTCACGGGAACGGAATACGGCACATTTGATTTGACACGTATTCTGCGAGTCATTCGTCCCTATGCTGGCGGGATCGCATTTTCTATGAGTGGCATGCATGCGGTAGAAGATTATATTGTCAGCCGCTATCAAATGTATGTCCAAGTCTATTTCCATGCCAGTTCTCGGGGAATGGAAGTTATCTTGGCACATTTACTAAATCGCGCTGCCGAATTGTATCAAGAACATGAAGAACTTTTCCAATCGCATTCCCAGCTTTTGCTGCCCTTTCTTAAACAGCACTTTACTTTGGAAGAATACCTAAAACTAGACGATGGCGTCTTGAATACGTACTTCACTCAGTGGACGGAAGAAAATGATCCGATTCTTAGTGATTTAGCCAAACGATTCTTGAACCGCAAACCGCTGAAGTCTGCACGTTTTGAAGAATACACTCAATTGCCATTGATTCATGAACTGCAATCTCTTGTCGAAAAAGTCGGTTTTAACCCCGACTATTACACAGCAATCAATTCTAGTTTCGATTTACCTTATGACTTTTATCGCCCAACTTCCGGCATGCATCGGACACAAATCGAACTGCAAGAAAAAGACGGCTCCCTAGTGGAATTATCCAAGGCTAGTCAACTAGTAGCTGCACTTGCTGGGCAAACACAAGGAGACCAGCGCTTTTATTTTCCAAAAGAAATGATTGACCCCGCACTACAAAATCACTATGATTTATTTTGGGATACGTATCAAGAGTTTGCGAAACATATTCGCAATGGTGCCTTGATCAATACGAACAACTAGGAGGAAGTTATGAGCATCAAACTGATTGCTATCGATATCGATGGCACGTTACTGAACAATGATCGAAAAATCACACCTGGAGTGTACCAAGCACTAAAAGCTGCGGAGGCACAGGGTGTTCGAATCGTCTTATGTACTGGCCGCCCCTTAACAGGTGTCCAAGATTTATTAAGTGAACTAGACTTGTTTTCAGAAACGGACTACGTAATCACATATAATGGTTCTCTCGTACAGAAGACTAAAACAAAAGAAATCGTTTCTGAATTCGGATTGACGCATGAAGAATACTTAGAAGTAGAAATGACTGCCCGTAAATTAGGGGTTCATTTGCATGTGGAAACCCAAGATACGATGTACACAGCGAATCGAGACATCAGTCCTTATACCGTCTATGAAGCCTTTTTGGTCAATATGCCTTTGAAATATCGTACACCGGAAGAAATGACTGCGGATCTGAATATCATCAAAATGATGATGATCGATGAGCCTGAATTGATCGATGCTATTATTCCACAATTGCCAACTTCATTGACTGAGCGTTTCAATATCGTCAAAAGTGCGCCATTTTTCTTAGAAGTCTTGAATAAGAAAGCTCATAAAGGGGCTGCGGTTCAGAAGCTAGCTGAGGAACTAGGTATCTCACAAGCAGAAGTCATGGCGATTGGTGATAACGAAAATGATCTAACGATGGTCGAATATGCGGGTCTTGGCGTTGCAATGGCTAATGCAACAGAAAACGTCAAACAAGCGGCCGACGTCATCACTGCTTCCAATGAAGAAGATGGTGTAGCTAAAGTTATCAATGACTATGTGTTAAATGAACTAAAATAAAAGAGTAAAAAAGACAACGATCACTGCCTTTATGCATGATCGTTGTCTTTTTGATTTACCCATTGTTTCACTGCCCAGGCATGACTGCCGCGTTTCAATAAATGAATGGCTTCTTCTGGTGTATGCCACGAAAGTTGGTTGTGTTGTTCTGTTGGCTCACCTATTTTTTGCCAATCGGTCATCAAATAAAAATAGGCCGGATGATGGTAATACGTTTCTCGATGTCGCGAGTAAAAATAATCAACCGCCTCCCCTAAATAACTGGCGATCTTTCCTGCAAATCCTACTTCTTCGACCAATTCCCGTTTGATCGTTTCTTCCTTCGATTCACCGGGTTCAATCTCCCCTCCTGGTAAAAAAAAGGCGCCATTTGGCGCTTGGACCAAAATCACTTGTTGGTGTTCATTCGGAATCACGACATAGGCACCGAATCGTGAAATATAGTCAGCCCCCGGCTCTTTTTGCCCAAACACTTTCTCCTTGTTCCCCATGTTTCCCTCCATCATCTCTTTCTTTCCATTCTACCTTAGGAAGCCACTGGCGACAAGCTGCAACTTGACGGGGTGCACTTTTCTTACCACAAAAAATCGGGTTATGTTATTATAGGCTTACCACAACTGAAAGGATGAATGACAAATGAAAATGGCACATACTTGTGTGCGAGTGAAAGATCTAGAAGCATCACTTGCATTTTATCAAGAAGCATTCGGTTTTGAAGAATCGCGCCGTCGTGATTTTCCAGAAAACAAATTTACGTTGGTTTACCTGACATTACCAGGAGATGATTATGAATTAGAATTAACTTATAACTATGATCATCCCGGCTATGATCTAGGTGACGGCTATGGTCATATCGCGATCAGTACCGATGATTTAGAGAAACTTCACGAGCAGCATAAAGCAGCTGGTTTTGATGTTACTGACTTAAAAGGCTTGCCTGGTACTTCTCCTTCTTACTATTTCGTGAAAGACCCAGATGGCTACAAAATAGAAGTGATTCGCGAAAAATAAAAAAGTACTGTGACTTAAGTGCAGCAACAAATGGAACATCCGAACGATAACGAAATTGCATCTACTCTCTAGTAGGTCCTCGCAATTTCGTGGAAAAAGTCAGTTCGGATAGCTTCCTTTGTTTTCCTTTTGTCGCAGTTTTTTATTCATTACTGCTGTCAAAACAGCTGGAAGGAGAATGCTTATGAAACCAGTGATTGGAATTGCTGGCAACGAACGAACGATGATTGATGGGGAAGCCCATTGGATTACATATACCCCGAGAAATTTTGTGACACAGATTCAACAAGCCTCTGGCCTTCCCCTTATTTTACCCATGGGAGCTCCCGAAAATGCCGCCCAATATGTTGCCCAGATTGATAAATTACTTTTGGCAGGGGGTCATGATGTGACTCCTCGCTATTATGGCGAAGAGATGCATCCACTGATCCAAGGTACACATCCTGAACGAGACGCATTTGAATTGGCGTTGATCAAAGAAGCTGTCGCACAAGAAAAACCAATTTTTGGTGTCTGTCGTGGCATGCAGCTATTGAATGTTGCTTTCGGCGGCAACCTCTATCAAGACTTGTCATTGGTCGAACAACCAACCATCAAGCATGTGCAAGCACCGACACCCTTTCGCTTTCCTACTCATGCCGTTGAGATCGTTGCTGACAGTCGTTTAGGAAAATTATTAGGAACCACCTATCAAGTGAATTCGTTTCACCATCAAGCCATTAAAGATGTTGCAAAAGATTTCCAAGTGATCGCAACTGCCCCTGACGGTATCGTAGAAGCCATTGAAACTTCTGCCTTTGCGGCGCCGATTTTAGGGATCCAATGGCATCCTGAATTAACCGCACAAGAGATTGCTTCAGAACAGCAAATTTTCGACTACTTTGTTCATCAGTTTTGACATTATGCCAACAAAGATTTCGCTAGCAGAGGCAATGCCTGATTGAAAAAAGACTTGGTTATATTTGAAACTAGTAGTTTAAATGACTCGTTTAACTTTAATAGTTAGTAATTAAAGGCTGATTGGATACTAGCTTGATCAATTGGCGGTCTTGACTCATTAAAGCTACTTTACCCAATTCTACGTAGAAAAAAACCGATGAAAAGCAGAGGGTTTTCTGGATACCATTTGGTAATCAGAAAGCACAAGCTTTTCATCGGTTTCTTTATTGAAGCCTAACTAATCGGAGAATTTGTTGGCTGGTCATTTTTCATTCTTCATCAAAACGAAAGATTGTTTCAATGAAGCCAAAATGCCGTTATCGTTATAAATCAGTACGTTTGACTTATACATTCTTGCTGAGGTCAGCATCAATGCCAATGTACTTACTGCTAAGATGGCTACAGAGACTGCCGCGCCTCCGATACCTACTGTGTCGTTAGCCAATCGGACTGGCATGATAAATGAAGATAAAAACGGGATATAAGAAGTGACCCGCAAAATGATATTGTTAGGATCTGTACCGCCTAGAATCAAACCTAACATATAACCGGCTAAAGAAAGGTAAGTGACAGGAATGATCGCCTTGGCAGTGTCCTCTGCTTTATTGACTAATGAACCGCACAAAGCAGACAGGACAGAGTAAATCAAAATTCCTAATAGGACAAAGATGACCGAGTAAATCAAGAATGGACCGAATAATCCATCAATTGAGAAATTGGCTAATACATCTTTGACCATTGAAATGTCTTTGATCCAATAATAACTGATAGCAAAGATACCGGCATAAGCCAATAACTGAGCTAATGCGACCATAATTACACCGGTTAATTTGGCATAAAAGTGAACCTGTGCTCTCGTACTGGACAAAATAACTTCCATGATCCGGGTCCCTTTTTCGGAAGCAATCTCTTGGGCAATGATTTGAGCGTAAGTCAAAATAAACATGAATAAAATAATTGTTCCGACATAACTCACAATGTATTGGATCGAACTATTGTCTTCCCCAAGCTCCATTTTGCCATCTTCGGTGAAAGAAACTTTTTGTTTACTGAAGTTTGCTGGCTCACTTAAACTAGCCACTTGCTCCTGATTTAATCCGAGTGCTGCGGCACGTCCCGAGGCTTGCAACCCAGACAATAATTGCTGAACCGTCAACTCTGTGGTTTGTCCCATAGAAGATTCACTCAATAATTCACCTTTGATACTGTCGGCCTCTGAAGTAACGATCAAGAATGCATCGACCTTTTCATCCGCTAATTGTTTTTTTCCAGCTTCTTCAGAATCCACCACTTCAAATTGATAGTCTTCATTTTTCTGAGCTGCGATTGTTTGTGCAATAGCTGGTTCATTCGCATAAACAGCAATTTTATCGGCACTGTTCATTCCATCGGTAAAAATTCCTACCACATAAATAATGCCCAATGCAATAAATGGAATCAATATCATGATCAAAAACGAGATCGATTTCACGTTTTTCTTAAACACATCGAGCGCGATCACCCAAAATTTACTCATTGTCTTTTCCCGCCTTTCTCTTAAAGATTTCTTCTAATGTCGGCGGTTGTTGGTTAAACATCGGGATATAGCCATCAGCTGTGGCCAAATCAAACAATGTGCGACCGACTTCAGGATGCGATAATGTAATGTCATAACTCCCATCTTCTTTATGAAGAACTTTTTCGACACCTTCAACTGCTAGGATGGTTTCTTTTGACAATGAAGATTCCAAGAAGACTTTTGTCCGTCCAAACGATTCACGGATCTCATGAACTTTTCCGTTGAGAACCGTTTGACCATCTCTTAGCATGATCAAATGATCGCAGATTTTCTCAACATTATCCATGTTATGACTAGAAAAAATGACACAAGACCCTTTTTCTTTTAGTTCAATAATGCCATCTTTCAGCAACTCAGCATTGACAGGGTCCAATCCGCTAAATGGTTCATCCAAAATGACTAATTTAGGTTCATGAATCAATGTTGCGATCAATTGGACTTTTTGCTGATTCCCCTTCGATAATGATTTAACTTTATCTGTCTTTTTCCCTTTTACTTGGAATTTTTCCATCCATTCGTCGATCTTAGGTTCAATTTCTTCTTTCTTTTTTCCACGCAAGCGTGCAAAATAAATCAGTTGATCTTGGATGGTTACTTTAGGGTAAAGTCCCCGTTCTTCTGGCAAATAACCAATCAAATTGTATTCCTTTTCTGTGATTTGATGGCCATTCCATAGTACTTCTCCTTGTTCAGCCCGTAAGAAATCTAGAATCAATCGGAATGTCGTGGTTTTACCAGCACCATTTTGACCGATCAGCCCCATGATCTCGCCATCGTTGATTTGAAAGGACAATTGATCCACTGCCCGATAGTCCCCAAATGTTTTCACTAAATTCTTTGCTTCTAACACAATTTCACCTTCCTTGTCTTTTAAGTTAATATAAATAACCGGCTAAAAAGCCGATAATTCCTCCAATTAATGCGCCGACTCCCATAAAGAGCAGCGTATCCCGTAACACGTGTTGCCGCTTAGCTAGTTTCTCTGGTTCTTTGTAAAAAGAGGCGCGGTTCTTGTACAAGCGACGCATGAGAAATGACACCACACCGATGACAAGAGGCGCACAAATCAGCCCAACTGCAACACCATATGAGAAACCTAGTATCTCATTATAGGTAAGTACTAGCCAGCGAGCGAGGAGATAAATCAAAAGCAGAATAACCAAGCCAACACCTGTTATGCCAAAAGAACGTTTCATAAGATAGCGTGCCTCACTATCGATTCGTTCTTGATAGCTTTGCTGATCACTAAAAATAGCTGGTGTCTCTAAAGGAGCCTGAAAATAGTAGTAACGGTTTTTGTAGGAACTAATATACTCCCATCCGCCGGCTTCATACATGGCCAAGTATTCATCAACATCAGATTTGTCTCCTTGAAAAAAATCGACAGCAAACTTCTTCTCTTGTGGTTGGCTTTGAATAAACTTCAAAAAACCGAACTGATTCATATGCACAAACTGCCAACCTTTTGCTGCTTGCTCTTGCAGCCGCATCATTTCTTTTTCTGGATAATAGGCAACACCTAATGAATACAAATATTTTGTCTTACGTTTGCTCATCTGCCAGTCCCCCCAACTCACCCATAATCTGTTCACCAATCTCAAAGAAATGTTTTCGTCGCTGAATGTCCTTTTCTAAAGCCGTTTTTCCTTTGGCTGTGATCTGATAGATTTTTTTACGATCTGTCGTCTCTTCTAAACTGATCATTTCATTTTTGGTCAATTTTTTCAATATAGTATACATTGTTGCCGGACCGATTTCATAGGTACCTTGGCTTAATTCATTGATTTGCTTCATGATCACATAGCCATGTTTTGGCTTTAATAAAGCTAACAAAATCAAATAAGTTGAATCGGTCAATGGTTCATCCATGTGTTTTCCCCCATCCTAGGAAACTATATCACTTATTGATATATTATCGAATGATATAATAAGTGTCAATCTCTTTTTGTAAGCAATTTTCTCCCGGATTTGGGTAGTTTTCTGATTATCTATCGGCGTATTTCAGAACTATTTACACTTAGTTGACCGCTTTATACTTACCTTAGTTAGCAACTAGGGATTCGAGATTGATGCTCCCTATCAATCTTCGAACGAACATGTCAGTCATTCAAAAGAGAAATCCTTTTCCCAAACGGGCGACACAGCTTTCAAAGGGCAGTTTTTAGTCAATTGACCCACTTTACAAATCTAACTTCTATCAAAATATCAAAAAGTAAAATATCAAAAAGGCCTTGATCTCTATTCAGAAGATAAAAACTTTCAACTCTAATTACAGTGAAATGCAAATCAACAACTCTTTTCGCTACAAAAAAACTGCTGCATCCTTATTCAAAGGATGCAGCAGCTAGAATCAGTTAACGATTTTTACGGGAGTGTTGTAAGGTATGTTGTAATAGAACCATTTAGCATCAGGGACTGCTAATCGAATACAGCCATGAGAAGCTCGCTGTCCTAGTTTTTTGCCTTCCACCGAACTAAATGAATTGGTTGACCAAGCAATGCTTGTTGGAACGGTATGGAATAGATAGACACCATGATCTTTGAAAGAACGGTAATAAGCCGCTCCTGAAAAGGCGGAGCCTTTCTCCTGCTGAATTCTAAAATTACCTAACGGTGTCGGCGTAAAAACTGTCCCCGTGGAACAAAGCATGGTATAAATGACTTTGTCGCCTGACTTAATGTAAACTCGCTGCTTACTGATGGACACATGAATGTTTAAATTTTTGACATTTAGCGAGGGGTACTTGCCACCAGTAGTGTACATCCAGAATTTATCATTCACGCTATACGTCTGATTCTCTTTGATCCACCCGATTTTCCCTGCTGGTGAAACCAGATACAGATAATTGCCATCACTCGTTTTGGCTAATTTGGTTGCTTTCGCCATATACCCTTTATAATTACTCTTTTTTCCTAATTTGCTGCTGTTAGGATCAGCAGCATTCAGAAAATTCCCGCTGGCATTGTTGACGATCACATAACGGCTAATATTGCTCTGCGAATGGATTACATGAGCATTTGTGACACCTGTAGCATTGATATAGCCGATCCATGTATTGTTTAAATACAATGAGTAATAGGTCGCACCGTTATAATGCTGATATTTTCCGGTGACTTTGATATTTTTGTTCATATAATTGCCACTCGAAGCTTTCTTCTTAGAAAAATTCAAATCTTGCCACAATGTATAGTTCTTACTTTTCATCCGGATCGTCTTGTTTTCACTCTGCCATATGCCACCTTGATTATTAGCCACAGTAGCGGCTTCAGCATTCAAATAACCGATCCATTTGCCAGTAGAATCAGACAATGAGTAGTAAGTTGATCCGTTCCAATGTTCATATTTTCCTTTAGCCTGGTAAGTTTTTCCATACAATGAAGAGGTAGTGTTCTTTTTGCTCGACCAGTTAAAATTACCCCAAATTGTATAATTTTTCTTTGTTAGAGTAACATATTTACCGTAAGCCTGGTAAGCTCCCTGTGCATTTGTGGTCGTTTTGACACCGGCAGCGTTGATATAACCTAACCACTTGTTCTTATTGTCATACAACGAATAATACGTTGCACCATTAACATGGCGGTATTTTCCTGTGGCTTTGACAGTCTTTCCATTCAAAGCAGCTGTCGTTCCTTTTTTGGCTGACCAATCAAAATTTTGCCATAATGTGTAGTTGCCACTGATGATCGTGGCGTATTTTGATTCAGATTGCCATATGCCTCCAGGTGATTTGGCATCCGCGGCTCCTTTGGCATTAATCCAACCAATAAATTGGTTCTTATCCGTGTACAGAGCATAATAGGTCGAGCCGTTTCCGTGTTTGAAACTTTCTTTTACTTGAAACGTTTGTTGATTGATTGTTTTTGTCGTGCCTAACTGTTTATCAAAAAAAATTGACTCCCATAAAGGATAATTGCCACTTTGAACAGTAGCATATTTTTTTTCTGACTGAAACACCCCATCTGCTGTCGTGACAGACTCTGCTTCAACAATACCAATCACGTGATTCTGTTCATCAAGTAGTTCACTATACTTCTTTTTCGTCGCTGTATCTTGGTACTGTTTGACACTTTTATAAACGTGACCCGCAAGTTCAGTAATTGATCCTGTGGCTGTTAGTTGCGATTGATTGAGGGTATATAAAACCTGACGACTATCCATTGCTTGCGACTCCGTTGTAGTCGCTGTGAAAGTGTTGATTTTAACATAGCGATTTGAATTGGCTAATTCCTTAACAGTGATGACTGGATTCGCTTCTGAAGTATCCGTTTCTTCTGTGGAAGAAACAGTTATTTCTGAACTACTTGTAGTTGTTTCCCCAAAGCTATCAGTCGAACTGTTGCTACTCGCTTCGGAAGTTGACGTGTCTATTGTAGACGATGTCGCAGTTGTTGAGTCAGTCGTTTCGGTTGTCGTCCTACTGGTATTGGTGGTTGATTCGGTGACTTGATTGGCTGAAGAAGTTCCTGTATCAATTGTTTCCGCGTAGGTCGCACCTGCAGATACAAGCGGTGCACTGACCAAGGAAATGATACAGAGCAGCCGGTACCCCCATCCTCTATTCTTTTTCATTTTTCATCCCCCTTTTCAAATAAAAGCACTCCATAGAAAGTAAACGCTCCCCATATTCACACTTTCATTATACCATTGCAAGAATAAATCCTCGCTTAAAACTACTCAAAAAAAAGCAGCGATCGTTTAAGATCGCTGCTTACTATAAAATTTTCTTACATGTGGCTTGCTACCATTTCTTTCAATTGATCTTTGGTATGAACACCAACGGCTTTATCTACCACTTGACCATCTTTTTTCAACAATAGCGTAGGGATCGACATGATACCAAATGAAGCTGGCGTTTCAGGATTTTCATCCACATCCATTTTGACGATTTTTAATTCGTCTTCTTCATATTCATTTGCTAATTGTTCCAAGATTGGTGCTTGCATCCGACATGGACCGCACCATGTTGCCCAAAAATCAATAAGGACTAAGCCTTTATCGGTTTCTTCTGAAAAAGTTTTATCTGTAATTTCTTTTGCCATATTGTTCGCCTCCATTTGATTGCTAAAAAAAGTATAGCATGTTCACGTGCTTTTTTGAAATCCTCTGCTTACAAAAGGTAAGAAGCCTTAACGATTATTTAAATTTTACGATGGTCGCCCCATTGCCACCTTGATTTGCCGGTGCAAACTCAAAACTTTTGACACTACGATGATTTTTCAAATATTCCGTAATTCCTTGCCGTAATGCCCCCGTCCCTTTTCCGTGAACGATCGTCACTTGTGGGTAACCAGCAAGAATCGCCGCATCGAGATACTGATCAACTTCATTCAATGCCTCTTCATAGCGTTTGCCACGAAGATCCAGCTGATTAGGAACATGCGAAGACTCCGCTGAACGGACGGTATGAACGACGCGCTGCACAGGTTCTTTGACAGGTGCTGCCGGCTGTAGATCTGATTCAGACAGCGTCATTTTTAAGATTCCCAATTGCACTTGCCATTGTGATTGTCCCATCTTTTTGATCAAAGTTCCTCGCTGACCATAGGAAGTAACTAACACTTCATCGCCGACCTTCAATGTTTTCGCAGCTTTGGCTTTTTGCAAGACCTTGTTCTTTTGCAAATGTTCTTCTTGATGAAGATCAGACAATTTTGTGCGGGCTGCGATCAACTCATGTTCTTTGACATGGCTCTGTCCGCTGCTCAATTGCATGTTGCGGATATCCGAAATGATTTTTTCCGATTCCTCTTTTGCTTCTTCAACGATTTGATTTGCTTTCTTGCGGGCTTTTGCTAGTTCTGCTTCGCGTTCTTCAAAGAAAAAGTTATATGCTTGTTTCAATTCTTTTTGCAGCCGTTCCGCTTCTTCTACATAATGCCGCATTTCCAAATACTCTGTTTCGGTCATCTTGCGCCGGTTTTCTAAGTCGGCGATCATCTCATTCAAGTCCTGACTTTCGCCATCCATGATTTGCTTGGCTTGCTCAATGATCTGGGTGTCCAAGCCCAGACGTTTGGAGATTTCAAAAGCATTACTGCGACCAGGCACACCGATCAGCAAACGATATGTTGGGCTTAGGGTATCGACATCAAACTCCATTGAAGCATTGATGGTATTGGCACGATTGTAACCGTACACTTTCAATTCCGGATAATGAGTCGTCGCCATCACATAGGCAGAGCGTGCACCAAGTTCATCAAGAATAGCAATCGCTAACGCCGCGCCTTCTTGCGGATCGGTCCCAGCTCCCAGTTCATCGAATAAAACTAAACTTGTATGGTCCACTTTTTTGAGAACATCGACGATCGTCGTCATGTGAGAAGAGAAGGTAGATAAACTTTGTTCGATGGATTGCTCATCCCCAATATCAGCAAAAATTTCTTGAAAAATGCCCATTTGGCTCTCTTCATCGACTAAAATCGGCAATCCAGATTGCCCCATGATTTGAAGCAATCCCAGCGTCTTCAAGGTGATTGTTTTCCCACCAGTATTCGGACCGGTAATTACCACCGCTTGATAGTCTTCACCAATAGCAATATCATTCGGTACGACTTTTTCTTGATCGATCAGCGGATGACGTGCTTGTTTGAAAACGACATGATTATCTGTATTGATAGCCGGCACGATTGCCTGCAATTCTTTCCCAAAACGTGCTTTGGCATTCATGAAGTCCATCATCCCGATCACATAGGCGTTGTGCAGAATTTCGCGTTGATAAGGAGCTAGCTCTGCAGAAAGTTCCGCTAAGATTCGTTCAATCTCCGTACGCTCAGCGATTTGATGTTGGCGCAGTCGATTATTCTGATCCACCACTTGTTTTGGTTCAATAAATAATGTCTGCCCAGAAGAACTCTGATCATGCACGACCCCGCCAAACACGCCACGATATTCTTGCTTCACCGGAATCACATAACGCTCATTTCGCATCGTGACAATGGTATCGCTCAAATACTTGGCATTTCCGCCACGTACGAGACTATCTAACGTTTCTCTGATCGTTCGTTCAGAACGACGAATATTTTGTCGAATGACACGTAGCTCTGGAGATGCTTCGTCAGTCAACCGACCGTCTTCATCCACTGCTTCTTTCAGGCGACGGCTAAGCGTGGGCAGCGTTACTAACTGCTTTTCCCATTCATACAGTCGCTCGAACTCGATTTCGCTGTCTGATAGATCTTCAAAGAAACGCTTCAATTCATTGGCTGTCACCAACACTCGACCTACTTGCGCTAATTCTAAACCATTAAGGTCCGCTCCGATTTCGATTCGCTTCATTTGCGGACGAATATTTTCAATTTTTGGTACAGGAATACCGCCCCGCAATCGCTGTACTTTTAACGCATCTTCTGTTTCAGCCAGCCAAGTGGAAATTTGCTGAGCATCTGCTGATGGCGCTAATTGAGCTAATTCTTCTTTCCCTTGGGCGGTCACTAGATACTGCCCAACCAATTGTTTTACTTGATCGAAAGCTAAAACATCAAGAATTTTTTTATTCATAGTCTCACCTACTTTTTCATTTTTTTACTTAAGAAAAAAAGCAGCATGGGTCTAATGACCAGCTGCCTTATACTAACCAATCACATTAGTGATCCACAAACGGTAAAAGTAATCAGAAATGATTGGCGAACTTTCAACGATAAAGTGTGCCGTGCTGCTCTTATCAAACAAATTTTGGATAGTCGCTAAAGGAATCATCGAGAGGATCATAAAAAAGAAATAGATATTCAGATAAACTAATAGCGTATTCAAGATCCCTGCTACGACCCAATCATAGCCTTTCAAAAAACGCAGACGTTTGAAACGCAGTCCATTTGCAAAAATGCAAATCAATTTTGTCACTAACCAGCCAGCAAAAAGGATCATAATAAAAGCGACAGCTGCATAGTACGCTTTGTCTAGGTCTAGAGCAAGATCTAGGTTATAAAAGACCAACTTTGAGTCTGCGGTCACAGACATATAAGGAACATATAATTCAATTTTTTTTGCCAAAGCTTGGTAATTTGCCACTGCAACTAAAAAAGAAAAAAGGTATCCTAAAACGGAGACCAGCTGCAATGAAGTCCCTCGCCGTGCGCCACCATAAAATGCCGCTAACAAAAGAACCAGAACCAAAAATCCTATCATTTCAGAGTCCTTTCCGCGCCTACTTAACCATGAGCTGCTTTTTCTTGGATTTTGCGCTTACGTTGTTCATTTAGTATTTGTTGAGCCTCCACATGATTATGGATCTCCACATCTCCGCGACCTGTCTCATCCAATACTTGGCGCGCTTCAGACTCAATCGCTTCGATTCGCTTAATCCGATTCTCTAGTTCGGTCGCCTTAATCGCTTGACTGCGTAACTCTTCTACCTTATTTTGCAAACTTAATACTTGCTCTTGTTTTTTCAACTGATCAGAAATCGCATTGATTGCTAATAGAATTGCTGCTTGCTCTTTATCGACTTGAGAAGACAGCCCCATGATTTCTGTCAATTGGTCATTGACTAATTTCGTTACCATATCCATATGTTGTTTACTTTCACGCCCAATAATCGTGTAGCTTTGATTGGCGATTACTGCTTTATAACGTTTCTTTTGCTCCGTCATAGGAAAGATTCCTCCCATTGCTGTTCTGTACTATTTTATCACTTTCTGCACGCGTATCGCAAACTCCTACCTATTATACGTGATTTCTAGTGTAATTTCCATGCCAATCGTTTTTTTAGAAAGAGGCTTCGTAAAATTTTTACCTATGGTAGAATCTAAGAAGATGTTCTATTCAAATAACCAGTATGTATATCGGAGGAAGACAATGAGTAATATCGTCATTAAAGTATCTCAAAAAACTATCGCAGAAATGATGAACTTCTATCAGCAAGCGCTGTTGAATAAAAAAGTTCCTTATACCGTGTTTGTTGCCAAAAAAGAACAAACGACCATCACCGCTTATACTTCTGGTAAAGTGATGTTTCAAGGTAGTGGTGCAGAAGCTGAAGCAGCTCGTTGGAGCAATTCTGCCGACTTGTCCAAAACAGCAAATGCGAACAACAAGGCTCCTTCATCCTCCTTGCCTGCTGACTTTTCACAGTGGAGTGTCGTTGGTAGTGATGAAGTTGGCAATGGCAGTTATTTTGGTCCTTTAGTCGTTTGCGCTGTCTATGCCAGTAAAGATCAGCTACCCGCATTGAAAGCATTAGGTGTCAAAGACTCCAAAATGTTGACTGATCCACAAATTCGGGCAATGGCCCCAAAAATAAAAAAACTTGTGCCTTATCAATTACTGACAGTTGAACCAACTAAATACAATGAGATCCAACCTAAATACAACACCGTTCGAATGAAAGTTGCGCTACACAATCAAGCCATTCGGCTACTGTTGCAAAAAATCGCACCAAAAACACCGGATGCTATCTTGATTGATCAATTCACTAGCGAAAAAAATTACCGTACCTATCTAAAATCAGAAAAAAATCAAATCACAGAAAAATTGTTTTTTGCAACAAAAGGGGAGCAATATCATTTAGCAGTGGCTGCGGCCTCCATTCTATGCCGCACTGTTTTTCTGGAGGAACTAGAGAAGGCCTCACAAGAAGTTGGATTACAGCTTCCTTCGGGTGCCGGCAGCAAATCCGATCAGGTCGCTGCTCAGCTTTTGCAAAAAGGCGGAATGCCTTTATTAGCGAAGTATACCAAACTGCATTTCGCCAATACTGAAAAAGCACAAAAAATTGCTGGCTACTATCAGTAGACAGTCAGTAGACAGTGAAAAAAACGAAAGTCTCGCACCTGAACTCGGCCACCGAGTCTAGATGCGAAACTTTCTTTTTTTGTTTATTTATCTGATCCTTTCATGCTTCATTGACTTACTTCGTCCAAGCTGCCACTTCTTCTGGGTGTTTGGTTACCCAATCTTTTGCAGCATCTTCAGCAGAAGTTCCATCGTTGATTGCCAGCATGACTTCTTCCATATCTTCTTGTGTCCAATTGAATTTATCCAGTACTTCATAAACTTCTGGCAAATCATCAGCTAATCCTTGGCGTACCATCGTATTGATACTCTCTGCTTCTCCCATCGTTCCTTCAGGATCATCTAGATATTTCAAATCATATTTTGCAAACATCCAGTGAGGCGACCAGCCAGTGATCACAATGTCTTCTTTATTCTTGATGGCTTGTCCTAACGCCACAGTCATTGCCCCCGAAGAAGATGTCGCCACATTCCAGTCAGAAAGATTATCATATGTTGCAACTGTATTTTCAGCAGCAGCGACCACACCTGCACCTGGTTCAATTCCCGTGATCGTTTTTCCTGCCTCATCCGATAGATCTGCGATAGAGTCAACTGCCATGTAGCTAGGAACTGCAATTCCCAGTTTAGCTCCCTCTAAGTTTGGTCCTAGATTTTCTACTTGGTCTTTATATTGTTCATATTGAGCTTGATGAGTTGAAGGCAACCAGGCAGCTACCATCCCGTCAACTTCGCCTTTAGCCACAGATTCCCACATGATCGCATTGTCTAATGGTGTCGTCTTGACTTCATAGCCCATTTCTTTTAACACTTCAGCTACCACATGAGTGGAAGCCACTTCTGTATCCCATTCGACATATGCTAAGTTGACTGTTCCTTTATTGTCTGAAACACGACCAAAAGCTACAGAAGCACCAATGAGCGCAACAACAGCTGCGGCAGCGATCCCGCCAAAGAGACGTTTTTGCTTGCGGCTTTTCGCGGACACGGCTTTTTTCTTATGAGCGGGTTTATTCAAGTTTTGGGTAAACCGATCCATAATGATCGCTAAGATCACTAATGAAACCCCACTAACAAATCCATTTCCGACTTGTGCCCGCTGCAGTGCAGATAGGACACCTCGTCCAAGACCAGGGGCACCGATCATCGAAGCAATCACTACCATTGAAAGAGCAAGCATCGTGGTTTGATTGACACCTGCTAAAATCGTACTTTTCGCTAATGGCAATTCTAACTTGACCAATTTCTGCCAGCCAGTTCCCCCAAAGGAATCCGAAGCTTCGACTAATTCACGAGAAATTTGACGGATTCCTAAATTAGTCATCCGTACAGTCGGCGGCAATGCAAAAATCACTGAGGCAAAAACCCCTGGTACCATGCCGATCCCAAAGAAAGCGACTGCTGGGATCAGATAGACGAAGCCAGGCATCGTTTGCATGAAATCTAAGATTGGCGTAACGATGCTTTGCGCCTTTTCGCTTTTTGCCATTAAGATTCCAAGGGGAATACCGATAATGATCGATACCAGACTAGAGAGCAGAACCAATGTGACAGTATTCATCAAATCAGTCCACAAACCTTGATTGTAGATAAATAGTAGCCCGACAAATGTAAATGCCGTCAGCCCCCATTTTTTACTTGAAACAAAAAATGCAGCGATTGTCAGCAGCAAGATCATGACTAGTGGTGGCACAAAAAGCAAAGTATTAGTCATTCCATCCATCACGAACTGACCAAAAGACTGCAATGCGGAAAAGAGCCCACTAAAAGTTCCTGTTAGCCAATCTGTAAAGGACTCTACCCAATCAGCAACTGGAATCGTTTGTTGAAGAAAATTACCCATTGACGACCACTCCTTCCTCTGTCACTGATGAATCCGTTTCTGCCAGCGCTTCGATCACACTGCCTCGAATAACTACACCGATCAGACGATCATTTTCAACCACCGCTAACGGTGTCGGGGAATCATAAATTAAATTGAAAATATCCGTCACTAGCATATCTTTGTCGATTTTTTGTACATTTTTATCGATGACTTCTTTTAGGGTCAAATTGTTTTTGCGTGCTTCGCGAGCCGACTCGGCTGTCAAACTACCTTTTAGATGACGTTTTTTGTCTACCGCCAACAACATACTAACTTCCTCTTTACGCATTCGATTTAGCGCAACGCTTGGCCCATCGATTTCGATATTTGTCGTTAGTGCTGGTACCATGATGTTTTGAGCCGTCAAAACTTTCGAGCGATCGACATCTTCGACGAAATCTCTCACATATTGGTTCGCAGGATTGGTCAGAATCTCTTCTCCTGTCCCAATTTGCATGATTTGTCCATCTTTCATCAAAGCAATGCGATCACCAATTCGCAAGGCTTCATTCAAATCATGAGTGATAAAAATAATTGTCTTTTGGACATTGGCTTGTAATTCTAACAACTCATCTTGCATTTCACGACGTATCAACGGATCTAACGCTGAGAATGCTTCGTCCATCAATAAGATCTCTGGATCATTTGCTAATGCTCGCGCCAGACCAACCCGTTGTTGCATCCCACCAGACAGTTGATCAGGATATTGATCCTTGAAAGATAATAGCCCAGAATTAGCTAAAGCTTTTTCGGCTTTGGCTACTCGCTCTTCTTTGGGAACCCCTCGCACCTCTAAGCCATATTCTGTATTCTCAAGAATCGTTCGGTGAGGGAACAAACCAAAGCTTTGGAAAACCATGTTGATCTTATGGCGTCGGACTTCACGTAATTCTTCTTTACTCATCTTCGCAATGTCTTCCCCATCAATATAAATGTCCCCACCGGATGGTTCGATCAACCGATTCAATAAACGGATCAAGGTTGACTTCCCACTACCAGAAAGTCCCATAATCACAAAGATTTCTCCTTCATTGACTTCAAAATTCACATCATAGACGCCAACAGTGGCCCCAGTTTTTTCTAGAATTTCATTCTTGCTGCGTTGTTCTTGAATCATGGCAAACGCTTGTTGCTTCTTCTTGCCAAAGATTTTCGTTAAATGTGCAACTTTAACTTTACTCACTTATACTGACTCCTTTTTCTGAAAAATTTCACGAAAGTGACCATACTATACTAACAGCATGTGGTCACTTTGTCAAAAAAAGATTCCATCTCTTCTTAGAAATGGAATCTTTCGCTCTTCAATTAGTGGAGTCTTGTGGATAAAAAAAGTTCGTCATACGTTGTAGTGCCAACTCATTTCCGACAAAATAAATCGTATTGCCGGCACTAAACTTGGCGTAAGGGCCTGGTGAGAGCAATAACTCTTGTTCCGTTTGGATTGCCACGATGGTTGCTCCCGTTACTTGCCAAATATTCAGCTCGTGGACACTTTTCTCTAAGTGCTGGGCATCTTCTTTCAATAACAATTCAAATGGCAGAAAAGGGCTCATATTATGCACTTTTTTCGTTTGTCGAACCAAAACATTCAATAGTTCCGAAAAATTATCCAGCTCTTGTTGTTGCCGTTCAACGCTTTCTAAAATGTCTTTACGAATCTCTTGGATCGATTGAACATCTTTGTATTGATCCAAAAAAGATTGCGCCTTTTCTTTTGAGGCAATATACGCGCCGCTCCCATGACGGACATCCATGATCCCCAAATCGACCAAGACATTGATTGCTTTACGGGCTGTTTCTGGCGACACATTGAAGTTACTGGCTAATGTCGAACGGGCATGAACCTTTTGTCCAACTTCGTAGCGATTTTCCACGATTCTTTCCGCGATCTCCACAGCGATCTGCTGGTATCGAGGAAGCGAAACATGTTTTTTATTTTGTATCTTTTTGGCCATCGGGATCTTCCTTTGTCTTTTTTTTCATGATAGCAATAAAAAGACATACTGACAACCATCGTCCTGCTGATGTTCGCAATAGAATCTTTTGTTCTAACTATCCTCGGTTGCCCTTGTGCCAATCAAAACATACCAATCGAGTATCACTAATCAAACTTGATTGTCTCAAAATAGCCCTACCCGGCTTGTAAGTCAGTTGATTTAAGATGTTATGTGAAAAAAATCCCAAAGTAACTATTCTTAAAAAAAACGCTATGTTAAAATGAACCATAGTTTGAGAAAGGTGACTTTATTAACCATCGAAGTTAACAAAACACCGTCATCAATTTAAAGGAGTGTGTTATCTTGTCTATTTTAGCGTATCAACCATTGAATCTTTATACCAATTACCGCGATGCGGCGGAGGCTTATCCAGACGTCCCAATCATTCATGATGAGATCTTGCCAGCTTTTCCTGAATTGGGTTACCGCAGCACATATCATTCAAGTCATGAAATAATCTTAAAGCGGGCGTATCAACTTGCCCACCTTGGCGTCCAAGCCGGAGATAAAATCATTATCTATAAATCATCAAAATTTGATACGTATCTTTTAGCTACAGCTGCTGCTTATTTAGGCGCTGTCCCAGCAATGATTTCTTATCATTTTCCAGCTTCAACGATCGAAGTCTTTGTTGACCGCTTAGAAGATCCTTATATCCTTTTTGATGAAGAGACAGAAAACCGAGTGGCAGCTGTCAAAAACAGCAGCCCGAACAAGCAGATTGCTGTCCGCAATCTATTGTTGCAACCAGCTGAACCTGTTGGCCAAACCGAATTGCCTCACGATCAAATTTCTTATATGACCCACACCTCAGGCACAACAGGAATACCAAAATTGATTTGTCACTCGGCCAATTCTATGGGGTGGCGGACAAAGTGGCAGCGAACTGTCTTCACAAAAATCGCAGAAACAAAATTAGTGGCGTTCCATATTTCACCGGTTCATTCTCGCTTCAATATTGGGATCTCTTCTTTGATGTCTATGGGCTTTCCAATGATGCCTCTTGCTAGTGCGAATGGTCCTCACGTCGTTCGGATGTTGAAAGAGAATCCACCGATTGCCTTAGAGACACACCCAAATAACTTCGTGCAATGGCGATTCGTTGCAGAAGAACACCCTGAAGCTTTTGCTGGAATACGGTATTATCACTCCACATTCGATGCCATCAATAATCAAACAATGGCAGCTTTCTTACAAACTTCTGCCAATCAAGATGCCATCTTCTTGCAAGTATACGGCCAAAGCGAGTGCGGCCCAATGATCCTAAAAGCACATACGCTAGAAAGTATACAATCAAATGATGCTCGCGATATGGGGATTGGTTTAGGCGATTTGACCAAAGCACGAATCGCAGATGCTGACGGCAATGAGTTGCCTGCAAATACAGACGGACATATCCACTTCCTATCCAAAGGACGGGCATTGACTTATTATAAAGAAGATCAGCGTTTTACTGAGAATGTTTATGGAGATTGGTGGGATAGCGGCGATTATGGCAGCATGAATGAAGAAGGCCATTTATTCTTGAAAGACCGCCAAGTGGATCTGATTGAATCCATCGATAGTAATTTAGCTTTAGAAGATCTGCTTTTAGATACATTGGATTTTCTAGCTGAAGTGGTCATCGTTCGTGACAAAGAAAATTCACCGCAACCGATCATTGCCTTAGCACCAAACCGTGAAATGGATTGGACAGCTTGGTGGCAAGCAGTAGAAGATCTTCCTCGTTTGAATCAGCCAATTCTCTGGGACTTTGAAAAGATCCCTCGTACAGCAACAATGAAAGTTCGCCGTTTGCAAATTGAGAAAGAATTTAAAGAACAGGCTTAGCAACAGGCGCTTGCACGCCCTTTTATCCAAATAACAGCAAAAAGCACCCTCACTAAAAGCGAGAAGGTGCTTTTTGCTGCTTGATAATTGATCTGCTGATCAAAAACTATTTCTAAAGTTCAACCTAACAAACGATTACGGGAAACACAATAGTCAGCTATTTTCTTTTCATCTAGTGTGAAGCCCGCTCCCACACCAACAGGCACCTGAAGACAGCCATTTTTGATCTTCGCAGGTTCAGTGACGATGTCATCGTAAAAATAACGATCAGAAGCAGATAGATCACCAGGGAAGTGGAAGGGAGCTTGGCTGGCAAACTGCAGATTCAACGCTCGTCCCACTCCTGATTCGAACATTCCACCTAGCCAGACATCCAATCCATAATGTTGGCAGGCTGAAACAATTCGCATCGCTTCGGTGATTCCTCCCACTCGCGGAATTTTTAGATTGATTGCTCGGCAACTATCTAATGAGGCAACAACAGCGACATCTTCTGCAGTACGTATATCTTCATCTAAACATAGCGGCGTCTTTAACTGCTTCTGCAGACGGCGATGCCCCACTAGATCCCGGATCTTCAACGGTTGCTCGATCATTGCCAGCCCCAATTCATCTAATGCGAGAATCTTTTCCGGTTGATCTTCATAAGCGCCGTTCGCATCAGCCATCAGCACTAGCTCGGGAAAGGTTTCCCGAACGGCTGTCAACGGCTCTAAGTCGACTCCCGGCTTGATTTTGATTTTTACTCGCTGATATCCTTGCGCTACATAATCAGCGACTTGTGCGACTAGCTGTTCTGTGGATGCTTGAATCCCCACACTGACCCCTACAGCAAGCTTGTCTCTTGTTGTAGGATAAAAAGAGGTCAGACTGCAATGTTTTTGGCGGCCATATAAATCCCAAATCGCCGTTTCAACTGCTGATTTGGCCATAAAATTTCCTTGAACTGTTTGAAATAACGTCCAAACATCTCGCGGATGATCGATGTTTCCTGTCAGCAATGGGAATAAGAACTTGCTAATGACTTCTCGAGCTGAAGCCAACGTTTCTTCAATATAATCTGGTTGCTGAAAAGCCACCAATTCTCCAACACCTACGGTTCCGTCTTGGTCGGTCAGTACAAGCAGGTCAAATGCTTTTTCCGTCAAGCGACCATAACTCGCCTCAAAAGGCTGCCTCAATGGGAGTCGACAAGCAATCCGTTCTGCTTTGACGATTTTCATACGCGCTCTCCTTTTCCAATATCAGTGTGCGGTCAACCAAGCATGCACTTCATTTGCCACTACATCTGGACGTTCCAAATGCACGCAATGACCGGCTTTTGACACCGAGAGGATAGTCAACGCTGGTTGTTGCTGCTGCATTTTTTTAGCGATCAGGAAAAATTTTTCATCCCATTCCCCAGTGAGAACCAGAAATGGGCACTGAATGTCTGCCAAATTTTGCCAGAAGCTAGGTTGTGTTCCTGTTCCGCTATAGTACAAACTCATCGCCAAACCAAACGCCTGTTGGCTCAAACGCGTCGCTCGTACTTGCTGCTGTATTTCCTTTGGTAACCGTTTTTGACTAGCAAACAATGGCAGTTCTTGCCAATAATCAACAAAGTCAACCAGCGGTTGCTGAATCAATCGTATCGCCAAACGTTGATCATTGCGTCGGCGAAGACTGCGGGCAGATTCTGATTCCAGTCCCGGAGAGCCGCTCTCCATGATCAAGCCAGCGATCTTGTCTGGGAAAGCAACCGTCCATGCCAATGCCGTACGAGCACCCATTGAATAGCCATAAAGATAATAACGGTCAACCGTTAAACGATCCACCAATTCTGCCAGATCCGTTACCATCTGAATCATCTCATAGCGTGACGGGTGCACATGACTGGCGGAACCACCATGACCCAACAAATCGATTGCTAAGACATTGAAGGACGTTTCTTGAGCAAACACTGGGCGAAAAGAATCTGAAGTGCCAGTAAATCCGTGCAGAACTACGAGGGTCGGCAGATCAGCCAGATAAGGTCGATACCACTGATACAAATAGTTCACACCGTTAACGTTTATTTTCATTGGAGATCCTTTTCTGAAACTCCTGTTGCAACGCTTGCCAAGCGATCACAGGATCTTTTTGCAGGCCAACTACTTCAATGATCTGAAAACAAGGCGTCGTTAATGATTGCTCGATTTGGGAGGCAAAATCAGTCAAAGTTGCTGGAGCGTGCCATTTCGCGCCATAAAGTTTTGCAGCTTGCTGAAAGTCAAGATCCAACGGGGTGCCAAATAGCGGCACAAAGTCACTTTCTGACAAGGTATTTTGCGATAAGAAGGAAAAAATCCCCCCACCGTTATTATTCAGTAAAATGATCGTGACTGGCAGCTGATATTGTTTGAGCAATTGCAGCCCATTCATATCATGAAAGAAAGCTAGATCGCCAATCAATAAATAGGTCGGTTTTTGGCTGGCAGCTGCGATCCCAGCAACGGTCGATATCAACCCATCGATACCATTCACACCGCGATTGCCAAATACTTGGTAAGCACTACCTGTAACCGTTCCGTATCGATCAACAAAGCGGATCGCATTACTATTTGCTAAGAGCAATTGGGCATCATGTCCCAATGTTTGTTGCAAGATCCGTACAGCAGCAGTTTCATTCCACTCCGTTAAAGAATGAGTCGTTGCCAATGCTTCCTCAGCGACGGCTTGCAGCTTTTGCCATGGCTGAAACCATTCTGGTTGTGGTCTGCTAGGCAACTTGCTTACTTGCTCCACAAAATCCTCTATCGTAAGCTGTAGCAAAAAGGCTGAGCGATGCAATTGATCTTGCCACTGTCCAGATTCATCCACGAAAAGCCAGTCGATGCCTTCCGGCAGACCGCTTAACCAAAGCAAGACATTTTTGGTCACTGGCAAGCGACCAAAACGAATAACGACTTCGGGAATAAAGTCCGCATCTAGTTGTGGAAAAATCAAATCAGCCTGTGGGAGAAAATGAGCCGACGTTTCCCCGCAAGTGGCCAAATTTGTCAGTGGATCCCCCACTAGCGGCCAGCCAAGATGATTGGCAAGCGCATGCAGCGTTTCTGCTTCAGAAGGTGTCAAACTTTCACCCACCACTAGGAGCCCTTTTTTCATAAACAATGGTGCCAGTTCTGTCAATACAGCTGCAGGTAGCGATTGCTGTGTAGGGAGGTAAGCGATATTTTGTTGGATCGAACAAGTCCGCGTGAAGTCAGGCAGTAATGGTTCCCGCAAAGGAAAATTCAGGTGTACGGGACCACGTGGCTGCTTTAATGCTTCGATCGTTGTCGTGGCAGCCTGCCAAAAGCTGTACTTCAGCATGTTGGGTGTATTCTCCGGCACAGTCATTTCTACCATTTTTTTTACATGAGAAGCATACAGACTTTGCTGATCCATGGCTTGCGGTGCACCAACACCACGTAGTTCCGGTGGCCGATCAGCAGTTAAGACGATCAATGGCAAATTTGTGGCTTCCGCCTCACAAATTGCTGGATAGTAATTGGCTGCAGCAGTACCTGATGTACATAGTAAAAGTGTCGGCTGCAAATCGACTTTGGTCATTCCCAACGCAAAAAAAGCTGCTGAACGTTCATCGACATCGATCCAACAAGTGATTTCTGGATCCCGATGCAAAAGCAATGCCAACGGTGTCGACCGCGATCCGGGACTGATCACCGCTCGCTTTATTCCAGCGGCTTTAAACCCATGGATTGCTGCCAACAAGTAGTCAGTCATGACTTGCTGATTCATTCTCTATCACTCCTCTTAGCATAGGTTGGAATTTCAAGGCTGTCTCTTGGCGCTCTTCTTCTGCAACAGAATCGGCGACGATCCCGCATCCTGCGTAAAGGATGCCTTCTGTCCCATGAAAAACACCAGAACGAATCGCTACTGCAAATTCTCCGATATCTTCTTGGATACCTAGCCACCCGATTGGTCCACCATATAATCCCCGACGCGCAGGTTCGTGGTTACGAATCCATGCCAGCGCATCAGCTTTTGGCTCCCCACCTAGGGCTGGTGTTGGATGCAGCTTAGCCACTGCTTCTAAAAAAGAAACAGCGGGCTTCCGCTTGCCAGACAAAGGCACGAATAAGTGCTGAATGTCGCGATTCTTGATGATCGATCGCGCCTCTGAATGGAACCCTTCCGCCAATAAGGAAGACAACGCCTGCTCCAGGCGATTGACAACTACTTGATGCTCATGGGTATTTTTGGGATCAGTTAATAATGCATCAGCTATTTGCTGATCTTCTGCTGGTGTGTTGCCTCGAGGCGCAGACCCTGCAATGCTGACTGTCTCGAAATGACTGGCAGTCGCCTTTAACAAGCGCTCCGGTGTGGCACCAATAAACGAAACCTCGTCTTCAAAAGCAAAGAGATAGGTATTGGTTTGTTGCTCTGCAAGACGGGCCAACACCGCAAAGGAATCAATCTCCTTCTTAGTAGTGATTTTCATTCGCCGAGCTAAAACAACCTTCTCCAAAGGCGTTTTTGCAGAGCGGATCGCAGCGACTGTCTCATCGACCGCTTTTACCCATTGTGGTACGTCTAATTCTGTTTGCTGCAACAAACAAGCCCCTACAGGCTGTTGCGCTTGTTTTCCCCATTGCTCAACGAGTTGTTGTAAATCAGCAAACTGTCCGAACAGCGTTTCCACGTCATTCGTATCCTTCGCTTCGACGGTCAAGATCACACCATACACATCATTTATTTTTCTAAAAAGAATTTTCGGCAACACAAAAAGACCATTGCCGATTGTGCCCCATTCTGCTGCTCCTTGGCTTTGTTCATCAAAAGCAAAAGCCCCTAATAATGTAGCAGCCATTTGGTCCGTATTTGGTTGAAAATGCTGCTTTTTAAGGTTTCGACGCTGCCGCTCAAAACCAATCAATGATGGGTTCGCGTACCGTTTCACACTGCCGATACCCAAAAAACAGGTTGCTTGATCTGATGATCGCCAAAAATAACGTTCACCAATAAATTGACTGGCAGCAGCATATAACTGAACAAAATCACAAGGTGCAAGTGGGTAATAATGACTAAACACCTTTTTGCCAGCAGCTAATGCTTGTTGATACTCATTCTTTGATTTGCTGTTCAATGTAGTTCACTCTTTCTTCTGTCAGCAATACACGCTTTACTATTTTCCCGCTAGCGGTACGCGGCATTTCTTTTACTTGATAATAGCGACGGGGGTGTTTGTACCGAGCAAGCTGTGGGGTTAGATAGGCGATCAATTCTGGTAATGTAATCGGCTCTTTGAGTGTAAGATAAGCAACTGGCTCTTGTCCCCACACTCCACTTGGCTCGCCCACCACTGCCGCTTCTTCAATTGCAGGGTGGCTAACTAATGCCTGTTCAACTTCAGCTGGATAAATATTTTCGCCACCGGAAATAATCAATTCGCTCAAACGAGATACCACATACAAATACCCTTCAGAATCCAAATAGCCAAGATCACCGGTGGCAAACCAACCATCCTGCGTCCACTGCTCCAACCCGCGATCATTCAAATAGCACGTAACGATCGCAGGTCCTTGCAACTGGATTTCCCCCAGTTTTCCTTCTTTTTCGATAACAGATTCTTTCAAAGACTGCGACTGAATCCGCAAATTGACTTGGGCTAATGGTAATCCAGCAGAACCAATTTTTTCCTCGGCTTTATCTGGAGGCAAAGCAACGACTTGCGAACAAGTTTCAGTCATCCCATAGGATTGAATAACTGATAAGCACTTGTCTTGGCATTGCATCAAGACTGATCTGGCAATCGGACCACCACCTAAAAGAATATAGCGCAATGAAGGGTAACCATTGTCTCCAGTCAAAGGCAAAAGATCGGTCAGCATTTTGGTCACTAACGAGAGCACCGTTCCTTTACCAGCAGCTAGGTCTGATGCGATTTGCTGCGCATCGAATCGATCATATAATCGAACACTGATCCCTAAAACCAAGGAACGCAACAAAATTGATAAACCGCTAATATGATACAACGGAACGACACAACACCAGCAGTCGTCAGCAGTCACCGACAAGTTGATCTGCGTGGCTTGTGCACTGGCAAAATGATTGCCAAATGTTTGAGGCACTCCTTTGGGATTACCCGTCGTGCCAGAAGTGTACATGATCGATGCAACTTGTGTTTTTTGGTAAATCGAAATCGGCGCAGAAAAAAAACGTTCTTGCAATTTGCCAAAAGGCAGGAACTTGATTGTCGGCAAGGAAAGCGATCGATTGGTGACTACCCACTGACAGGCAGCATCGGTTAATTGAAAGTACAGCTCTTTTTCAGTCAATCGAGTGTTTAAGAACTGAATTTGTTTTCCTAATTCCCAAAGTGCCAAAATCGTGAAATACATCTCAGGAGAGTTATTGCTTAAAATCGCTACTCGCTCGATTGTTTGAGGAATCCGATGTTCATAATAGCAAGCATAAGCCGTGACTTCTTTTTGCAAGGCAGCAAACGACCAGCTTTTATCTTGCCAATAAAAAGCTGGTCGTTCTGGATGAAGTTGTGCTTGCCGTTGCAGCCAACTACCATTCATTAAGGGAATTTAGGGAATTGGTCGAAATTAGGCTGACGTTTTTCTTTAAACGCATCGCGGCCTTCTTTTGCTTCATCCATTGTGTAATACAATAAGGTCGCATCGCCAGCAAGTTGTTGGATTCCGGCTAGCCCATCTGTATCGGCATTCATTGAGGCTTTGATCATGCGCAAAGCCAATGGGCTTTTTTGCAGCATCGTTTCTGCCCATTCCATCGTCACATCTTCCACTTGATCAAGAGGAACGACTGTATTGATCCAGTTCATTGCTAAAGCTTCTTCTGCTGTATACTGTTTCGTCATAAACCAAACTTCTTTGGCTTTCTTGTGGCCAATCGTTCGAGCAAGATAGCCTGAACCGTAGCCACCATCGAAACTGCCGACATTCGGTCCTGTTTGACCAAATTTCGCATTATCTGCCGCGATCGTTAGATCACAAACCAGCTGCAGCACGTTTCCGCCTCCAATAGACCAACCTTTGACCATAGCGATCACCGGTTTTGGTAATGTCCGGATCAAACGTTGCAAGTCCAACACATTGAGACGAGGAACTTGATCTTCACCAACATAGCCGCCATGTCCGCGAACTTTTTGGTCGCCGCCAGAACAAAAAGCTTTGTCGCCAGCCCCTGTTAGAATGATCACACCAATGCCAGGTTCATCGCGACTGATTGAAAAAGCATCGATCATTTCAAACACCGTTTTCGGTGTAAAGGCATTGTGGACTTCTGGACGATTGATCGTGATCTTCGCCACTTTACCATGCTGTTCAAATAAAATTTCATCGTATTCTTTTAAGGTTTTCCATTCTCTCATTACAGGTTCCTCCTTATGTCACATGTTTCCATTATACACATTTCTGAGCGAATTTCGTTAGAAATTGCTTTCTGTCAAACGTTTGTTATAATCAAATCATCAAATTCTCAGAAAACGAGGAACTCTATGAACTTACTTGACTATTTAGGCATCCAGATCGAAGAAACAACCGCTACTCAGGTTCGGTTATCTTTAGTGGTCACCGATCAGCATAAACAACCTTTTGGTCTTCTGCACGGTGGTATCAATGCCGTCTTGATTGAAACAGCTTGTAGTCTGGGGGCAAATCAAGCCGTAGCTGAAGACCAATTTGCCGCCGCGATTGATCTACAAGTCAATCATTTAAAAGCGGTCAAACAAGGAACTGTTACTGTGGAAGCTGTCCCTGATCGAATCGGTGGAAAGATCCAAACTTGGCAAGCTACGATCAGACAATCCGATGGCACGAAAACGGCTGTCGGACGTTGTACATTAACTGCCGTCACCAAATAAAGGGACTGTGCCATAAGTCTCCTACAAGTAACACTAACCGAACATTAATGATTATTGCTCCTGCGGTGCAGGGACTCCTCGTCGCAAAAGTCAGAGGAATCTATCCTAGCAACAGACTATTATTCGGTTTAACTTGTTGGATACTGACTTATGGCACAGTCCCTTTTGATTGTCGAGCATTTCTTGATGAACGTTCTACTTCAACTTATTTCAAAACAATGGCGTCTCAATCGTCTCTACGATTTTGGCGCCAGACAGCTCATTGTAATAACGGACACCATCTGATTCAAAGATACCGATTTTTGTAATATTCTCCATTGCTGTTCGTGCTGCTTCTGCCGTTATCTCTTCATCAAAAACTTTTGGCTGCAATGTGTGTTTTTTGCCCTCGCTAGTCAAAAATAATGCATGAAGCTTTTTCATCGCTTTCTCTCCTTTCGTTATTTTACGTACTCATTCTGGATCGTTTCTACCACGCCAGCCAAAGACGCATTCTTAGAAAATCCTGCCATGGCTTCACCAAACGCTAACATCTTAGCCTCCTCTGGAGCATTCATGACTTGATTGACGGTCTGACTGACAGTTTTTTCTGCATCTGGTGCTTGGATTCGAATTGTCAGCCTTGTGGTGGTTTTGGTCTTCATCGCTTCTTTTCCTCCTCTATTGTATTTTGATTGCTTCGTAAGTGGCGCCCTTACATATCTATAAACGAATCAAATAAGCAAAAGTAAAAAATAAAATTGGTTTGACTCGCTCTTTTTTTACAGAAAGTGCTGCTTTCGTTATAATGAGGCTAAGAAAGTGAGGCTCTTCTATGAAAAAAAACCGTTTAATCCAATTTTTAGGAGGAAAAACCAGCTATTATGTACTGGGATTGATCATTCTCTGTGCGATCGCTGCTTTTTTACTTAAACAAATCTCGTTTCTTTTTGATCCTTTTTTTGTCATTATTTCTACTCTTATTCCACCATTTTTATTCGGCCTGATCTTGTATTATTTGTTCAATCCGTTAGTTGATCGCTTAGAAACGAAAAAGATTCCTCGCATTGTTTCCATTGGCGGGATCTATCTTCTGATTCTTTTAGTGATCGTTTTGGCTGGGTTTCAGCTTTATCCAATCATCCAAAAACAAACAACCGATTTGATCAATCAATTCCCAGATTTGATTGCTGATTTCGAGCGAAACGCTGACTCATTCCTAGCGAATACGCCATTTGGTGCTCAGATCGATCAGATCACGGATACTCTTCAAAAAGTTGCCAACAATATCATGGATTTCATTGGTGACTATTGGCAAACCGGTGCTGCAGGGCTTAGCAGTATCTTTTCGACGATCTCAACGTTGTTTATCGCATTGTTTACAGGACCGATCATTGCTTTTTTCTTACTAAGAAATCCAAACAAGTTTTATTATTCTCTCCTGTCAATCGTACCACCACGATTTCGTAAAGATTTCAACACGATCGTAAAGATCGCTGACCTACAAGTTGGTGCCTTTCTGAAAGGACAGATTATTTCTTCCTTTATTTTAGGCGGAATTTATTGGGTGATTTTTTTGCTGATTGGTTTAGAATATGCAAGTATCTTGGCGATCGCTGCCGGGATTTTATGTATCATTCCATATATCGGTCCATTTATCGTCTTCTTCCCGGCCCTTTTCATCGCAGCACAAGATTCAACAGGAATGCTGATCAAATTCCTGATTGCTTGGTTCGCCGTACAGCTGCTTCATGGTGACTTGGTCGTTCCTCGTGTAATGGGAGATCGTCTGCAGATCCATCCGATCACGATTCTCGTTGTTTTATTAGTTATGGGGGATTTGATGGGGATCGTAGGTGTCATTTTCGGAATACCGATCTACTGTCTCTTAAAAGTATTAGTGGTGTATGGATTCCGCAAATTCAAGCAACGGTACAATACCTATTACGGCGACGAAGGCAAGTATTTTCACAGTGAATTCACCAGTGAAGACTATTTAAAAGATGAGTAGTAAAAGAGAGAGAATCGCTTAAGCGCGGTTCTCTCTCTTTTCATTAAGTACACCAACGGTTAAATGGATCAAGCGGATTCTTTGTTTGTTTTGGCTACCCGCCAGCGTAAGACTGTTTTTGCTTTTTCTGGTGCTGTCTTTCGCGGATCTGACAGATAGATCTCACGATGCTGATAATTGCCCATCGTGGGAACAATTGATAGATCGTGGGCTTCGCAATAGTCTTGCATTTTCGCAAACGTTTCTGTTTCTGTGTCAAAAGGACCGATGTGACAAGCTTGCACGGACCAGCCTTCTTGGTATTCTTCGAAACGAATTCGTTCCAAAAAACGATTTTCTTTTTTCTTCATGATTTGTGTCAACTGTTCGGCGGCTAAATCAGCAGTTACTTGTTCCGGTTGCCGAATCATGATTTTATAGATCAACTCTTCTTTAGCAATCGGTCCTTGTGGTTTTTCAGGTAAAGTCCATACGCCTTCTAGCGGGTATACCGTATACTCAAAAGGCGTATTGCCGAAGGAGCCTTTTTTCAATCCCATGCGCAATCCATAGGCCATCATATAAAGTGCACTGATTTGCTCGGAAAATTCAGGACGGTTAGGATTTCCTTCGCCAGTCAACGTAATGAATTGATAAGCAGGCACTTCGATCAGCTGTGGTTCTTTTGGTAAATAGTAAGCTTTTTCTTGTTTTCGCCATTCATATTTCATTGTCCAAACTCCTTTTTTGTAAAGTGTACCACAAACAAAGAGATTGATTCATAAATAATCCAACCAGCGAATTTTTTTAGCTACTTTTTTGACGATCAGCTTTTTTGACGATCAGCTTTTTTGACGATCAGCTTTTTTGACGATCAGCTTTTTTGACGATCAGCCTTTTTGACTTTCAAAGCGGTCAGCAAATCGTTTTTCTAAGCGATGTTGGAGCGCTTCGATCCCGATACACAGCAACCAGTAAATGATCGCCACTAACACGTACATCGACATATAATCAAACGTCCGGCCGCCAACAATTTTGGCTTTTTGAAAAATGTCCGGGATCGTGATCATTGCCGCTAACGAGGTTCCTTTCAACAGGTCCATCGCGACATTGCTTAATGCTGGGACCGATATGCGAAATGCCTGAGGCAGAATGATCAACCGTAATGTTTTAGAAAAACTCAATCCCAGAGCATACGCTGCATCCCATTGCCCGCGATCCACTCCGGCGATCGATCCTCGATAAATTTCTCCAATAAAAGCACTGCTAGTCAAACTAAAACAAATAATGGCAGCTGTCAATGCGGGTAATTGATACGGCAATCCGAAATAGAGCAAAAACAACAGCACCAATGCGGGTACTCCTCGCAGAAAGGAAATATAGCCTCGAACGATCCTTCTTACCCAAGGGTTTTGAAGCATCCCCAGAAAAGTCAGCAATAAACCTAACGCATTTCCTGCGAGAAAAGAAGCAATGGCAATCCCTAACGTATAGGATAACCCTGTCAGTAAAAAAGGAAGCGACTCCCACATCAGTGAAAGATCAAGAGTTGGGATATACATTACTTTTCAACCTTTTGGATCTCTTTGTCAGATGGTACAGATACATCTGTTTGGAAGTATTTTTCGGAAATTTCTTTTAACGTCCCGTCTGCTTTCATCTCTTTTAAAACACGATCGACTTCGTCATGCAGTGCGTGGTTGTCTTTCGCAAAAAGAAAGCCTGTTTCGTTCGGATTGAAGTAGACATCTTCCAAGATTTTAACTGGAATATCTGGCAAAGCTGCCACCGACATCTTTTGCAGATAATAATCATTAAGGATCACATCGGTCCGTCCGTTTGCCACATCTGTCAGATACTGGTCATTCGTGGCATTATCATAGGTCACAAGTTTCGCACCATATTCTTCGGCTAACTTCATGTAGCTTGTATTGGGTTCTCCCGCTGCTTTTTTGCCTGCTAAATCATCTAGAGAGGCAATGCCAGAATCATCGCTTTTTCGCACGATCATACTATCAAATGAATACTTGATTGGTTCAGACAGACGAAACTTATCTCCACGGTCTCCGCTGAGACCGAAATCATTTGCGGCAAAGTCCGCTTCACCTCTAGTCAAGGACGCCACTTGTCCGTCTACATTGTATTCTTTGAACTGGATCGAAACACCCATCCGCTTGGCTACTTCTTTTGCAACGTCTACGTCATAGCCAACTAATTGATTGTCATCATTGTAATAAGAGGAAGGAAATAACGTACCTGACGTAGCAACAGTCAATTCTTTTGACTCTTGAACACGACTTAAACTATTGTCCTCTTTAGCCTTACTTCCGCAAGCACCTAACAACATCACAAAGGCACCTAGTACAACGATATTTTTCCACTTGTTTATTTTGATTGTTTCCATCTTTATCCCCCTAGAAAATCATTCTTGAACCGTCATTCATCGACAGTTATTTTTTGGGTAAATGAAATTGCTCCCATCGTTCAAACAATTCACCCACTTGAAAAAGTAAATCTTCACGGCCTTTTGATGCCATAAACTGAATTCCCAATGGCAAACCTTCCTCACTAACAGCTGTTGGAAGGCTGATTGCAGGTTGGCCCGTTAGATTGGCCAATTGCGTATAGGGCGTCAGTGCCAAACTTTTGTCGAACATCTGATAAATCAAGTCTCCGGCAGCAGCAGCTGTTCGTCTTTCTATCTCTTGCAGTTCGCGACGAATCGTATCACTTTGCAAATCCTCTTCAATCAATGGCGCCGTTTGTGCTGTTGCAGGGGTCAAAAACAACTCATAATCTGCAAACAAAGCTTCCATCGTTACTGCCAGCTGATCCCAATATTGCAATGCCTGGATATAATCGGCAGCCGCTAATTTTTTGCCATATTGGTACAGCCCCCAAGTCATCAGCTCCATATCTTTCTGTTCCACTGGTCGTTGCAGCATTGCCTCGATCTCGGCAAACATTGCTGCTGTCTCTCCACCATTCATACGATAATAGCTTGCCATCATCGTTTGACCGTCAACAGGATAACGGATTTCTGTAACCTGATGTCCTTGATCTTCCAAAAATGCGACAGCTTTCTTGACAGCTAAGACAGCAGTTTGTGAAACTGGACTCCCGGCTGGAGACTCGGTTGTGTACGCAACTCTCAGTGTTCGATTCTGACTGGGTCCATGATGTTTCCATTCGATTCTAGGTGCCTGATAGGGAGCCGCCGGTTGAGACGTTCGTAATCCATAAAACAAACGTTCCGTATCTCTCATAGAAAGCGTCAATGCAAAATTGATCGAAGCACCTTGCCAACTACGCCATTCTTGCGGTCCCACTGGCATAGTTCCTCGCGTCGGTTTTAACCCAATTAGTCCGTTGAAAGAAGCTGGGATACGAATGGAACCGCCTCCATCACTAGCAGCAGCTAATGGAAATAGTCCAGCCGCTACGACGGCCGCCGCTCCACCGCTGGATCCCCCTGCCGAATAGGCGGACTGCCACGGATTGCGTGTTGGACCGTACAATACTGGATCGGTAACATTTTTGAAACCAAATTCCGGGGCATTGGTTTGTCCCAAAGGAATCAATCCTAGCTGTTCCAGCCCGTTGACAAATGCACTCGTCTGCTCTGCTTTTGCATTTGCAAACAATGCAGCCGCCGATGTGGCCGGCCACCCCGCTTTACTTTGACCCAATATTTTAAGTGGTATTGGCAGCCCGCCGAATAAAGCCGCTTTTGTTTGCGGATTTTGTTCATACTGCTTAATTGCTGCTTGCCGATCAAAAGAAACAAGCGCATTTAACGTTGGCTCAACTTGCTGAATTTTTTCTTCGATCCTAGCTGTCAATTCCGAAAAACTGATTTTCTTCTGCGTTAATTGCTCTGCCCAATAGGTCGCATCTTCCATAAATCTCCCGCCTTTCATCGTAACAATTATAGCTTCTGTACTAAAAACAAAAAAAGCTTTTAATTAACAACCAATATACCAAACAGAGTGAAAAAGTTCAATACAAATATAACAGAATAACACTCTGTATTATCAAAAAGAAGCAATTTGTTTGATAGCGGTTCCCTTATTTTTCGCTACTCTTGTGTACATCACACAGGGGGGTTCTACAGCATGGAAATCGTTCCCAAAAAAACTGTGCCATCCGTCAGACATACGTAACCCCGAAGAAAAGAGAGGCCGTTTAATGGCCTCTCTGGTTCTTTCGGGTATCCTGTCTTTAAGTAACGGATGTCACAGCATTCAAGTGTGTTAAACTAAATGATTTTTTTCAAGGATTTCGCCGATATAGGTATCTTTCGTCTTCTTAACAAATCCTTCTACTAATTTGCGTTCGATAAATGGCAGCTCCATCTCAGTCAATTTTTTCTTGTCCGATAAATAGTAAATCGCATTGGCCAATGTACGCAGATCATAGGCGGAAGCAAAGACTTCTGGAACGCCTCGTTCAATAGCTAACAATTGGTAGACAGCTTCCATCGCCGTTCGTACAGAATATTCAGTCGTAAAGACGGTATCACGTTGCGTTTCGGCAAAGTTGCCGATGAAGGCTAAGTTTCGTGAACCATTCGGTATCACAAGCGGACGATCTCCAGGTTCCCGCAACATGAAGTAAGAAGTGATGAAAGGCATATACACAGGGATCGCTGAACATGATTCATTAGAGATCCGTAGAATTTCATCTTCTGGAACACCTAAGTGATACAATAGTTCTTGAACGATTTCTTGTCCGGAACAGTGTTCAATCGGTTTTTTGATATAATTTCCTGGTGTATTAGACAATAGACCATAAACCCAAGTCACCGTTTGTTGATCGCCTTGCTCTTTGAAATGAGGTTGACGATGGGTCGCAAAACTCATCAGCCAATTTGAATCTTTGATGGTGACGATCCCACCGGTCACTACTCTTCCTGTCCGTAATTTCCGTTTTGTCAAACGAGAAATATAAGGTTCAATATCAAAGTTTTGCCATGTGACTGTCGCTGATACAAACCAGCTTTCTGCTGGCAGATTGTCATAAAAGACTTCTGGGCGACCAAATTCAGGAGATTGAGCAGCCAAGTTCTTCCAAAGATTCCAACTGCCGCCTAATTCATGAGTAATAGGGGCAGGCGTATGGTGATCCCCTTCAGTCGAACTCTCCGTGATTGAGCCGTTTGTTACAAACACCAGATCATCTGCTGTCAAAGTGATTTCTTGGGCTTTGCCATTTCTCATCAGTGTGATACTTTGGGCGATTTTCTCTCCTTCAGTGATCTTCACGTCAATATTCATGACTTTGGTTTCATATTGGAAATCGACACCTTGTGCATCAAGGTAAGCTAATAATGGTTTAACTAACGATTCATATTGATTGTAACGAGTAAATTTCAAAGCCGTGAAATCAGGCAATCCATCGATATGGTGAATGAATCTTAAAACATATCTACGCATTTCGATGGCAGAATGCCATTTTTCAAAAGCAAACATCGTACACCAATAAAGCCAAAAGTTTGATTCAAAGAACTCGTCTCCAAAAACATCCTCGATCCGTTTGCCAACAAGCTGATCTTCTGAAGTCATAAATAGTTGGACCAACTCTTTTTGGGCTGCTGCTGATAAAGTGAATTCTCCGTCATCTGCTGCTCGTTGGCCACGATCATGAATGATCCGACAATTGGATGAGTTTGGATCGTCATGATCCAACCAATAAAATTCATCTAAGACGGAGGCATCTTCTACCTCCAATGATGGAATCGAACGGAATAAATCCCATAAACATTCAAAATGATTTTCCATTTCACGGCCGCCTCGAGTGACAAAGCCATCATGAGGAATAAATTTGCCGTCGAGTGAGCCGCCTGAAAGAGACAGCTCCTCCAGCACATGGATTTTCTTTCCCTCCATGTGTCCGTCACGAATCAAAAAGACTGCTGCTGCTAATCCAGCTAATCCGCCACCAACAATATAGGCCTGTTTCTTTTCGACATCTTTCGGTTTTCTGCTTCTTGCAAAAGCTTCATAATTTCCGTTTGTATATCTCATATGATCCCCTCCTAATATTGGTACGAATCCATGGTAGCAGTATCTTCTATTTGTGACAAAAATAACAACCGCTATTTTTCACAGATTTAGACAAATAAAGTCGTTTGTCCAAAAGTGCAAAGAATAGCAGCACTTCGTTGCCTTGTTCTAATTAAAAAAGACGGTCCCATAAACAGTCAACAAACAGACGGAACGACCGGATCTAAACAAAACCCGATAAATTCTAACGATCGCAACTGCTGCTATAGTACCTAGGCACTCTCACAGTTTCCAAGACGCGGCAGCCACTTTCTCTCATTTACAATGTCCGTTTATTTTCACTCATGGCACAGTTCTCTGTAGCGGAACAACAATCGATTACTTTTTTGCTTATTCATCTGATATAAGCCATCTATTTATGCCCGTTAAGCCAAACCAAATAGACTTCTAGCAATGATGCCCTAATTTGAGCACCTGACTTTAGCGGCTTTGCTCGTTTCTACAAATCAGCTGCGCCCAATCTGCATGCGTTCAGAAGTATCGATTTTTAATAAACTGCAAATCAGTGGTGCCAACTCTAATTGATTCATTTTTTCGATCCCACAGTCTGGCGGAAAAATATCTGAAAAAATATAGAGGGGGACTTCGCGATGAGCAGCCATGCTTCCGCCATGCAACCCATATTCATCCATCCCGTGGTCCGCAGTAACAATCACTTGATAACCTGCAGCCAACCAATCGTGCAAATACAGGCCAATCAATTGGTCTGCTTGGTTGACGGCTTTTCGGTATTCTTTTGAAACAGCCGTATAACGATGTCCCGCGGCATCGATATTCATGGAATGTATCAGTAACAAATTCGGCTGATACGTGTGCAGTAAATAATGTCCATCTGCAAACACATGTGAATCGGGATACTGGTTTTCACTATAAAAGATTCCATGTTGGATACTTTTTTTGTGGTCGTGTTGAATACGATCTCGTTTGATTTCATAAGGTGCTTGATTGAATAATTCACTTTGCCAATAATGTGCTGCAGCTGCAGTACTTCCGCCGGCAGCTTTGACAAGATCAAAAATCGAGAGTTCTTTGGAATGTTGACCATCAGCATTGGTCAGAATCCCATTCCGGTAGCTTGGTACACCAGTAGCCAACACTTCATACAATGGCCGAGAACTGCTAGGCATTTCAGCATGGACTTTGATCAGTTGTGCTTGTTTATAATCCACATGATGATTCAAGATCCCCATCTGTTCAACCGCGGTATCGTATCGGCAGCCATCCAAAACCAGTAAAAGCAGCTTTTCGGTTATTTGCGATTTAATGGACATAGCTTGTCACCCCCATCTGTCGGTCTTTGCTGATTCTCAAAAGCCATTTCCTAATTACTATTATAGCTAGCCCATTTAGCATCTTTTTCTTAGCAAGTCCACGTTGGAACCGGATACTTTTTTGAGGATCCAAAATCCGTTTGCTTTTGGAGGTGTTTCGTTTACAATCCCTTGCAGGGATATGGGGCAGTCTCTTTTCAATAAGTACCTTTAGCCTATCATGATTCATCTTTTCACCTCATTACTCATTTACTCCATCCTATCAAGCAATCGTTAACATCCAGTAAGCGTTATGAAAAGTTCATGTTAAGTTGGTAAACTTTTGCCTAACACAATAAAGGGCTCGTAAGTGTCCCCCCTTAAAAAAGCGACAAAAAAGAGCCAAATCATCACTTTGATGGCTTGGCTCTCACAGGAAAAATTTATTTTTTCAGTCTTTCTCATATCAATAAATAAATATTGACTTTTATTGACAAATCTCACAGAATTCTGTTATCTTTTCACGTTTTTCTAATAAAACACTTGCATTTTTTCATTAAATATGGAAACGTTCCCTTGATTTATACCCTCGCTTTCTATAAAATAAAAGCGAATAGAAACCAAAAAAGGCACCCCATCCCTTAGCGGCAACTAAGGAATAGGGCCTTGATTTGTCAGCAGCAACTGACCATCAAGTTTGCCATAGTCAATGCAGTACATCAACGTGTTTATTGTACCCAATTTTCTGGGTGATTTCTACCTCTTTTTAGGTAAATCAACACGCTTTGGTCTGCTTATTTCACTATGACAAAGGTATTGGGCAGGATCGTCCGATACCTCTTTTTTATATATATCCTTTTTTAAATTTGGGCGCTTAGCGATCAGATGTAAGTTGTCCCGTTCGATCCTGTCCCCTTTTTCCAGCGACGTTTCATGATTATCTTCCAAGGGGGAGTGAGGATAGTACGTGTGAACGTCGCTATTCAGACAAAGGTTGCCTCGGTTTCTATTCCATAAAAAAACAATCGATCATCTGACCGATTGTTTTTTTGTCCACGCAGTGGTTATTTATATTTTTCTTCTAATTTACTCATCCAAGCTCCTAACCAGTACCCTAAAACAAACAGTATCACACCGCTGACCGCAGTCAGCCAAGTAAATCCGCTATAATCAGCCACTGGTGGCAAGACGATTAATACTGTTGATGCAATCACAATTCCCAAAATAAAGTGATAGACTTTCGAATGATAATGCTCCAAGAGCCACTCCATCAATTTTGAGAACAGCAGCATCACGAGTAGACCACCAATTGCGATCGGCAAGAAGACGCCTAAAATGTCGAACCCCTTGAAGCCTTTCAACATCGGATCATACAAACCTAATACGAGCAATAAGTTAGATGGGCTTAATCCAGGCACCAACACACCTAATGCAATCAATCCGCCGGCCAAAACAAATCCTAAAAAGTTTGCTGGGATCGTTCCTAGAATATCACCCATGAAATAAAGAAATAAGAAACCGATGATCATTGTACCAAAGAACCAAAACAGATCCCCCATAGTTCGTTTGCTTTTAAGAGTCGATTCTTTTGCAAGTGCAGGCAATGTACCAATAATGGCTCCGGCAAATCCCCATAAGACGACAATCTGATAATTTTGCAGCAGCCATTCTAACGGTTTCGATAAAAGCCCGATCCCAACGATCCCGCCGATCCCTACTGGCAAGAAAAAGAGCAGATTTTCTTTGAAGTTTTTCGTTAAATGTGCCATAAAACGCAGCATTCGTTCATAGATCCCTAAAATTGCTGCTAGAACTCCACCGGAGACCCCCGGCAAAATAAATCCTAAAGCAATAACGACTCCTTTTAAAAATCGTGATAATACACTTTCAGTTTTTTGTTGTCCCATTCTTGTCTCCTTCATCTGTCACCATAATTTTCATTTTTTAGTTAGTCATTTACTACTATACTGGAAGCTCTATTAATTGAAAAGGAATTTTCATCCTCCTCTTGCTCCCTCTTTCGAAGTCACTAATGGCATCTCTCATCAACAGGTTTTCGACTTTGATTTTTCAACAACAACGAATCGAAGAAGAGTGACTCTCTTCATATTTGTTTTTCCATTAAATAATCGGTCTGTTCATCATCCCCCATGAAGAAAGAATGACTGCCTACTCGTCGAAAGCCCATCTTGTTATAAAAAGCCAATGCATTGGCATTGTGTTCCCATACGCCTAACCACAAAGACGTCTTTTGTTTTGCCTTGGCAAACTCTTCCGCAAAAGACAACAATTGCTGACCATAGCCGCGGCGTTTGTAGTCACTTCGGATGTAGATCCGCTCAACTTCAAGTCCCTCTGGTGCAATCGGCTCAGTTTGAGCTGTTCCCCAATTAAGCTTTAGATAACCAGCAATTGCTTCTTCTTGCAAAAAGAAAAAAGCAGACTGAGGATTTTTCAGTTCTTTGTGCAACTTTTCTGAATGATAAGCAGCCTCTAAATAAGCTTGCATATTTTCTTCCGTATTATATGGCGCAAATGTGTCCTGATACGTCTCAATACTGATGGCTTTCAACTCAACAAGGTCAGCCGGTGTACATTGGATAATTCCCATGATAAACTCTCACTCCGATCCATTTCATTTCGTTCTATTGTGGCATAATTCATTGCCAAAGACAATAAAAAATAGTTCGTCAGCAGGCGCCCATTCAACTGTTGCTGGGATTCTGCTTGACGAACTATCGGATCAGTAAAAAACTATTTATAGCCAAGATCCGGAAAATTGGTGGATCACCATAGTAGTTGGATCTTCCTCAACTTCGCCGGTAATATAACTTTTTGGCGAGAAAGTCATTTGCGGGAAAATTTCTACCCCTTTAACCGTTTGACGCTGATTGTTTAGTTGCAGACCATATTCCTGCAACAATTCAGTGACTCGAATGACGTTGGTTACCACATCTTCCGTTTTTTCTGCTCGCACAAATTCACGATCATCATAGTCATGATACCATTCTTCCATGAAAGGATGATGGGGCACTGCACCGATGATACCGGTGGAAATTTTGGTTTCGATCTCAAATCCCATAAATGCCTCATAGTTTAATAGATCATCTAATGGTTTCACCACTTCGACATCGGTATCCATATAAATACCGCCTTCTGTCACTAATGCATACAAACGAACAACGTCAGAAACAAAGGCCCATTCTTCTTGTTCATAGGCTTCTTGTAAGTAAGAACCAAATTTTGAAAGATCGATCGTTGATTCATCCCAGCGTTTGATTTCATAGTCTGGGCAAAATTTGCGCCAGGTTTCGATATATTTCTGTTCGCTTTCCCCTAATTCATTGCCCCCAAACCAGCAATAATGAATGATTTTTGGAATCATTTTACCCTCTCCTTTTTGATTTCGTTAATTTAAGTGTACAGGGTTTTCTCTCCTTTTCAAAATCATATACACTGTTCCTATCAAATAAATCGTAGCAGTTCGTTCTTGATACCGGTGATTTCCTATAATCAACCCAGATACAAAAAAGCCCTAAAAAAAGCCCCGCTGCCGTGGCTTTCAAAGGTTTCAGTTCTTTGAATTTCTGGCTGCGTGCGGCAGAGGAAGGCTCTTTTTATTACTATTTTTTATTACATATAATGATTGTCCCGTAGTTTCGCTTGGCGAATATCTGCAATCGTTTGAGTCCCTGCTAATTGCATTACCATCTCTAATTCTTTTTTGAAGAAATCGAACACTTGCTGAACGCCTGTTGAACCGCCTAACGCTAATCCGTAAATCACTGGACGTCCAATCGCCACTAGATCAGCACCAGAGGCGATTGCTTTAAAGACGTGCTGCCCACGGCGAACACCGCTGTCAAAGACGATCGGAACTCTGCCAGCGACGGCATCTGCTACGATCTGTAAAGAATCAAAAGCAGCTGGTCCACCATCTAACTGACGGCCACCATGATTTGAGACCCAAATCCCTTGTGCTCCAGCATCTAACGCACGTGCTACATCTTCTTCTGATTGAACCCCTTTGACATAAACAGGTAAGTCAGATTCCTTCGCAATGAACGCCACATCTTGAGGACTCAGTTTTTGTTTGGAGGAGCCATATACCGCATCCATTGTTTGTCCGATTCCAGACTGATAAGCTTGCACAATTGGCATAGCCAATGGAAAGGTAAAGCCGTTACGGCGATCCGTTTCTCGGTTGCCACCAACTGTGGCATCCGCCGTTAAAACAATCGCTTTGGCACCATTGCGTTTCGCCATCGACAAAATATCCCGATTGATGCCATCATCTTTGCTCATATAGAATTGAAACCACTGAGGTGCTTGTTCTCCGCCGGCTGCCCGAATTTCTTCTAGCGTACAGGAAGCATAAGAACTAGCTGTGTAAATTGTACCGAAGCGCGCAACTCCTTTTGCCGAGGCTTTCTCCGCATTGACATTGGCCAAGCCATGAGCGGCCACCGGAGCCATGATGATCGGTGCATTTAATGTATCACCGGAAAAAGTAGTCCTGGTGTCTGGTAATTCAATGTCTTTGAGGACATGAGGAATAATCAGCTTATGATTGAATGCGCGTTCATTTTCTCGATAAGTGAAGGTATCTCCCGCACCGCTAGAGATGTAGCCATAGCCTCCTTTGGGAATCACTTCTTTTGCTGCCTCTTCTAAATCACGCATGTTGATAAAATCGACTGCGCCTTCTGCCGTACTTGCTTGATAAATTTTTTCCATCCCTATCCCTGCTCTCCAATAAGATAACGTTTACAATATTATGTTACGCTTGTTTGGTCAACCAAGCAACTGATTCGCTCCAACGCTGGTAGTCACTCTTTTTTGATCACTCTCAAGCTGATTGACGTATTCTCCAGGAGAGCCACGAAGGTTTTTCACAAAGAGAAGCCTTTGCAGCAACCTTTCGGACTTTTTTTCACTAGCAAATACAGCTTATGGTATGATATGATTCGTTTGAAAGGGTTAAGATGATTTCTTATGAAAGGATGGCATTATTGAATCTATTCGGATTAAAATTTGGTTTGCGAAATCTAAAAACGGGGATCAGCGTCTTCACTTGTATTCTTCTAAGTTTTCTTCTACAGCGTGAGACATACGTTGTTTCAACGATCACCGCTGTCTTTACCTTAAGAGAAGATCATGGGACTACTGTCAAATACGGCCGGCATCGGATTGCTGGAAATACCTTTGGCGCATTAGCATCGATCATCTGTATCGGAATTTTTAAATTTTTTGGCTACACACACCTTGTTCAGCTGCTATCGATTCCTTTCGTTATCATGCTGATGATCGCATTATTAGTGAAATTCGACTATCACGAAGGAACGGTCGGTGCCTGTGCTACCCTATTGACGATTTTATTTATGGTTCCCCAAACTGAATCCTATCTTTATGCCTTTAACCGGGTGATCGATAGTTTCATTGGGATGGCCGTTGCGATTGCCGTCAACCGCTGCTTGCCTGCATCAGCTAAAATAGTAGAAGAATAAGGTAAAAAAACGTGCTGAGCTAAATTGCTCGGCACGTTTTTGCTTTAGTCATAAAGGATTTCCTCGGATTCCCTTTTCAAACAAGAAGCACTCGAAAAATAAACCATTTTCGAGTGCTTCTGTTTTTTTGAGAGTGTAACGAACCTATGTCCCAACAATTTGTTCATTCTTATTTCATCATGCACAACGTCTTAATTACTTACGTAAATCGCAAAAAACATCAATGCTGCACCTAACATGACAAACAAATGCCAGATTACATGGGTGAATCGTCTATTTTTCATACTATAAAAGAGCGAACCTACAGAATAAGCGATTCCTCCAGCAACTAACAGTAGTAATCCGGTCAAATCGATATTCTGATAGAGCTTAGGTAAGACAACAATGATTGCCCACCCCATCACATTGTAGATGATCGTTGAAACTTTCGATACTTTGTTCGTTTTTGTCAACGTCAAAGATTTGTAAATAATCCCTATTACTGCGGTGGTCCAAATGACACTAAGCAAGATCAACCCAGCCATTCCCTGTACGACTAAGAGGCAAAATGGGGTATACGTACCAGCGATCAAGAGATAGATCGAGCAATGATCGAATACTTGGAAAACTTTCTTTGCCTTCGTAAAAATCAGGCTATGAAATAACGTAGAGGAAAAGAAAAGCAGAAAAAGCGAACTTCCATAAATCGCAAAAGCGACATAATCTAAGGTGGTATGGGCGCGATCCATCAGCAAATTAAAGCAAAACAAACTTAACAACGCTGCGATCCCATGGGTCACTGCATTTAATACTTCATTGATGATTTGATACTTTCGACTAAATTCTATCTCCATCTTGATCCACTCCGTTTCATTTCTTCGACTCCATTATACTCGAAAAACTATCTGATTACCAAAACTTTTTCATCTAGTTTTTGAAACTACATGTATTTTTAACTTTTGTAAAATGTTTTATCACCATCACCAAAGACAGCATCAAAAGGACAACGATCAAACCAGTCACGAGTAAAAAGGTCGTTCGTTTTGCTTGCTGCACTTTTGACAATGACGCGCTTATTTCCTCTTGCTCAACTGCGACCCTGTGTCCGCGAACCAGCAAACGGTGACTATTGATCATATAAGGGGTGCAAGTAACTAGTGTGACTAGGTCTTGGTTATCTTGGATCTGAAGTGTTTCTGTTTTTGTCGGCGCGACGGTTTGTATTTGATCGATTTGATACGCAAGATATTGACCATTGATTTCGATATAAAAGCGATCCTCTATCTGTAACCGAGGTAGATCTGTAAAGAGTTTTGCTTGTGGTAATCCTCGGTGACTAGAAAGTACCGCATGCGTCGATACTCCTCCGACTGGATATGAAGTTCCCTCGAGCAAACAGGCCCCTTTCTCCAATAGTTTTGTTGTCGTCTGATCAAAGATTGGTAAATTGACATTGATTTTTGGGATCGTCAAAACACCTATCGTGTGTGCTTCTATATAAGATTTCAGCGAGTTCTGATTTTCCTTTTTTTCCTTGGAAAATGGGTCTGCTTCTGTCTTAGGTTCATTTGATGCCATTTTTTCATTTGCTTCACGCATCTGCTTGTTCAACTCAGCAATCACTGACGCATGTTCAGATTTTGCTTTTTTCTGATAGTTTTTGATGATTTGTTGATCGAGATAGTCATTCAATGTATCGCTAACAAAGGGATACACCAAGCTGAGGATACCGATAAAAAATACCAATAGCATGATTAGATCTAAAGGATGCCTTTTTTTTTGCTTCATTTCATTCTCCTCAGCTATCCATTCGTTCTTCGTTTGACACTAAGCCTTATATCTTTTTATCCAGTAGACACCTACTATCGTCAATAAAACGACACCTAAACCAATATACAAAGTAACTCCCTCGCCGCCAGTTGCTGGTAATGTTCCTTTCTGTTTGTTTGGTACTTTTTCTGGAGTAACCAATTCATTCGCCACCGCATAAGATTGTGCATCTACTTTGAAAGCAATTCGTTCATTTAATTTGATATAGCTATTCGGTGCTTTGGTTTCTTCCAAATAGTAGGTTCCATAAGCTAATCCTGTAATGTCTACTAATCCATCGTTCGTTGTATTGAAAGTTGTTGCTTTCTCCGGAGAATTCGTCCACGCCACTGCTTTTGTGACTGGATCAATGATCAAATAGTTTGCGGTCGCCGAATTTTCGTCGCGTACGACAAACGATGCACCTGCCAATGGCCGTAGCTCAATCACTGCCCCATCTACTTTTATGAATCTTTTTCCCCCTGTCAGAACCTCAACAGTCGGTGGTGTTTGATCTGTCGTGTGACCATTATCGACATTTGCTTCGTTTTTATAACCTTTCGTCGGATCTGCTAGTTGATTCAAATACATGTAATAAACGAATCGCAACGTTCCACCTGGAGTCAGGGAAGGGATATATGTGGGCGCAATTGCTACTGTAAAACCATTGGCATGTTCAGTGATCTGATAATTATTAGTATCAATGAGACGTTCACCATCATAGAGTGCATAGCTTGTTTCTCCCTTGGACTGATTCATAAATGTCAATGCAGGATCGTGGCTATCGATCAATTTGAATGAGGTATACTTGTTGCTCTCCTCCTCTTTATCGGCAATCCCATCAGGTATATTGACGGTGATCTCATAGTTGATTGCTTCACCGATGGCTACATCTTGTCCTTCTAATTGGGGCGTGTCTTTTTCTACTTTAGTCGTATCATTTTTTACCGTCTTTGCTACAGGCGTTTGACTTCCTGAAATGATGGTAAATAGCGTAGTTGTTTGGTCGGCAATCATCTCAGCATTTTCAGGCGCTTTGACTTCCTCCAATACATACTCTCCGACCTCTAAACCAGCGACGATCATTTGTCCTTTAGCCGCAGCACTCTCGACAAAGTCCTCTTCTCCTATTTCATAACGATTGCCGCTGACAAAGTGTTTCGCCTTTGATTTGTCTGACGTCCATGTATACATACCTTGTGCAACGCCTTGTATATATTTTGTTACCTCTGATTCTTGTTTGACAATGACGAATTCCGCACCGTTCAGTGCTTCACCCTCAGCGGAACCAATTTTCGTGACTTGCAGTGTGCCATCATTTTCAACAATGTTTTTAGGATACAAATGAATCATCGATAGTTCTTCTGCTCCATATTGATACGTACCGTCTGCTTGTTTGATCAATTCATACACAGGAAACGCCACGACCATATTTGCAGCAGCAGTCACCCCTGGTTTTGCCGCTTCTTTGATCACATAGACGGCATCTTTTCCTGCTTGTTTTTTGGGCAATGATAAAGAAAGATCCCCATGGGTATCCGTACTGCCTGAAAAAAGAGCTGTGCTAAAAGTTTGTGATTGCACCTGTGCTTTCGCTTCTTCAATCGTTGCGCCGTTTTCTCTTGCTTTAGTAAATGCTGCGGTCGCATCGTAGACATGGAAGGTGACGTCAGCTAGTCCTTGATAGTCATCAAACTCTGCCATTTCCTTCCCTGTGTTTTGGATCCCTTGACTTGGAAAATCCAACATTTTCTTCTTGTGGATCACCAGTTGCACCTCAGTTCCATCAGCATACACGTGCTGGATAGAAATCAATGCTGCCAATGTTACTAGTGAAATAAAACATAGTACCAATCGTTTGATATACTTTCTCTTCTTCATTTTCTTTACTCCTATTCTTTTAATAAACAATGAATTTTCCTACGATCAATTTGCCATCAAGAAAACCATTTTTTCACTCCATTTCAGAACCAACAATGAACAAAAAAGGAATCCTCTAATCAATAGTGCTTCTCATTGATTTCCCTTTTTCTTCGCAAAAACAAATAGATGGCAAATGAAACAATGCCGCTGAGACTAGCAATGATGCCAAGCCCTCCCATGCCGCCGGTCTCCGGCAGAGAGATCAACGCCTGATTGGTAACCACTAATTGCAATTGGTTGTTTTTGTTCCCACTTTGTAAGTGCACTTCTGTTGGTTCTCCAGTTATTGTCACTTCGCCATCCTCTTGGATAACAATTTGCACTGGTTCCTTTAGCCCGACATGGCCTTCTGGTGTTTTGATCTCCTCCAGCGTGTAATTCCCGGGTTTGAGATCTTCAAAAACAAAGGTGTCGATTGCTGTTTCATCACTTGGTAATTCGATTTGTTCGGCTGAACCAGATAGTCGGAATGCCGCGCCTTTCAACGATTGACCTGTGTCTGTTTGCTTTAAGACAGTTAAATCAAATGGTTTGATTTGATTGCTATGTGTCAGTGTCCAAACTGCTGCATGTTCTACATTTTTCCCGTCATATTCAATCGTTCCATAAGGATCCACTTCAAACTCATAATTTCCTGGAATCGTATCATAGCCAAGCGGTCCTGCGGTTTCCACTATTCGGTATTTGCCAGATTTTTGGATGGTAAATTGCGCCAATCCTGATGCCGCTGTGGTGGCTTCTTTCAGTGTTTGATAGCTTCCTTTATCCGCTTTTATTTGTAATGCAAAGGTCGCGTCTGCCAAGTTTACTTCTTCTTTGCCTTTTTCTGTATACTTTCTTATAGCGATCGGAAGGTCTAAAAAAGTGTTCTCGATTGTCAACTGGATGACTTGGTCGTCAACTGCTGTTTTTTGACCGCCCACTGTTACTGCGCCATTATTAGAAATCGCGATATCCCACATGTGCTTTTCTGAGCGTTCGTGTCCAGTGGGTGGACTGATTTCTGTCAATGTATAGTTTTTTCCTTTTTCAAGAAGTGTTCCTTCTGGCAACGAATACGTACCATCTTGATGATCGATCAGCTGAATCTCCCGCTCCTCAATCGTTAGTTGGAATACCGCGCCTTTTAGGAGATGATCATTTGCAGAAGATTTCTTGGTTACTTTTAAGTCTAAAGGGACAAATTGTTTTGTATTTTTCCAAGTTGTTGCATTGACTTTTTCTGATTGATAGCCGGGAACCGCTTCTTCATTGACCGCCTCATAGTGGAAATCTTGCCCTAGATTGTTGTATTTCGGTAGCCAAAGGGTTTCTCTGATTTCTTCACTAGATTCTGAAACTTTGGTGACTTTTGTTCGCTCCCAACGATTTGTTTCGTCCTTTGCCGGCTTATTTAATTGTATATAGCCATTTTCCCAACTTGATGATTGAGTGATCCCCCTTCGCTTGATTTCGTAGATCACTTTTTCTGGTCGCGTTGTCAGATCTTCATCAAATTCTTCCCATTCTTTGAAGAAATCAAGAGAAACACTGGGCGCTTTCGCTGATGGAATACCAAATTTAGCAACTACATCTGGGTTGGACGTTGGCTGAAAGGTGGTCGAACCATTCATCTGATACCACCTATCTGGTTCGAATGTTTTACTTTCTGTTTGGATTCTAACTTGATAATGCAGTTGGATCTCTTGGCCTTTTTCTAAATAGATTTGCTCGACTCGAATGATAGAATCCTCAATGGCTAGAATCGGTTCAACAGATAAAGGACTCGTTCCGACACTTTTAACAGAAACACTTTCTGTTTCATAAACGAATGGCTCAATGATCGGATCAGTGATTTTCCCATCAACGACGGTCCCAGACAATTGCACAGCTTTTCTGGCTAAATAATCAGCAATATCTGAGGAATCATTTGCAGACTCGTAATACAGTGTCCCATCCTCCCCATTCGAGACCATTTTCCGCATTCGACTCTCGACTTCTTCTTTCGTGAGTCCTGCGGTTTCATCCCCCTGTAGTTGGATTCCTAACCCATGGATTTCGATTCCTCGTTGCTTCAATGCCATTGCTTCACCGATCGTAGCAATAAATGTCGAATTGATCCAACGCCGTTGCGAAGATTGGTTGCTTACTGAAGCAAGATAAGGGGGGGAGATTTTCGAAGTATAGTCTGGATGATCAATACGTCCGCTAAAGGCTGTACCATAATAACTACCATCTTCATCGGTCATTACATTAGATACTTGATACGAGCAAGTCGGAACGCCATCGGTTAAGAGAACGATCACTTTTTTGTGTCCATTTTGTTCTGATAATAATTCTCCTGCCTGTCGTAACCCATTTTGAGTAAATGTTCCGCCACTTGTTGAAAGAGGGGTTGCTGCTTTGATTTCTTCTTTTACACTATCAAAGGCTTTTAGCGGAATCGTACGGTTGCTATATCCTTCACTTGAGAATCCGACATACCCTAAGTTGATTTTTTCCGTCACGCCACTATCTGATAATGTATCAATAAATCGGTCAATGCCATTTTTCACCTCAATGATCCGATTTTCTTCATTCATACTCCCAGACCAGTCTGCAACGAATACGATATCAAGTGGAAGAATGTCCTTTTGCGTGTTACCTCGGACATTTACATACAGATCAAACAAACCTGGAGTTGCTGTCTCTTTAGCAAATTTTCGGATCGCATAATCGGCTGCTTCTTTCTCCCCACCATATTCAATATAAGAATTATTTTGATTGGTTGGATCACCATCCCAATTAGTCACCCCATCCCATTGTTGTTTTCCCTGACGATTGCCTTGGTGATTTCGTACATACTGATTATTATTTGGTTGCCACATCGCTTTCGGATAAGTACCTTGCCCATCCGTTACATACTCTGGTTCGATCGTAGCTAATCCATCGGAACTCACCTGTCCGTTGAACAATTGCGGCTGACCAAACGGATGATACTCGTCCGAGATGACCGAGGAATCCTCTGATGTATCATATACTTCAGAGGATGCTGTTGTTTCCGCTATATCTTCACTTGTAGTTGACGGCTCTTTCTTCTCATTAGCGATAGAGAATGGATAAGAAGCGGCTTCTGATAAAAGTAACTTTCCTGCTTTTTCTTCAATCTGAATATTGAGTTGAAACTCTTTATTAGTATTTGACAATGCGACATTCCATTCTTTTTCGACACCTCCCTGCGAAAAATCACTGCCTATCCATTTCTGTTGCTTCTCATCTGTATATTCTTGGTATTCCTGAGAAGTGTAAGAAGTAAGCAAATTGTTTTCAGCTGCATCCTTGGGATGCAGCTGAAATAAAAATCGTCTTTCTTGTGTTGACTCATTTAAGCGGTAAAAGAGGATCAAATGATCATCTTTTTGCTTGATAGCCACTTCTCCATAATCATTTTTCAGCACCTCTACTACATCAACAACATCTTCATCATTTGCTACTACCTTGTTTATGTGTTGAGAATATAAGTAAGCGATGAAAAAGATGGCCAACAAACTAAGAAGGACAAGATGCTTTCCCTTTTTCATTTTTAGTGCCTCCTTCGAAATTTTTTTAAAATTCAAATAGATAATAAAAAAAAAAGAAAAGATTCACTAATATTTCTAATTCTTTCCCCTTCAGCTTCTAAATATTCAATTATAGTTATTTATATCCATTAAACACACTAACAAGGAAGCAAAAACAAAATGGATATCGTTATTTAAAATCATGGATTATTTCTTTTCTCTCAAAAAACATACTCGCTGAACGCTATTTTTGAGACAAGTGAAATAGAAATATTTCTAAACCTTGTATAGACTTGTTAGAAATCTGAGACACGTATTTACAAGAGAAGTTAAATACGCTAATAATAATTACAAAAAAAAGGAAGGTGATCAATTGATTGAAAAAATTTTGTTAGATGATCATGCCAGAACGAAATTGAGTGTCTACGGCAAGTTGATGACACTCTCACCCGGGGAATACAGCATAGATCAGGTGCGGGAAAACTTGGATTTTTATTACGGCCCTGCACGCTTCAAAAAAATCTTGAGTGCAATCCAAGATGATTTAGAAAAATTTACTACCATCGAGCTATTACATAGTAAAAATAAGTTAACCGTCAATGAACAACTTGTTCAATACACCCAATACCAACATTACCTTTCAACTGAAAGTGTTCCTTATAAATTGTTGCTCAGTATGCTAATAGAAGAGGACGACGATCTCGCTGCTTTTTGTAACCGGCACTATATCAGTCGCTCGACCTGTTTTCGTCAAACAAAAAAGCTGGTTGAATATTTGAAGGAATACAATATCAACTTGAATTTATCGAATCTGACCTTGTCAGGTTCCGAAATGTTGATTCGTATCCTCTTTTTTAATTTCTTTTGGTTTGTATCATTAGGTGAAAGTTTGGACATAGTTCCTTATAGCCAAGAAGTGAGAGCATTGATTTATAAACATGAAGAAGCACAGCATAAGAACAAGTTTGACTTAGGAAAAAAACAAGCCAGTCTCCATTGTCTGATTTGTTTGCTGAGGATCAAAAACAGCCACTTTACTGATATCTATCACTTATCAAGGGATTCTTTCATTCCAAGTGGTACAGACCTCAACTTCTTTTACGATTTCTTCAAGATCGCCAATCTGCGTTTAGACCTCTTGGAGGTAAACTCTTTGTTCTATTTGTTTTATTATTGGCCGTTTCTGACTTCCAACCAAGACATTCGTCTGCCGATCATCCAACATTCTTATCAGCAACCAAGTAATGACCCCAAGGAGATTTTGGACGAATTCCAAGACCATTGTCAGACGTTTATCGGTACGTTTCATTTTGAAAATGAGCCAGCTCTATATTTGAACATCTACCTATCGATTGGTAACTTTAGCTTGTTCAAACAAAAAATCCCTTTGACCACATTGTTTATTTCTTCGTATATCCAAGAAAAGTACCCACTCTTACATATCTTGACAATCAAAATCGAAGGCTTCTGGAAAAAATTTTCCCAACGGAAAAATTATACGTGGCTGAAATCTTGTGTAAGTGAATTAGCTTTCATCCAAGCTTGTTTGCTTTATCCGTATTATTCAGAAATCGACGAAAGCTATAAGTTGAAAGTTGGTTTTGTCAATGTTTCTGAGCATCTGATTTCCGCTGAGATCTTAAACCTAGGCAAAAAGATCCCATTTGTTGCTATCGAACAGCTGACACTTCCAATCACTGAAGAATATGACTTTATCATCTTAGGGTCACCTTTGCTGATTCCGAAGGGCCTAGATCCTTTTAAATATACGGTCCTTGATTATTGCCATTACAGTGATTTCGAAACTGATTTATATCAACGCCTTCTAGAAGTCCATCATCAAAAACTACAAACTTTGTTTTCTAGTTAACTGATTTATGTAAAACTGGCTGTGGTAAAATTCAAAAAAAAACCGTCAGAAATGAGCTATTTCATTTCTGACGGTTTTTTAGATAAAAAAGCTGAACCCTTATCTATCAAAGGTTCAGCCATCAATTCTTTATTCAGATTCTTCTTCAGCCATGAATGTGTTAAAGACTTCTTCGATCATGTCCCATTCAGCTTCTGTTTCAATTTGTTCTAATTCGCCTTCTGTACCATCTTCGTTTTCAACGTAGGCATAGGCTTGTAATTCGACATCTTCTTCTTCTGGTACTCCAGCTGGATAAAGCAACACGTAGTTGCGTCCAAATTCTTCTTGTCCATCTACTGTCAAAAGAATTTCGTATAATGTTTCATTGCCTTGATCATCGACCAATGTAATGTGTTCGTGACCTTCATGGTCGTGGTTGTGATCATGATTGTGATCATGCGTATGTTCTGACATATTTTTTCCTCTTTTCTGTAAACTAAAACAATTGTTTTCCAGCACCATCTAAATAATTCTGCAAAATCATTACTGCTGCTAATTTGTCAATGACTTTCTTACGTTTGGCACGAGATGTGTTGGCTTGTTCAACTAGCATTCGTTCTGCTTGAACAGTCGTCAAGCGTTCGTCTTGGTAGTCAACAGGCAAATCAAAACGTTCTTCGATGGCCTTGCCGTAAGCTAGTGAAGCCTCTGCTCTTGGACCAATGGTGTTATTCATATTCTTGGGCAGTCCCACCACAAAACGAGTCACTTCATACTCTTTGACTAATTCTCCAAGACGATCATAGCCAAAGTCATTTTCATCTTCGTTGATTCGAATGATCTCGATTCCTTGCGCAGTCCATCCCATAGGATCACTAACAGCTACACCAACTGTTCGTGAACCGACATCTAAACCCATGACTCTCATTATAGGTTGATCCCGTGATTTCCTAAGTAATAACGAATCAAAACTTCCAAAATCTCATCGCGTTCATGACGACGAATCAAGTTCCGGGCATCCCGATAACGAGGAATGTAAGCCGGGTCGCCAGAAAGGAGATAACCGACGATTTGATTGATTGGATTATAACCTTTTTCTTCTAATGCACGATACACGATAGCCAGTGTTTCACTGATTTCTTTCTTGCGGCTATCATCAAAATCAAACCGTACCGTTTCATCTGTAAAACCCATTTCACGACACCTCTCTTTATATTGTTTTTTAGCACATTGTACGTTTCTATTGTACTCGACGTTTTGTAAAACTACAAACATCTGCACTAGTTTATCTTTATTATAACAAAGCTTTATGATATTTTTGTGAACTTTTTCAAAAAAACCGATATTTCTCTCATTTCGCTAGAATGATCGATAAACATATTGGTTAGCCGGTGCCTCGATGGTTTGTTCTTGGTCAACGACTACCATTGGCAAATCTCGTTTAAAGGGTTGATAGTATTGCGACTGGATGGTTCCTTCAATGTGCAGCCATTGGTCATTCTCGGTAACCGTTTGTTCAGGTAACTCAACACGTAATCCAAAAACACCTGAATCCGCTACACAGTGAATGATCCCAAAACGAAACAGAAAGATTTCATTACGATCATCTTGCGCTGCATGATAAACAAAACCGTCATAGCTGATTTTTTTCCCGATAAATTCACTTGGATACGTATAGATCAATTCCATGAGTTCCAAATAATTCTCTTCGGTGACAGCAATCGTTTGTTTATCGGCATACTTCGCTAACGAAGTCGTCATTTGCTCGTCATAATCATCTTTATTGTAATAAAGACTAGTATCTGGTTTAAGGTATTGGGTATTCATTTCGGGATCGCCGACAGACTCTTCACTCAGCGGGAAATTAAACCCTTTTGCTTCAACAATGGTCGTATCCAGACTGACTGTTGGGAAAAACAAACCAACAATGATTGGCAATGCTAATAAGAAATACGCAATGATGCGCTGAGATTTTTTTTCGAGTCCATGGTGATGTTCATCTTCATGTTCATCAGGCGTTTGTTTGACCCAAAAATACAACTGGACTAATGCCAAAAATAAAGCGACAATCATCGAAAGTATTGCTAGATAACGATAGTGGACATTGATGAACTGATTCAGTTTTCCTGATACCTGCAAGTACATCATCAACTCAAAGTATCCAGATAAAATCAAAAAACGGATCATTTTTTACACCACCCATGCATAAATTGATACTACAACAGCAATTAATCCCACCATTGTTGCAATAAAACGACCGGTAAAATATCGTTTCATCATCAGAAGATTCTTGATGTCCACCATAGGACCAAAGACCAGAAAACCCACGACTGGACCGGCGCCGAACAGACTAAGCAGCGAAGAACCGATAAACGCATCTGCTTCAGAGCACAGCGACATCGTCAATGCCAAAACAAGCATGACCAATACCGCCAAGAATTTCGTAGAACCCAAAGTCAACATCATTCCCGTTGGCAAATACGTCTGCATCGCTGCTGCAATCAATCCGCCAATGATCAAATACCGACCAGTATCGAAGAATTCATCAATACTGTGTTGCAACAAATGCCGTATTTGATGGGACCATTTTCGTTTCTCAGAACCTGTATCATGAGCATGCCCATGGTGATGTCCTTGATGGGTATCCTCTGAAGCTGTGATCAATTGGGTTTTCAAAATCTCTTGCTTACTGAAATAAGCCAGCCAAACACCTACCACCATTGCCACCAACAAGCTGCCAAGTACTCGCAAAAAGGCAAACTTCGCTGAATTGCCAAATGCGATGAATGTCGAAAAAATCACAATGGGATTCACAATAGGGGCTGTCAGCATAAAAGCAAAAGCCGTGTAGACTGGTACGTCTTTTTTGACGAATTGATTGACGATCGGAACGATTCCACATTCACAAGACGGGAAGAAAACGCCTAAACCACACCCCATTGCAATGGAGGCCAATTTATTCTTTGGCAGGATTTTTGTCACTCGTTCTGGCGTCAGAAAAACTTGCAGCGCCCCTGAAATCAAGCAGCCTAATAAGACAAAAGGCAAGGCTTCAATGACGATGGAGAGAAAGATCACGCTCATCTGCAAAACAGAATTAGGTAAGCTTTGTAACATATATTCAACCTTCTTTATAAAAAAATAATTGCGCTGGAACTACTATACGTTTTTTTGCCTCAATGCACAATGTTTTTTACAGTCTTTGCTGGCACCTTAAAGCTTGCTTTAGTTTTTATTCTTTTCCAGCAGTTTCTTTGACAAGTTGTCCCTCAAAACGTACATTAGACAGAGAATCTGCTTGGAGGAATTTGCATGATACAAATGAATACATTAGATGAACTGCTGACGAAGATAAAAGAAACCCCATTGGCACTTATTTATCTCTCACAGCCGGCTTGCAGTGTCTGCTTAGCAGACAAACCTCGTCTTAATAAATTAGCTTTAGAGAAGAATGTTCCACTTTATGCTGTCGATGTAGCGGAAGTCCCAGAGGCGGCTGGCCAATTTTCAGCATTGACTGCTCCTGTCGTCCTTCTTTATTTTCAAGGAGATGAACGCCACAGAGAAGCACGAATCATTGATTTTAATAGGCTGGCTGCTATTATTGATCGCTATAGGACTGCCTTGACCAAAACCGAGACCATCTCTTATGACGATCTTTTTGATCAACTGATGGAATAAAAAAACACTGTCTTTCCATCACCTACTAGACGCGAAGGTTGATGGAAAGACAGTGTTTTTGGGTTTTATTCTGATTCAGTCGTTTCGTGGTTTTCCGGTTCATCTGTCGTTAAGACGTTGCCAGAATGCAAGAAATAAATCAGTGTTTGTAATTCATTGGTCAAATCAACATTTTGGATCAGCACACCTTTTGGTGCAGTGATGCGCGCAGGCGTAAAGTTCAAGATTCCTTTGATCCCTGCTTTCACAAGCTCATTGACTAAGTCTTGCGAATGTTGTGCGGGAACCGTCAAGATCGCGACATCGATCTGTTGGATCTTCACTTGTTCTTTCATATCGCTCATTGGATAGACAGGAACGCCATCCACGATTCGTCCTACGATATCTTCATTCACATCAAATGCAGCACTGATCCGAATGCTATTGCTCTGATGGAATTTATATTTTAACAGTGCGCTACCTAGATTACCAACACCTACTAGCGCGACATTTGTCATATGGTCTTCATTCAACGTTTTAGCAAAAAACTGCATCAGGCTTTCCACGTCATAGCCATAGCCGCGTTTTCCCAATTCCCCAAAATAAGAGAAGTCGCGACGAATCGTTGCGCTATCCACTTGGACAGCTTCGCTTAATTCAGTAGATGAAACCTTCAACTTTCCAGCATTGTGCAAGATGCGTAAATAGCGGTAATACAAAGGCAAACGTTTCGCTGTTGCCTTTGGAATTTGATGATCTTTCAAGAAATACTCCCCCATTGTGAAAAATTCACGTGTGATGTAGCTATCATATCAAATAGTTTGCTCAAAAATCAATTTGATTGCTCACAATTTGAAATTTTTTTTATTTAATGATACAATCATTCTTTTTTCATAATCGCTGTTTATCACAAAATGTGATAGACTGATAGTATTGCAACCAAGGAGACAAGTGACTTCAAGAATAGGAATGAATACATATGATACTATTACAAGCAAATCAAATCGCCAGACTATTTGGCGCTGAAGTTTTATTTGAGAATATCAACCTAGAGATTGCCAGCCATTCCCGGATCGCGCTTGTGGGAAGAAATGGCGCCGGAAAATCGACCCTGTTAAAAATCATTGCCGGGATCGAAAGCCCCGATAAAGGAACGATCGCCAAAAATAAAACTGCGACACTAGGTTATCTTGCCCAAGACACTGGTTTAAACAGTACTGCTACAGTCTGGGAAGAAATGTTGACGGCTTTTGCCGGCATTCGACAGATGGAACAGCGGATGCGCTCATTAGAAGTCGCCATTTCAGAAACAGACCCGACAGCAGTCAATTATGATGGTCTATTAAAAGAATATGACCAGCTACAACATGAATTTGCCGAAAAAAACGGCTACGGATATGAAAATGAGATCCGTTCTGTTCTACACGGCTTTAAGTTCGACGGCACTTTTTATGAGCAATCCATTGAAACATTGTCTGGTGGTCAAAAAACTCGTCTAGCACTAGCAAAGATGCTGTTGCAAAAGCCAGATATCTTGATTTTGGATGAACCGACTAACCACCTGGATATTGAGACATTGTCTTGGCTTGAAAACTATCTTCAAGGGTATGCCGGTGCTCTTTTGATTGTATCTCATGACCGTTATTTCTTAGATAAAGTCGTCAATGAGGTCTATGAGCTTAGCCGACGGAAAATGCACCATTACAAAGGGAATTACAGTCGTTATCTGGTTTTGAAAGCCGAGCAGCTGCAAAGTGAATGGAAAGCTTTCGAAAAACAACAAGAAGAAATCAATAAATTAGAAGACTTTGTAGCGCGTAATTTAGTTCGTGCCTCCACAACTAAACGGGCGCAAAGCCGGCGCAAACAATTAGAAAAAATGGAGCGGCTCGATCGGCCTCAAGGAGATGAAAAATCCGCAAATTTCCTTTTTTCAATCAGTAAACCTTCTGGCAATGTGGTAATGCAAGTAGCCAACGCAGCCATCGGTTATCAAGAGACTGTTCTATCCGAGCCGATCGATTTGGATGTTCGCCGGAAAGATGCCATTGCATTAGTCGGCCCTAATGGAATTGGCAAATCGACATTATTAAAATCACTGATCCACAAGATTCCTTTGATTCGCGGTGACGTTCATCTAGGTGCCAATGTCTCAATTGGGTATTATGATCAAACCCAATCAGATCTCCATTCAACAAAAACAATCTTGAAAGAATTATGGGATGAGCACCCCACTACGCCAGAAGTAGAGATCCGCACAATTTTAGGAAGTTTCCTTTTTTCTGGTGAAGATGTTGAAAAACCAATCACATTGCTCAGTGGCGGCGAAAAGGCACGGGTCGCTTTAGCAAAACTTGCGATGGATCATGACAACTTCCTGATCTTAGATGAACCGACTAACCACTTGGACATCGACAGCAAAGAAGTACTCGAAAATGCCTTGATTGATTATGAAGGCACATTGCTTTTTGTTTCTCATGACCGCTACTTTATCAATCGAATCGCGACCAAAGTCATTGAATTATCTGAAACCGGCAGCAAATTGTATTTAGGGGACTATGATTATTACGTGGAGAAAAAACTGGAAGAAACAGAACTAGCTGCGATGCAGCAATCTGATGTTCAAGAGAAAGCCATCTCACAAGGCAAACAATCTTTCTTCCAGAGCAAAGAACAACAAAAAGCCATTCGCTCATTGCAGCGTAAAGTCACTCAAATTGAAGCAGACCTAGCCAAAACCGAAGCAGAGCTTGAAGAAATCGAACAAGCGATGACTCATCCTGACGCATTGAACGACCACGTCCGTTTGTCTTCGCTGAATCAAGCAATGGAGACTGTCCAAGCCACGCAAGAACAGCTGATGGAAGCTTGGGAAAACACGAGTCTGGAATTGGAAGAACTAGAAACAACTGACACGAATCAGTCCACAGGCGGATGACAACCTTCATTCCCTCTGCTTTACTTGAAGTAAGGCAAAAAAGGCACGATACTTCAGGAGGGAAGCTATGAAGAAAAAAGGGAAACAAAGAAAGCGTTATGTTTTTCTTGTTTTGTTGGGTTTATTATTGATTTTTGCTGCATTTATCCGACTTTCTCATGTGAGCTATTCCAGCCAAGATTATGAAGAATATCCCATGATGGATGACATGGATTTTGATCAAGCAGCTTACAATGAACAAGCGAACGAGTATTTACAAGAAAATGGAGTGACTACGCCTCTTTACCTACAAACAAATGAAGAATGGGCTGATTATTCCTATGGTTCAGATGGTACGCAAACTTTAAGCGATAACGGCTGTGCCCTGCTCTCTCTTTCAATGGTACTCGCTTATTTGCGAGAGGATAACGTTTCGCCGCTTGAAGTTTTGGATTGGGCACAAGATAGCTACTATGTCGATGGGCAAGGAACCGATTGGCGGATTTTCTCTGATTTTGCGGATTCCTTTGGTTACTCGTATCACGATTTGGGCATAGACACAGTGCAAGTAGCCAATTATCTGGCAGTTGGACAGCCAGTGATCGTCTCTGTGACCAGTGGAGATTTCACAGATACTGGTCATATCATGGTGCTGGCTGCTATGCAAGACGAAAATGTGGTTGTTTTAGATCCAAACGATACGCCGGAAAAAAAACATTATTTAACGTCCTATTCATTGGAAGAAATCGCTGCTCAAAGTTTACATTTTTGGACATTTACAGAGGACGAAAGTACTAATTTATAAAAAAGAAACTACCTATAAGTTGTCAGGAAGGATCAAGCACGATTACCTCTTTCTTGACACTCTATAGGTAGTTTTTTTTATAAATAGTCCTCATCAATGCATGTTGATAATGACCGCGCCTCTTGACAGCTACCTTGAGAAATCTTCGCTTTCTCCTTACAATGGATCCGCTTTCCTTTATAATAGAAGAAAGAAAGGTGTGACGCATATGAAAATCGGAATTCCTAAAGAAATCAAGAACAATGAAAATCGTGTAGCTTTGCCGCCAGCTGGCGTCTATGAATTGGTTCAAGAAGGGCACGAGGTCTTGGTTGAAGCAAATGCAGGTATCGGATCAACTTTTTCAGACGAAGCCTATCGAGCAGTCGGCGCAACGATCGTTGCTAACGCTGCAGACGTCTGGGCGGCTGACATGGTGATGAAAGTCAAAGAACCGCTGCCAGAAGAGTATTCCTACTTAAGAGCGGGATTGCTGTTATTTACTTACCTACATGTTGCTGCCAATCCAGAATTAGCAAAAGCGCTCATGTCCTCCAAGGTTCGAGCGATTGGCTATGAGAATGTCCAACTGGCTAATGGGACGCTGCCTCTCCTCTCTCCAATGAGTGAAATTGCTGGTCGAATGGCAGTTCAGATCGGCGCACAATTCTTAGAAAAAATCTATGGCGGCAAAGGAGTCCTCCTGTCCGGTGTCCCGGGTGTTCGAAAAGGTCAGGTCACGATTATTGGTGGTGGCGTTGCCGGAACCAATGCCGCGAAAATGGCGTTAGGGCTAGGTGCGCAAGTCACGATTCTCGATGTATCCATCCCACGCTTACAAGAATTAGACCAGCTATTTGACGGACAAGTTCAGACACTCTTCTCTAATCGTTTCAACATTGAAGCCGCTATTCAACAAGCAGACTTGGTGATTGGCGCCGTCTTGCTGCCAGGCAAAAAAGCGCCAAATCTAGTAACTCGTGAGATGGTGAAAACCATGGCAGAAAAATCAGTGATTGTAGATATTGCGATTGATCAAGGAGGCATTTTTGAGACAGAAGATCGTGTCACTACTCATGACGATCCTACCTACATCCAAGAAAATGTGATCCATTATGCTGTTGCCAATATGCCTGGCGCAGTTCCACAGACTGCTACATTGGCATTGAGTATCGCCACATTACCCTACGCTAAACAATTAGCTGCCGATCCTGAAAAGGCATTAAGAACAAACGCTGCACTGGCGCGTGGTGTCATCGCATTTGACGGTCACTTCACGTTGAAGGAAGCCGCACAAGATCTGGCGATCGATGCCGTCGAACTCTCAGAGCTGATTTAGTTTTCTCAGCAAAAAAAGTGCCAACTCAACAAAATCGTACGCTGCCATGAGACAATCCTCCCATGGCAGCGGCTTGTTTGATACGAGCTTTTTTGACCGGAGCTTTTTTATAGAGGCTTTTTATAGAGGCTTTTTATAGAAGCTTTTTTGAGAGGGAGAGTGTTTATCATGAGAATTTCCTTTTTTCACTAGCACATAACCCGTATCTATGCTATATTCATACATAAAAAAATTCAGCGTACCCTGCGTATGCGAGGAGGAATGACGTGTTAACGAAAAGCCAAATCCAAGCCTTCCCTAAAGTAGAATTGCACTGCCATTTGGATGGATCGATTCGTCCAGAAACATTACTTAAGATCGCCAATCAGCAAAATCTGCCTATCCCACAAGAACTGTCGATACTTGAAAAACGGATGCAAGCCCCCCAAGACTGTTCTGATCTTAATGAGTACTTGGAACGCTTTGATTTCGTTCTTCCTTATCTCCAAAGTGAATTTGCATTAGAAGCCGCAGCGTTTGATGTCATGGAACAAGCGTTTGAAGATGGTGTCGCGTATATCGAAATCCGCTTTGCTCCTAGTCAGTCAATGGAACAGGGTCTTTCCTGCCCACAAACGATTCAAGCAGTAGCTAGAGGGATCGCTCGTGCGGAGTCCATCTATCCGGTAAAAGGGAATATCTTGATCATCGGGATGCGGCAAGAGTCTGCTGCTGCAATCTCCCAGATTTTTTCGGAGTCTGTTTCTGAAGAGAAAGTCGTGGGCATCGATTTAGCTGGTCCTGAAGAAGATGACTATGTTCCCAAATTAGCGCAAACTTACCAACTTTTCATAGACGGTCAAAACGTGCAATTGACATTGCATGCCGGTGAATGCGGCTGTATCCGTAATGTCTATCAAGCAATCGAAAGTGGTGCAAAACGCATTGGCCACGGTATCATTTTGAAAGGGGATAAGAAAGCCCAAGAATTTGTCTCCCGCAATCAAATCTGTATTGAAGGTTGTCCTACTAGTAATGTGCATACCAAAGCCATCACGGATTATCACCAATATCCTTTCAGGGAATGGCTGACAGCTGGGGTCCCTTTTTGCTTAAACACAGATAACCGCACCGTTTCTAAGACAACATTAACTGATGAATACATACACATGACCCGTCACTGCCAAATGTCGGAAAGTGAGCTGCGCTTATTGAATGAGACCGCCGCCCGCCATTCCTTTGCCAGTGAAAAAGAGAAAGAACAGCTGATCCATAGGATTCGTCATTGGCAGATCAACGAATAAAACAGCCTCAATTAGAACGTATCATTCCCAACAAAAAAAGAAGCGACAGATTAACGTTTAACGGGACAGAACACAAACATCCTCATCGCATATTTTGAGCGTTAATTCAGAATATTGGCAGGATTATGCGCTAGTGTCTGTTTGTCCCATTCTAACTTATGCTGTCGCTTCTTTTAAATAAGCGTGCTCTCTAAATGTGTTCGCGATTAGAGGCAATCACTTCTTTGACGTCAAATGATTTTTTTGCCAATGGGTTCATTCGATTCAGCTTAGCCCCTCTATCGTAGCAACCGCCCGTTTGATTCCTTCATCTTTTGTTCCCTCCAATACGACATAGCAATAAGGTTTGTATTGGTCAACGATTTGTAAAATGGCTTGATAAGGAATGATTCCTTCTCCTAAAGGGACAGAAACAATGCGGTCCTCTTCAATCACGTAGTCTTTTAAGTGGAGACAGACAATTCGTTCACCAAACTTCTCAAAGGCCTCTGCAACGATTTCTACTTGTTTACTTGCCGTTTCTGGAGTGATGAGATTGGTAGGGTCATAGACGATGCCCAGAAAATCAGAAGGAACGCTTGCGATCAATTCCTGAATTCGGTCATTGGAAAATAGGGGGTGATTTAATCCCGCTTCGATCCCAACCATTGTTTGATAACGTTCCCCGGTTTTTACCAACCGCTGGACAACAGTTACAAGCTCATCAAAAACTTCATCTGTGAAATTTTCTTCACTGTAACCAAGTGTGGGAATAACGGAACCCGTTTCCGAAGCAACCATTGACGCCCCAAAATAGCGTGCATGAAAAAGATAGCGTTCAAATTTCTGCAGAATCTTCTCTCGTTCATGAGGATCTGGATGAATCAAATTACTATAGCAGCTCAACAATGCCACTTGAACATTCTGTTGCCCGAATTCATTTTTAAAAAAAGTCCCCATTCCCGGATTGATCTGGGCAGCAGCACTAAGTTCCGGAAATGAAGCATTTAGTGCAAATTGAACATTTTTGATGCCTTTTTCAGCGATTTGACAAGCGAGATCTTGTGGATCACAAACCTTGGTTAAGTCGTGGCCACGAACAGCGAGATTAAACATCTTTTCATTCCTTTCTTCTACTAAGTGTCTGATTCGTTCAACAAATGAGCATTTTAGAGTACCAGTTATCCTAAGAAGAAATGCTATTATCTAGTTCTTTTGAGGACGTAGTAAAACTTTTACGTGTGTGCCTGAATGAAACACTTTCCGTATGGGCACACTCTGGAAACATCGTACATCCTTTGAAATAGCTATGTTTTTGCTTATTCCATTTTTGGACAATAAACCCTGATTCACATTCCGGACATTTGACTACTTGTTCTGGCAAACTATTTAAAAACATGTGCTTTTCCATTGTTTCTGGGATCAATGTGTTCAACAACTGCAATAACCCGTACCTGTCATACCATTCAATGTTTTGTGCTTTTTCATTCTTCTCGATCTCTAAATAAACATGGGGATTAAATAAAGATGTTGTGATAAAAAGTTTATTTGTCCAATTTTTATCTGAGATTCCTGAATATTTATTGACAAACTCTTTCGTGATCAAGTTGGGTGCTTTCGTGTTCAAGCGGTAATGTTTGGCTTGAACAGCAATCCGTTCCGCATCTTTGCTTAAAATCAAGTCTACATTGTCATCACCAGTGTAGACCTGTTTGCCTTGCAGATAGCTTTTTCTGGTGATCTCAACATCGTAGTTTGCTAGCCGAAAGACCGCTGCCAAAAATTGCTCAAAGGCATCCCCTTGCTGTTTCCGTCCTGCAGGCGTTGTGTCATACTCTCTGTCCATATGATTCAAAAAGTCCATAACGATCGATTCATCTTCGTTTTGTTCAAAAGAAAGCCCTTTTATTTCTCTGTGTTCTTTAGATACTACTTCGAATGATTGTTCTACTTTCCCAGTTTTTCGTGTAAATTTTTGCAAAAATTGTTGAATCATGCTTCCTCCTCCAGATTGTTTATCCACTTTGTTGCTATATTTATAATACCCCTAAACAAACTAGATTCATAGATTTTTATGAAATCCTGTCTTTGATAAGCAGCATTGCATATCTAGCTAGACTCTTTAAAAATTCTACTGTTACACTACTATTACCAGTAGAAGCGCAGAGACGATGTTCCATCAAAAAAAGAGTCCCTTTCTATTCACCTATTTATTTTGTTTGCTCAAAAAAATAGAGCCCTCCTCACAAAATTGCAAAGAAGGATCTATTTTTTAGCCATATCTATGTTTGATGTCACTTATCAGAAAAATAAGTGACCTTAAAATTTCTTTTATAGCAAGTTTCTTTTTTCCATTTCATCTCGATACAACTTGTACACTTCATTACTTTGTTTTTCATGACTTTTGTAAAAAATTCCATAAGAAAATATGGCTTGCATCGTATTATATTGATTTGACTTTGCAACAGAATGATACAAGTTTACAAGTTGTTGATCTGTCATCTTATTACTCTTCAGTCGTTTTTTAACGGCTTTTTGCGATAAGCTAAATAAAACAGAAGTAACCAATTGATAAATAACCCAAATAACTAAAATAACCAATACAAACTTTACTAGATCTGACACGACATTCCACTCCTTAGGCAAACGGTTCAGCAAAGCGAATGATAGCTGTCATCAAACATTCGCTTTCCCATTCATTTGTTATCTAATTCAGGAGTTGTTTCGTATCTACTTAACAAGTCACTAAATTAGCTATAAAAATTAGTATAAATTTAATCTCCCAAAAAAACAAACTATTTTGCCCTTTAAGCCAAAGAAAAACAGATTCCAAAATCATCCAGTCTTCTTGGGAAAGAAGAGACAGCTTTCGCTTACATACACAACTGCATTTCTTCCACCTTTCATGGCGTTCTCAATCAAGGGTCATTTCATGCGATAATTTCTAGAAAAATTCCATATCATTATCTTCGAATTAGCTGATTCATTCTAAAAACTACGGCTATAAACCCTTGGCCCTTTTCAAAAAAAGTTACTGTAACTGACGCGTTGTATTTTTAGTTTTTATAGGATAGCGCTTTGTTTGGGACTATTCCTTGTTTCGACCTAGTACTGCTTAGTATTTCTTCTGCAGGGCAGCTGCTTCCAATTGTCTCAGCGACTCTTTTCTAAGACAAAAAAACCTGTAGACAAAGACTTTTGCTGTCTCTCTACAGGTCGCTAGGAAGCTGTAACTATTTTAAAACACAATGGGGAAAGATATTTTTGAAACTTGCTTCCTTCCCTTGTATCAGTCAATCAGCTGCATACTTACTTTCGATACATCTTCAACTCCAAAAATAGGTCATTATAAATGCCTAAATATTGGGCGCCTAGATTTTCATAGACTTCCAAATGCTTCATCAGCTCATCTGAAGGATAGAACTGTTTGTCTTGCGTGATTTCATCTGGCAATAACTCGAGTGCTTTTTTGTTTGGTGTGGAATAACCGATATACTCAGCATTTTGGGCAGCATTTTCTGGTTCAAGCATAAAGTTCAAAAATGCATAGGCCCCTTCTTCATTTTTTGACGTTTTGGGAATAACCATATTATCAAACCAAAGATTGGATCCTTCGGATGGGATCACATAATGGATATGTTCATTCTCATACATCATATCGGCTGCTTCTCCCGAGAAAGTCACAGCGACAGAGGCTTCTTCGTTTGCCATATACATTTTGATTTCGTCTGCTACGATTGCTTTGATGTTTGGCGTCATTTTGCGCAATTTGTTGAAGGCTGCTGTAAGCTGTTTGTCGTCTTTGCTGTTCAATGAATATCCCAAACTGTTTAACCCTAGACCGATGACTTCCCGCGCGCCATCGATCAGCATGATACTGTCTTTTAGTTCTGGTTTCCACAGATCATCCCATTCCTTGATTTCACCTTCAGCAAAAAATTTATCATTATAGACGATACCAAGAGTCCCCCAAAAATATGGGATCGAATAGCGGTTGTCAGGATCAAAACTTAAATCCAAGAAGCGGGGATCAATATTGTCTAACCCTTTGATCTTGCTGTGATCAAGAGGTTTCAGCAAGTGCTCTTCCATCATTTTTTGGATCATATATTCACTTGGGATGGCAATGTCATAGGACGTTCCTCCTTGCTGAATTTTCGTAAACATCGCTTCATTGGAATCGAAGGTTTCATAATTGACCTTATAGCCGGTCTCTTTCTCAAACTTCTTCAAAAGATCTGGATCGATATAATCACCCCAGTTATAGATATTCAAAACTTTGGCGCCCGCCATTCCTGAAGAATGTTCCAACTCCCGTACACCAAACAGCAGTACCAAAATGATGGCGACAATTCCTATGACCAAAGATTGTAATCTTTTCATCGCAGATTTGCCACCTCCGCTCGCCGATTTTTACGTAGTTTTTTCGACACATTTTCTTTGCTGATAAAGTAGTACCCTACGACTAGAATCATTGAGAATAAAAAGACCAATGTGCTCAAGGCATTGATTTCTAGGCTGATCCCCTGACGGGCACGAGAATAGATTTCTACAGAAAGTGTGCTAAAGCCATTCCCTGTTACAAAGAACGTCACAGCAAAATCATCCAGTGAATAAGTGAAAGCCATGAAATAGCCGGCAATGACCCCCGGTGTCAGAAACGGCAAAATAATGTTCTTGATTACTTGCAGATTATTGGCACCTAAGTCACGAGCGGCATCAATCATGGAATCATTCATTTCTTGTAGCTTTGGTAAAACCATCAAAACAACGATGGGAATACTAAAGGCCACATGAGACAGTAACACACTAAAGAAACCTAGGCTAAAGCCGCGGAACAAATTTCCGATCATCGTGAAGAAAATCAGAAAACTGGCTCCAATGATGACATCTGGAGAAACCAGTAAGACATTGTTCAAACTTAACAACGCTGTTCGTGTTCGCCGTTTTTTCGTATAGTAGATCCCCATCGCACCGAACGTGCCGATCACTGTTGCTAAAAGGGCGGATAAAAATGCCAGCATAAAGGTATTCAATACAATGATCATCAGACGTGTATCTTGAAAGACGGACTGGTAATGTTCAAAGGTAAACCCAGTAAAGTCATTCATTGTACCGCCATCATTGAAGGAATAAAAAATCAAATAAAAAATTGGGACGTACAATAGGATAAAGACAACGACAAGATAAAGATTTGACCAGTGGAATTTTTTCATTTTCGTTGTCCTCCTTTTTTCTTCTCACCTGTCAGGAGCATCACTAAGAACATAGCAATAATCAAAATTACACCGATCGTCGAACCCATGCCCCAGTTTTGTGTCACAAGGAAATGCTGCTCAATCGCAGTTCCTAACGTGATTACACGGTTTCCTCCAATCAAACGTGTCAGCATGAAGAGTGAAAGAGAAGGAATGAAAACTGCTTGTACGCCGCTTTTGACACCGTTCAATGACAAAGGCAGAATGACCCGGCGAAAAGTCTCATAGCTGTTCGCTCCTAAGTCACGGCTCGCACTAATCAATGAAGGATTCATCTCCTCTAGTGCATTGAAAATCGGCATGATCATAAAGGGCAGCTCAATATAGACCGCTACCGTTAAAAAGCTAAAATCGGTGAACAAAATCTGTTTTGGTCCGACACCCATGATTTCCAAAAAATGATTGACGCTGCCATGAATTCCAAAAATACCAATAAAGGCATAGGCTTTTAACAGCAAATTGACCCATGTAGGTAAAATAATCAGCAGTAACCATAAGTCTTTATGACGTAGTTTTGTCAAAAAGTAAGCCGTAGGATAACTGATGACCAGCGTGATCAATGTGATCAAAAAGGCATACCACACGGAGTTCAATGTCATGATCAAATACTTGCCGGAACCTAAATAACTTTGATAATTGACCAGTGAAAAATTCCCATCCATATCGAAAAAGGACTGATAGACGATCAATAATACTGGTGCGATAACAAATAGCAATAACCAAAAGACATAGGGTATTGCATAGAAACGACGCATTTTCGTCATGTGCTCCCTCCTAATCTTCGTAGCTCTCTAAACGAGCATCAAAATCTTCTTCTGATTCATTGAAACGCATGACATGAATGTCTTCAGGCTCAAAAAACAAACCGATCTTGCTGCCTTCTTTGGCTTTTCTAGTCGAATGGACCATCCATTCATTGCCTTGTTCATCGTAACAAATGATTTCATAATGTACGCCGCGGAACAATTGCGTGTCTACCTCAACGATCAATTTCCCTTTCTCAGCGGTGGTCAAACTTAGATCTTCTGGGCGGATCACGATTTCAACGGGTTCATTCGCCCGCATACCGCCATCCACGCACTCGAAGCGTTTGCCGACAAACTCGACTAAATTATCATCGATCATCGTGCCATTCACGATATTACTTTCGCCGACGAAGTCCGCCACAAAATGATTGATCGGCTCGTCATAAATGTCTACCGGTGTTCCACTTTGAATGATCTTTCCTTTATTCATGACGAAGATCTCATCACTCATCGCTAATGCTTCTTCTTGATCGTGGGTCACAAAGATAAAGGTAATTCCTAATCGCTGCTGCAGTTCCCGCAATTCGTACTGCATGTCTGTTCGTAATTTCAAGTCTAAAGCTGACAAAGGTTCATCTAAGAGTAAAACTTTCGGCTCATTGACGATCGCTCGCGCAATCGCCACCCGTTGACGCTGTCCACCGGACATTTCACTGATCTCACGATTTTCGTAACCTGGAAGTTGGACCAATCGCAATGCTTCTTTGACTTTCTTTGTGACTTCGTCTTTCGGCAGCTTCTTGATCCGTAAGCCAAAAGCCACATTCTCGAACACGTTCATATGTGGAAACAACGCATAGTCCTGAAAGACAGTATTAACTTGTCGCTGATTTGCCGGAACATCGTTGATACGCTGGCCATCAAAGTAAACATCGCCTTCTGTTGCTTCGGAAAATCCGGCAATGATCCGTAAGATCGTGGTTTTCCCACATCCTGAAGGACCTAAAAGCGTATAAAAACGCCCTTCTTCAATATCAAAACTAACATTTTTCAAGACGGTTTCATCGTCATCAAATCGCTTGACCACGTTATTGAACGAAATAATTGTTTTTCCCACACTTTTTCCCCCTAAATCATAAATAAGAATCAGTTACAACGATCAAGGCGCGGCTTTTTTGCCGGCCGATATTTCTCAATTGATGCGGTTCTGTTGCTTGGTAATAAATGGACTGTCCCTTACGTGCTTTGTATTCTGATTCCCCGAGGCTCAGTGCAATCGTTCCTTCCAAAACATAAATAAAAGTTTCCGCTAAAGAAGGTTCAAATGTCTTATACTCGCCGGCTTTCTCAAAAGTCAACACGACTGGCTCCATCTCTTTTTCATTCGAGTCTGGAATCAGCCACCGCAGTTCATAGCCATTTTCTTCATCATAATAACTCGTACTGTCTTCTTCTCGATAGACCACTTGATGGTCTGCATTTTCTTGACGGAAAAATTCTTCCGGGGTCACTCCAAGGACTTCTAAAATCGTAAAAAAAGTTTCCATTGAGGGTGAACTTAAATCCCTTTCTAATTGGGAGATGTACCCTTTGGATAAATCGGTTCGTTCCCCTAATTCTTCTTGTGTCAGATTTTTTTGGACCCGCAAATTGCGGAGCTTCTCGCCAATCTCCATCTACATTCCCCCTCGATCATAAATATAGTAAAAAAATCCTACAAAAAAGTTTGCTAATAGTAAACTTCAAGTTTAATTTCACTTTTTCCAGTATACAAACTTTTCTAAAAAAAACAAGTCTTTTTTTACCTTTTTTGAAGAGAATTTTTCGAAGCTTTCTTATTGACTAAATGAGCTGCAGCCAATGGGCAGCTGTCACATAATGCCTTTATTTAGCCATTTTCATTCAGTAGCTCTCAATACCCTTCTCTCATTCTAACGAAGAAATTGGCTCATGAATAATCATCTGTTTCGCAACAATGATTAAAAATCAACCAGATTATGGTATCATGAGTTCAAACCATTAAAGGAGTTGCCTTGAATGATAGAATTTTCGTCTTATATCGTAACAAATGAACCAACATTTACTGCCACTTTAAAGACCTGCAAACTGACAGATTTACCTGAGGGAGACGTTCTTGTCAAAGTCGCTTATTCCGATGTCAATTATAAAGATGCTTTAGCAGCTAAAGAAAATGGCGGCGTTATCCGTACCTATCCGATGACACCAGGCATCGACTTGGCTGGTGAAGTCATTGAAAGTCAAAGTCCGGATTTTTCAACCGGCGACCAAGTACTGCTGACAGGTTACGGCCTAGGTGTTTCTCATCCCGGTGGCTTCAGCCAATACCAACGGGTACCGGCTGATTGGCTGATCAAACGACCAGAAACCTTATCGGCTAAAGATAGTATGCGTTATGGTACTGCTGGCTTTACTGCTGCACTGGCTGTCACCGAACTTGAAAAACTTGCCCTTGAAAAAGAAGCGCCGATCGTCATTACCGGAGCTTCCGGAGGTGTCGGAAGTATCAGCATCGCATTGCTGCATAAGTTAGGCTATACAAACATCGTCGCACTTTCTCGTAAAAAAGAGGCAGACTGGTTATTGGCACTAGGAGCAACCAAAATCACTGATCCAGCTGATTGGCAACCAGAAAAAATCAAACCGCTGGCGAAGCAGACAGTAGCGGCAGTTATTGATACCGTCGGTGGTTCCCTTCTTTCCGCATTATTGCCGCAAATCCGTTACGGCGGCGGTGCCTTTTTATGCGGAAATGCTGGGGGGATCAACATCAAAACGACGGTTTTACCCTTTATTCTTCGCGGCATCCGCGTGATCGGTATTGACTCGGTCAATGTTGACACTGCCACTCGTAACGAACTTTGGCAACGTCTAGCAACAGGCTGGTATGTCGCAGATCAGCTGCATAGTCATGAGATTACCTTTGAAACATTGCCGGAAACACTCGCATCCTTATTAGCCGGTACCCATCAAGGTCGGACGATCGTCAAGGTGGCATCAGAAGCATGAGAATATTGATCACTGCCGGCGGGACTTCCGAAAAAATTGATTCAGTACGGGCGATCACGAATCATTCAACAGGTTCATTAGGCAAAGCCATCGCTGAAGCGTTATTAGAAAAAGGGATTGAAATTGATTATGTCACAACTCGTCAAGCAAAACAGCCAGCTAACGATTCACGATTGACGGTCCACTATATCGAAGGCACTCTTGGATTACTGAATTGTCTTGAGTCCTTATTATTGGCACATACTTACTTTGCAGTGATCCACAGCATGGCGGTCAGTGATTTCACACCTGCTAACAGTTGGTCACAAGAAGCATTCTTGACAGCGATCAATCAGCTGCTTCCACAATTTGACAACCAAGTATCTCCTGAGTTGTTAGAGACATTAGTAGCACAATCAATGGAACTGTCAGGTAAACTCTCTTCGAATACTGATCATCTAGTGATGGTCTTAAAGAAAACACCTAAAGTGATCCAGCGAATCAAAGCAAAACAACCTCAGACAAAGTTGGTGGGTTTCAAATTATTAGTCGATGTTTCGGAAGAAACACTTTTTCAAGTAGCCCGTGATAGTCTAGCTAAAAATCAAGCAGATTATGTCTTGGCCAATGACTTGACTACGATCAAAGAAGATCAGCATATTGGTCACTTACTAACTGCCGATAAAAAAATCGGTACCGGCCATACTAAGCTAGAAATTGCCGCATTGATCGTAGATACATTATTGAAAAATGAAGAGCCCCTTGGATAAGGAGGAATTAAAATGAAACAAAAACATGTATTATTAGGTATTAGCGGAAGTATCTCCGCTTATAAAGCAGCGGATATCGCGAATGAGTTGACAAAACGAGGGTATGCAGTCGACGTGATGATGACTGCTAATAGTACGCAATTCATCACACCATTGACTCTCCAGTCATTATCTAAGCGACCAATCCATGTGGATGTGATGCAAGAACGCCAACCTGACCGGATCAACCATATCGAATTAGCGAAGCAAGCGGACCTTTTCTTGATCGCACCAGCCAGTGCCAACTTGATTGGTAAATTGGCTCATGGTTTAGCAGATGATCTGATCTCAACGGTCGCTTTGGCATTGACTGCGGAGGTACCAAAACTGATTGCACCAGCGATGAATACCAATATGTATCAAAATCCAATCGTGCAACGAAATCTAGCCATTTTGAAAGAGGTCGGTTATCAAGAGATCGCTCCTCGCGAAGCCTTGTTGGCTTGCGGGGATTTCGGCCGCGGCGCGCTGGCGACCGTGGAAGCGATCGTTGAACAAGCTGTTGCAGCATTGGAAGTACGAGGAGTCTAACATGAAAAAAATAGCCACTTTTGATTTAGTTTTAACTGCATTTTTCCTGGGGATCTTGATTCTTTTAGCATCCGTTCCTTTTCTAGGGTTCATTCCTTTAGGTCCGATCAATGCTACTACGATGCACATTCCCGTGATCATTGCTTCCATCATTTTAGGACCACGGATCGGCGGCTTTCTGGGAGGGGCTTTTGGCATCATTAGTATGGTCCGTTCAACGTGGATCATCTCGCCGCTTTCTTTTGTGTTCTCGCCATTTGTCCCAGTCTATGGCATGGATCATGGAAGTTGGAAAGCGATTTTGGTTGCTCTGATTCCTCGCATTCTGATCGGAATCGTCCCTTATTTTGTCTTTAAAGCCTGCCAGAAAATGTGGCAAAACAAGCGGCAAAGCACTTCGTTGCTGATTGCTGGAATCGCTGGAGGATTGACGAATACGATTCTCGTGATGAACCTCATCTACTTTTTATTCCAACAAGAATATGCCGCTGCGATCGGTAATGCTGGAACTGCCGTCTATACTGCCATCCTTGGCGTTATTTTGACACAAGGTATCCCAGAGGCGATCGTTGCAGGAATTGCGACCATGGCTGTTGCTTCTGTATTACTGAGATTGACGAAAAAGCCACGTTTTTGATTCATTTGAAAGAACTTCAAACAAAAAGAGCCATTGAAGCAGCTTGATAAGCTTGCTTCAATGGCTCTTTTTTTAGTGTTCCTTTATGCTGCTCATAAATTTTGGCTTACTTGCAATGCCTCAGCCAAACGCTGGTACTGTTCTTCGGTCAGTAAGTCTTCATAAATCAACAAAAAATCAGCGATTTCTTCATCCGTCATGCCCTGTAGATCAGTGGCAACCATCTCTAATAATTGGTCAAACTCCTCGTCTGTTAGCGTATAATTTGTCCAATCTTCATCAGAGAGGGGATCATCGCCGTAATAACTGTCATCCCAAAAAGAGTCTTCTTGATAGGAATCAAAAAACTCTTGCTGATCAACGACATTTTCTGAAGCAGGTAACTGGACTTTTTCATCACTTTGTTTGCCGCTGATAGTAAACGTGATCCCAATAGCCAAAGGCAGCTCGCCAGATTGGGTCATGTTCATCACAACTTTTTGGTTTTGTTTCTTTGCATTGACAGATACAGTCAAATCAATACGCTCACTGTCTTTCAGCAGATCTTCCCACTGCGTAATCTCACTAGTGTCTGCCTTTTGTTTTTTGGCATAGTCAACAAAGTCCAACAGCTCTTGTTTTGTGAATGTATGCGTGATGGTGTCACCATCTCTTTTAAAAGATTCACGATCCAACGTTTTGACATACTCTGCCAATGTCTCAGAAGAAAATAAGCTATTGTTCAATAGCTGGTCCGTGTCAAGATCTGACATCTCATCTGGTGACAGACGAATATATTTATCTTTACCCATCGTATCTGGCGTTTCGCTGCTATCAAATGTATCCGATGCAAACGTATCCGATGTACCGAATGTATCAAATGCAAACAGATTGCTCATTGCCTCAACGATTTCTGCTGAAAGGTAGGTGTCATGGCTCTTCCCATCGATCAAAAGATTCAGTGGAACATCGATTTCTCCAGAAGACAGTGAGGCATCCAAACGAATATTTTTGCTTTTTGGATCTTCAACAAAATTTCCTGTGATCTTGGTTCCCGCCAACTGGGAGAAAATCATCCCTGCGATCATGCTTTCTTGTGAATTTTGGCTGTCCTCGCCAGCAAATTCAAATGTATCGATCGTCACGCTAAAGTCACCAGCATTCATATCTTTTTGTACTGTTAACCCATCAGCAAACTGATCCTGCGGTAATTTCGTACAACCGGTTAAAAAGAATAGCCCAACCAACAAGCCAATACCCAACCACTTTTTCATACTATCCCTCCATTTTCCCCTTTTCTTTATTGTAGCCAAGACGGAATGGGTAGACAAATAGTACAGCCTTCCCATTGCCCTTTTTAATAAAAAATGTGACAACTGCCCAAATAAACAACCGTTCTGAAAGATTCAAGTAATGCTATAGGTTCTCGATACATCGCAACGATGCCTTACGAAGCCTTGCAATACATTCATTCTTCAGATATCGATTTGTCATCAGACGTTGTCACAATTACGAACATGTTGAATTATTTTGCTTCTTCTCCGATAATACGCACTTCTGTCTCTAACTGGACATCAAATCGCTCCTTGATCACTTGTTGGATATGAGCGATCAGTTCCACATAGTCCGTTGCTGTAGCATGATCGACATTGACGATGAAGCCAGCATGCTTTTCAGAAATTTGCGCGCCGCCCCATTTCAATCCTTGTAAACCGGCGTCTTGAATCAACTTGCCAGTGAAATGACCAACAGGCCGCTTGAAGACACTGCCGCAAGAAGGATATTCTAATGGTTGTTTCAGCTGACGGAGTTCCGTCAACTCATCCATTCGTTTCTTGATTTGATCTTGATCCCCTTGCGCCAAATCAAAACGAGCCGACAGAATGATCGCATGTTGGTCTTGAAGCGTACTGTGGCGATAAGAAAACGCCATCTCTTCTTTCATCATAGTCACGACGCGGCCATCTGCGAGCAAGACATCACAGGACGCAAAAATATCTTGAATCTCACCATCATAAGCACCGGCATTCATAAATACCGCTCCCCCGACGCTTCCTGGAATCCCGCAAGCAAACTCAAATCCTGTCAACGATTCATGGAGTGCCACATACGTTGTATCGATCAGCTTCGCGCCTGCTTCGACGATCAAAGTGGTATCTTCTACCGTTATCTGATTCATTTCTGATAGCATGATCACAACACCGCGAATCCCACCATCACGAACGATCAAGTTGCTAGCATTGCCTAAGACCAACCAAGGAGTATCAGTTTCTCGACAATAGGCGACAATTTGTTCTACTTCTTTTGCTGATTTGGGAAAAGCCAGGATATCTGCAGGCCCTCCTGTTTTCGTATACGTATAATTCAATAAAGCTTCATCTTTTAGTAACGCAATTTCTGGAAATTGCTTGATCATTAATTCTTTATTCACAAGAAAGAGTCCTTTCACATTAAACATCTTCCTTATTTTAGCATGTTCATTGAAAAGTTGCTACTTCTCTAAAGAATCACTTTTTGCCCGATGATTGGCAGCGATCATTTCTTGGCAAAGCTGGTGACTGTCTATCACTTGCGCTTGTCGCAGATCGATAGCTGTTGGATCGGCGACTGCTGCAATAAATGCCGAAACTAATGGATAGAACCCTCGTTTGTTCAACGTTGTTTCCCAATCGCCAAACTCATGTTCCACCGTTTTCCCCTCCACATACTCCGTAAGAGCAGTCAAATTCCTCACATCATAGGTTCCGCTTTTGGCGGTGATCCGGTAATCTTCCGTATTGGCACCACTCTTGAGATCCATCGTCAAAATCGCCGTTGTATGTGCTGTTTCCAAGATCAGTGTGGCCGTCTCCAATCCATCCGCTGATTCTTTGATCTGACTAGTATGCGCGATGATCGGTTCATCCAATAAATAGACACCAGTATCCACCAAATGTAAGAAGAGATCATAGATCACATACTTGGTATCATGACTAGCAGCTTGCCGGTGTTTTGACAGATAAATCATCCGCTTATCCGGAATTTGTTTTAATTGATCGACCATCGGGGCAAAGCGGCGATTGAAGCCGACCATCAACAACTTTTGTTTTGCTTTAGCTAGAGCAAACAATTCTTCTACTTCAGCAAAATTCTCGCTGACCGGTTTATCGACAAAGACATGGATTCCTTCTGTCAGACATTTTTTGATCAACTCATAGTGGCTGCCAGTAGCTGTATGAATGAAACAAGCCTCGATTCCCTGATCGATCAGCTCGTCTAAATTAGTGTACATATGCGCCAACCGATAGCGTTGCTGCAATTCTTTCTGAACGGATTCACGCCGGGTGGCAAAATAAAAATCCGCTTGATCCTGCAATGCAATATAACTTGGCAAGTATGCTTTTTGTGCAATATTTCCTAACCCGATAACACCGATCTTCATGACTGATTCCTCCTAAACGTTACGTCTTGCTTTAATCTTACACTTTTTTTCGGTAGAATGGAAAATATAGTTGAACCGAGGAGGACAAATATGAAATTTATTTCTTGGAACGTGAATGGCTTACGAGCAATCGTCAAAAAGAACTTTTTAGAAGCCTTTGAGACCTTCGATGCAGACTTCTTTTGTTTGCAAGAAACGAAGCTGCAAGCAGGGCAGATCGAGTTGGATCTGCCAGGATACACGCAATACTGGAATTATGCAGAAAAGAAAGGATACTCTGGTACAGCGATCTTTGCTAAGGAACCGGCACTTGCTGCCCATTATGGGATTGGCATCGAGGAACATGATGCCGAAGGCCGGGTGATCACACTGGAATACCCCGAATTCTTTTTAGTCACTTGCTATACACCAAACGCCCAAAATGAATTGCGTCGTCTCGATTATCGCATGACATGGGAAGATGCTTTTCGTGCCTATCTGACCGATCTGAAACAGCAAAAGCCAGTTATCCTATGCGGTGACTTGAACGTCGCTCATCAAAACATTGATCTTAAAAACTGGAAAACCAACCAAAAAAACGCCGGCTTCACTCCTGAAGAACGAGAAAAATTTTCAACCTTACTTTCAGCAGGCTTTACGGATACTTTCCGCTACTTTTATCCCGATGCTGAAGGGATTTATTCTTGGTGGAGTTACCGGTTTAATGCGCGCAAAAATAATGCTGGATGGCGCATCGATTACTTCGTTGTTTCAGACGATTTAAATGACCGCCTGGTTGATGCAAAAATCCATACAGAAATCTTAGGCAGTGATCATTGCCCCGTCGAATTGCAGTTAAACTAATTGCTTACCATATTCTTTCGCTGTGTCCTATCGGCCATCCTGCCAAAAAAATCTTGTATCTTTTCATTTCAAAGATTTGTGCTAGAATAGCTTTGAGGTGAAGGCAATGAATTTTATCGCAATGGACTTTGAAACAGCCAATTATCAAAAGCACAGTGCTTGTTCATTGGCATTAGTCATGGTTCGGGACAGTAAAATTGTTGGAGAATACTACACGTTGATCCAGCCGGAGACAGATTTCTTTTGGAAAAATATCCAAATCCATGGCATTCATCCGGAAGACGTCGTCAATGCTCCTAAATTTCCTGACATTTGGAAACAAATCCAGCAATATTATAATCTCAACAGTCTGATCGTTGCCCACAATGCTGGTTTCGATACTGGCGTTTTAGCTGGATGTCTTGATTACTATGGGATAGAACAGCCAAATTATCTTTCACTCTGTACAGTACGTACAAGCCGCAAACTCTATCCTGAATTCGAGAATCACAAGCTGAATACTGTCTGCCAACAGCTGCAGATTCCTTTGCTGAATCACCACGATGCCCTTGAAGATAGTCGTGCCTGTGCTCAGATCTTATTACGTCAAGAAAACGATTTCGGGATCGACCCATTAAAAAAACTGGTACTCGTAAAATGAGTATCAGTTTTTTACTTTTCTTCTTACTTTCTTACTCTTTTGTCTTTCAGTTATTTGTTGAAAGCCAATAGCGACGAGTACTATTCCCATTTACCGGATCGATCCATATATCTTCTAATTGACCACCATTTTTTTCAATGACCTTAGCAGATGCTTGATTGTGAGCATCGCATGTCACCAGTACTTTTTCTATTCCGAAGCTTTTGGCAATCGACAAGGATTGAGCAAGCATTGCTGTCCCATATCCTTTTTGGCGATACGTTTTTTTCACAAAATAACCGATATGACCGCCTTGCTGCAGCAAATAGTCGTTGAGCTCTAGCCGCAGATTCAAGATTCCGATGACTGTATCTGCTTGTTTTGCAAGATAAACCCGACTAATGACATGACTAGCAGGAACAGTTGCCGGTGATTTGTAGGCTTCTTGCAGTTCAAGCCATTTTTCGATTGTCTCCGCTGTTTCTAGCCCAGAACCTCCGTGGATAGTTTCATTGTCTTCTAAAAATGATGCGCGATAAGCTGTTAACTGTTCTTTGTCTGCTAGGGCCGGTTCAACAAGCAGGATCATCCTTCTCACTCCTCATCAACTAATTTTGCCATCATTAGAACATCAATTCGTTGCCCATCTTTTGTTTGGGCGGCTTGTTTCATACAACCTTCAATTTCAAATCCGTACTTCTGATATAAATGGATAGCTCGTTCATTGCGCGCTTGGACCGTCAACTCCAAGCGTGTCAACAACCCTACTTCACTGACCCATTCAAGCAATTCTTCTAAAAGAAGTGACCCTAGTCCCATTCCCCAATAGTCTTTTAAAATCGATAGACCTATTTCTCCTACATGGGCCATGCGCCATTCCGAATAACCTTTGATAGAAGCCATACCAATAATTCGTTCTCCATCAAGGGCTAACAATAGGAGGTGATTGTCTTGTTCATACAAGCTTTCTAGTTGCTGTGCCAACATTGCTTCAGGCAGGGCGAGGCCTGTTTCATCCATGACCAAAAAGTCAGTTTCTTGACCAATCTTTTGACTGACTGCCAAGAGTTCTGCCGCATCTTCGCCCCGAGCCTCACGCAACGTCAAGTGAATGTCACTCATTATCTGCCTCCCATTGCGCCAAAATACGCTGTTGGAAAGCCTCAGCTTTCGGACCAAATGTAAGCAATTTCACAAAGCGTTTTTGCTCTTCTGTATTATCTTTTTCCAAAATCAGTTCCAAATAATCTTCCGGTAAAGACTCTTCCAGAAGATTTCCCCACTCGATCACAGAAAGACCATCACCTTCAAAATAATCATCTAATCCCAAGTCTGATGCGCCAAATTCTACCCGGTAAATATCCATATGATAGAGTGGCAACCGACCTTCAGTATATTCACGAATAATCGTATAGGTTGGGCTTTTGATCAGTTGACTGATCCCCAGACCTCGAGCGATCCCTTTGGTCAACGTCGTTTTACCGGCTCCCAGTTCCCCAGTTAACACCAAATTGTCTCCAGGCAGGGCCACTCTGCCAATCACTTCGGCAAATTTTTCTGTTGCATCTAAATCAGCGATCGTTATCATGTTTGATCCGTCCTTTATCTTTTCACTTGCTGTTAGTAGTTAGTATAGCTTGTTTTAGAAACAAAAGTAAAGAGCGTACCGTCGCAAGGAGTTTGAAAGAAAAGCCATTTTTATCCTGCTGTGGGCAGTATTTTTGGAAGCGACGCCCCTCATCTTGCTTTGCCTGCAATTGTTTCTAAGCTTGTTGCGCTAACTAGACTTCCATGCCACTCTAAGGGCAATCGTTGTGCTTCATACTGAGGTTACTACGCTTTCTTTGGTCCCCGCTGCACATCATCTGCTCTCTGCTTCGCGAGCCAATCGCAGTGATTTAGGCTGAAGGTTACTACGCTTTCTTTGGTCCCCGCTGCTCACCATCTGCTCTCTGCTTCGCAAGCCAATCGCAGTGATTCAGGCTGAAGGTTATCACGCTTTCTTTGATCCCCGCTGCTCATCATCTGCTCTCTGCTTCGCAAGCCAATCGCAGTGATTCAGGCTGAAGGTTACTACGCTCCCTTTGGTCGCCTAGTACTGCTCATCATCAACTCTGTCTTGCTATGCAAGCCAATCGTTGTGATTCAGGCTGAAGGTTACTACGCTCCCTTTGGTCGCCTAGTACTGCTCATCATCTGCTCTGTCTTGCTATGCAAGCCAATCGCAGTGATTCGCAGCAAAAAGCCGTTCCTTTTGTCAAGGAACGGCTTGGTTGTTTGATTAGTTATCTTATTTATCCATCAATGTTTGTGCTGCTGTGATGATGGATAGTTTGTAGACGTCTTCTTCGTTTGATCCGCGAGAAAGGTCTGAGATTGGTTTGTTCAATCCTTGCAGGATTGGTCCAATTGCTTCGAAGTTACCGAAGCGTTGTGCGATTTTGTAGCCAATGTTTCCAGATTGTAAATCTGGGAAGACAAAGACCGTTGCTTTACCAGCTACTTCTGATTCTGGTGCTTTTAATTGAGCGACAGCTGAAATGTAAGCAGCATCGAATTGCAATTCACCATCGATTTCGTACTCAGGCGCCAATTCTTGGGCAATTTTTGTTGCTTCAACCACTTTATCGACTTCTGGTGCTTTAGCTGAACCTTTTGTCGAGAAGCTAAGCATAGCAACTTTTGGATCGATATCAAATAATTCCGCTGTTTTTGCTGAATCAACAGCGATCTCTGCTAATTCTTGTGCAGAAGGGTTCACATTGATGGCACAGTCAGAAAATAGGTATTTTTCTTGATCACGACCACGAACCATCAAAAAGGCACCACTTGTGCGGCTCACGCCTGGTTTTGTTTTAATGATCTGCAATGCAGGTCTAACCGTATCACCCGTTGAATGGATCGCACCTGAAACCATTCCTTCAGTGATCCCCATGTAAGTTAACATCGTACCAAAATAATTAACATCTTTTAAGATTTCTTCGGCTTGCTCTTTTGTTGCTTTGCCGTTTCGGCGCTCAACAAATGCTTCGACCATTTCATCCCACCGGTCATAGTTTTCAGGATCTAGGATCTCAAAATTAGCGATGTTGATTCCTCGAGCTTCCGCTGCTTTTTCAATCTCAGCAGGGTTACCAATCAAAACTGGTTCTACCAATTCTTCTGAACGTAGACGGCTTGCTGCACCAAGGATACGAGGATCTGTTGCTTCTGGGAAAACGATTTTGATATGACGACGCACGATTTTAAATTTTAAACTTTCGAATAGTTCCACGGGTAAAGACCTCCAGTTTTTTTATACCCTTACATTGTACAATAGTTGCAAAAAAAAGAACAGATAAAAATGCTGTACTAATCGAAAAAGATAATTTTTGTTACACAATTCACAGTCTGTCTCTTCTGCACTACTACAGTTTCACACCTGTACTATTTTTTCTGGTAATTGCCAATTGATAGGTGATTCACCTAACGCAATCAATGCTTGATTGATTTTTGAAAATGGTTTCGATCCAAAGAAACCACGACTGGCAGATAACGGACTTGGATGGGGAGATTCTATGATGATATGCTTTTTCGTATCGATCAACGCTTTCTTTTGCTGGGCTGGTTTTCCCCATAATACAAAGATCACTGGTTTATCCCGTTGACTCAGTTTTTCGATGATAGTATCTGTCAATCGTTCCCATCCTTTGCCTCGATGCGAATAAGCCTGTCCTTCACGAACTGTCAACACCGTATTTAGTAGTAAAATTCCTTGTTGCGCCCAAGGAACCAAATAACCGTGAGAGACTGGCGCGATGCCTAGATCACTTTGCAATTCCTTATAGATATTGCGTAAAGAAGGCGGAATCCGTACTCCGGGTTGGACTGAAAAAGATAACCCATGGGCTTGATGCGGACCATGATATGGATCTTGTCCTAAGATCACTACTTTCACTTCATGATACGGAGTCAGTTTCAGTGCTTCATAAATATGGTCCATTGCCGGGTGGATCTTCTGTGTTGCATATTCTACTTTCAAAAATTCCCGTAACTGTTGGTAATAGGTTTGATCGAATGAAGCTTGCAAAACTTCTTGCCAATCATTTTCTAAAATCTTTCTCATCGTCTCGCTCCTTTGCTTTTAGTTAAGGATAACAAAAGATCTGCCTAAGAAACAAGAAGACATTCTCAAAAATAATTGCTGATTTGTGGTACACTATTCTATAGAAACCATAAGAAAGGACGCTGACAATGATAAAATTAATCGCTTCTGATATGGATGGTACTTTACTAAACGCCAACATGCAGATTTCAGAAGAAAATATCCAAGCGATCAAATATGCCCAATCCCAAGGAGTCGAATTCATGGTGGCCACTGGGCGCAACCGAAAAGAAGCTCTGCCGCCTTTGCAAGAAGCCGGTATTGATTGTGCTATGATCACACTTAATGGTGCACAAGTGTTTGACAAATCAGGAACTTCTTTATTCACCGTTCCTATTTCTAAAGAAAAAACCCGTTCATTGATGGACTTATTAAGAGAAAAAGACATTTATTTTGAGATTTCCACGAGCAATGGCATTTATTCAGAAAGCCAGACGCGCCGAATCGAGAATTTTGCGATCCATACAGCAGAAGCAATGCCCCATCTGACCCACAAAATGGCCATTGCCATGACTGCTGCACGACTAGCTTTTCTTCCCATCAATTATGTCAAAGACTTCAATGAACTGTTTGCGATTGAAGATCTGGAAATCTTAAAAATCATTTGCTTCCATCAAGATGGCGCGCGTGTTTTAGGACCGATCACACAAGAAATCGATGGTTATGGCGACTTAGTGGTTACTTCTTCCGGACAAAACAATATTGAAATCAATCATCGCAATGCCCAAAAAGGGATCGCGGTGGCACACGTGGCTAAAGAGCGAGCGATTCAACTGTCGGATGTCATGACGATTGGTGACAACTTGAATGATGTCAGCATGATACAGCTTGCTGGTGTCAGCTTTGCTATGGGTAACGGGGAAATCGAAGTCAAAGAATATGCGAAGTATCTGACGGATACTAACATTGAATCAGGAGTCGGCAAAGCAATTATTCGGGCAATCGATGAGAATTTATAATTGACGCAGCTTTTCGGGATACAAGAGGAGGCGTAGATATGTCGGAATTTTTTATTCAAGACAGACAACTCAGCAGTATCACGCGAACGATCGTTAAAGACGAAAAGGGCAAATCGTTATTCTTGATGGTCGGGCGCTGGGGAACTAAAGGCGATGCACTTTCCCTCTATCGTTTGGACGGCACACTGGTCGCCAGTATTAAGCAAATCAGTTTTACCTTTGGCACACGATTTGAGATCTACAAGGACTTTGAAAAAGTAGGTACGTTACAAAAAATTTTCAACTGGCCTGGGGATTTTTATTATATCCAACAGCTCCATTGGGCTGTCCATGGGGATATCTACAATCATCGGTATGCGATCCATCATTTCAACAAGAAGATCATGGAAATGGATAAAGCAACACTATTGACTGGCGATTATTATGTGATCGATGTGGTCAACGATGAGGATGCGCCAGTTTGCATTTGTATTGCTGCGATTATGGATTATTGGCTCTACAATCGCAAACGCAAGACCCAGCAACATTTGGAGTTACGATTAACGAACGAAACCAGTTGAGATACTCAACTGGTTTCTTTTTGCATATGATCATATAGATGACCACTGATCTTTCGTTCAGCAACCACTTGAAAACCGTGACGTTCATAGAGACGTTTGGCGTGTGGATTGGCTTTATCGACACTTAAACCAATTGTGGTATAGCCATCTCGTTGGGCAATTTTTGGCAGTGCAGCCAATAAAGCTGAGCCAACCCCTTTTCCACGGAATTTTTCATCGACACAAATGGTATCTAAGTACCATTCGTTCTGCAACGTTTCTTGATCAACGAACAGTTTCATTTCTTTATCCAAACCGTAGGACTCCAGAATCTTCGTTAACGGTTCATCAATGGTAGGTTCATCTTTATCTGGGTAACCAAAAGCAACCCCAGCCACTTGTCCATCGATTTCATTGACCAATCCTCTGGTATAACCATAACGATAATCAGGCTCTAACATCGCTTCAGCCAAGATCTCGAGCGTTTTTTCTTCTCCTATTTCTGCCACAAACGGTAATTCCATATCTTTTAAAATGACTAAAACAAGTTTCGCCATAGCAAAACGATCTTCTTTTCGTGCAAATCGAATCACGATTTCTCCTCCTTGTGTTTTCTTCAGAATAACAGCATTTTTTTGTCATCCCAAGTAAAAAAGTGTCGTTGCGCTTCGAATGAATCCTCGATACTATTCGTGTAGTTCCAGTGGCAACCCATCTGGGTCTTGGAAGAATGTCATTTTTTTATTCGTAAAGCTGTCAAAGCGAATCGGCTCACACGTAATTCCTTTTGTTTCAAGTTCTGCTACCACTTTCTCAATGTTTGTTACTCGAAAAGCCAAGTGTCGTAAGCCGGTTGCTTCCGGATAACTTGCTCGTTTAGGTGGTTGATCCACGATAAACAACTCAATCTCAGATGAGCCAAAAGCCAAATCGATTTTGGTATCGTTTTTTTCGGGACGATGGTGCTCACGGATCACCTTAAATCCTAATTTGTCGACATAAAATGATTTTGCTCGTTGGTAATCACTGGCAATAATGGCCACATGATGCATCTCAGAAAACATATGCTCACTCCTTTTCTATCTACTTAGTTTACCTATTTTTCCTTCCTTTGGCTACAAAAGACCTGCTCTATTTTATTTTGATTCTGTTATACTGGATACGGAAGGTGATGACATGAAACTACTTTATATTTCAATCTCAGGAAATACCCGGGCATTTGTCAAACGACTAATGGACTATGCCGCCCAGCAGCCAACAGCGCATCCTCTAGAATGGTCCGTCAAAGAAATTGATGACAATTCCATTTTCGAAGAAGAAAGCGAACCTTTTGTCGTGTTTGTGCCGACCTATCTTGAAGGCGGCAACGGCGTAGATAATGGGGATCAGGAAATTTTGACAGAAACCATGCGGGAGTATATTGATTATGCGGATAATGCCCGCTATTGTCGCGGTGTGATCGGCAGCGGCAACAAAAATTTCAATTATCAATACTGCCTGACTGCCAAACAATATGCTGAACAGTTCCAGATTCCATTTCTAGCTGATTTTGAACTGCGAGGAACAACGCAGGACATCGCACGCATTTACGATGTCTTGCGTAAAATCAATTAACTTGGAAGGAGCAGGAGCTAGATCCTGCTTTTGCTCCTAGAAACGGAGAAAAACATGGACGCAAAATATATGGTTATCTTGATTATCTTGTTCGTTAGTGCACTTATTATTGGCTTAGATACTTGGAACCGAATAAAATTAAGACGTCGCGTCAAACAAGAATGGGGAAAATTCCCCCGTCAGCCTCGCTTTGACAAAGAAGAAAGCCTCAAAAAGGCCTGGATGGTAGAGAAAGATTTTTATCCCCATGATAGTGAGATCGATGACATTACTTGGTATGACTTAGACTTATTCGAGGTTTTTGAAATGATCAACAGTACTTACTCCAGTGTAGGTTCTGAAGCTCTCTATCAGCAGTTGCGCAACTTTCAATTTAAGCCGGATCGACAGCTGACCGCGTTAATTGATTTTTTCGCAGCCAATCCAAAAATTCGCGAAGATACCCAATATACCTTTGCCCAACTTGGGAAACTGGATAATAACTTTTCCAAAAACTATCTGGCATCAGGGAAGAAAGAAAGTATTGGCAACTTGCCTGTCTTTATTTTATTGGGCTGTTTGCCGATTGTTGGGCTGATTTTGATAGCTTTTGGCTTTTTGCCAGGAATTGCAGTGATTTTGATAAGCGTCCTCTTTAATACGGTTTACTATTCGATCAAAAAAGCCACACTAGAAACAGAACTCAACAGTATGCGCTATCTAGTTCAGACAGTGGCCTGCGGCAACAAGATTGCCAAACTTGCCACACCATTACAAGAGCAAATCAAAAAAGAACTGCTGCCTCTGAAAAAAATCCCCCGATTCGGCGTTTCTTTTCGTTCAAAAAATGGCAGTGAAGGCGATATGCTTTTTGAATACATCAATATCATCTTTATGCTGCCTTTTATCTCGTACCATTACGTTGTTACCTTATTGGCTCGATACAATCAACAAGCAATCGCATTATGGGAATTGTTAGGCAAGTTGGAAATTGCTTGCGCGATCCTTAATTTCCGTACCTATATGCCGATCACTTGTATCCCTGAATTCAAAAAAGGAACGGTCAGCGCAAAAGGGACCTATCATCCCCTTCTGACTGAAGCTGTCATGAATGATGTCGACTGGCAAACCAATACACTGGTAACCGGGTCAAACGCTTCTGGCAAATCGACCTATGTCAAAAGCATCGCTATCAATTGTCTATTGGCGCAAACTATCCAAACAGCTGTTGCTGAATCATTTACGATGGAACCTGGTCATGTGTTGACCTCAATGGCGGTCGAAGACGATTTGTTTGAGGGCGATAGCTATTTTGTTGCAGAAATCAAGTCGATCAAACGATTGTTGGAACAAGTTCAGCAAAAAGAACGCTGCTATTGCTTTGTCGATGAGATACTGAAGGGAACCAATACGATTGAGCGGATCGCTGCTTCTGCTAGTATCATTCATTGGTTGAGCCGTTATCCAAGTTTGGCTTTTATTGCGACTCATGATATTGAACTGACTGAAATATTGAAAAATGACTGCAGCAATATCCATTTTTCTGAACAAGTCACAGCCGATGACGGTATCTCTTTTGACTATAAGGTCAAACAAGGTCCTTCAACAAGCCGTAATGCGATTGCCCTACTGCGAGTGCTTGGTTATCCGAAATCAATCGTTGAACAGGCTGAAAATGAAGCAGCTTACTTCAATCAGCAACGGACTTGGCAAGATCTATAATGACCTACAAGAAATCTGTGATCCTTAGTAAAGACATGCTGCTTAAAACACATCGCTAGGATTGCTCAATAAATAAAGGCTATGACAAAAGAAAGACTTTTAGCGAAGAAACCAGCCTACTCTGAATAAGAGCAACGTGTTTCTTCCTTGATCCTTCTTTTGTCACAGCCTTTTTATGTTAGACAATTTTTCTTAGCCAAATAAATCTGTCTGTAAACTATATTGTTTTCCTTGTAAAATGTCATATTGAATCATCTGATAGTCTTCATAGAGCTGCCGTGATTTTGCATCTAAACTTAGCTCACTCCGCCACTGTTCGCCTTGGTAATATTGCCCGTGTTCAAAAGCCGGCAATTTTTCTTGCAGTGCTAGCAGCAACGCATAAAATCCATTGATTGGTTGCTGACTTTCATTCAACACGTTAGGTGCAAAGTAAAAGGGACTCGTTACCGGAACAGTGTCAGTTGAAAAGGTTCCATCAGAATCCACCATCAAGAATTCCGTTTCATGCAGCGCAGCAGTATCATTTTGATCTTTAATCGCATCCGAGTAGATGCCTGGCAGGTGATCCCCCCAGAAAACGACTACTGTTCTTCGATTCAGCTGCTTCAATTGTTCAATAAAGTCTTTTAGTGCGGTACTACTGTAAGAAACATCTTGCAGATAATTTTCAAGAGCAGTCCTATTTCCATCGCCTGCGGCTTGATAATTTAATGTCTGATACTTTCCTTCATAAGGCATATGGGTCTGCATCGTCACCAAGTGAACGAATTGCGGCTTTTTCTCATCTGACAAAAGAGACAGAACTTCTTTATAAGCAGAAGCATCCGAGATATAAGGATTGTTCTCGATCTTGTCCGTGTAAGTCATCGTGTCTTGATCCAAAAAGGTTTGGAAACCCATCACATCATAGACATCTTTACGTTTGTACATCGATGTATCATAGGGGTGGATCGCAGTCGCATCATATCCTTGTTTTTGCAAGAATGAGACCACTGAAGGCAATTGTGTCAATTTAGGCACTAACATCGTGTAGGGCGTGGTCATTTGCGGATTCAACAGCCCCATTGAAAAACTGGTCAATGCTTCAAATTCAATGTTTGCAGTCCCACCGCCATAATTTTGCGACAACATTTTCCCACTGATCGTTTGATCGGCTACCGCATAATAATCCTTTAACGGATCTCCCGTGATCGTCAGTCCTTTTAGATGACTTGGATCAGAAAAACTTTCACTCATGACATAAACGATATTTGGCGCTTCTTGGTCACGCGTTTTGTTTGTTTCGGCAGCTTCCGCGGTATATTTTTTTGCGATCTCTTTTATCGCAGCTTCAGAATAATCTGCTGGTTTCTCCATTGCCTCCACTCGTAGATTGAATAGAAACCCACCAATAAAACCGGTATTGTAATAATTCATTTTTTGTGAATAAGGAATCCATAATGCGGTCCGGTTATACGCTTTTCTAAGCAGATTATTGCTGTCATTAAAATGCGAAACATAAACTAAACCAACTGTACAAACGAGCATTGTCAGCCCTCTGAGGATCTGTTTCTTTTTTGATAATTTACGGCTTCGGTAAATGCTCCAGATAATTGCTCCCAATGCGAGTATCACACAAAGCATCGCCAAAACGAAAGGTCCAGTTCCGATCATTGTATGCAGCAAGTCAAACTGAATAATCATTTTCAAATCATCTGGATAAATTGGTTCTTGACGATAAGCCATCTTGAGGTAATTTGCATAACCCAAGATCCCGATCACAATACTATAGAACAGCGCTCCGACTCCTAGCGAGCCAGCAAGACTTGCCAATAATCCGTAGAAAAGCAGCAGCACCAGACAAGCTAAGAAAAACTTTTCTGTATGCCAAGAAAAAGCAAATTTTAATGCTAGCTCAACAGAAAGGTTGTTTTGACACCATTGTAGGTATAGATTACTAAAGATGATCAGAATAAAACTAGCGATTAGTTTTATTGCCAACTTCAAATTGGGATGAATCTTTCTTTTCACGAAGGACATTCCTCCTTTTCTAACCATAACCTGTATTTTATGCTTTGTGATTTAGAATGTAAAGAGCCGTTTGCTTGTTTTGTTTTTTTATTCTTGCCATTCTTCCTTGACGAGAGTTATGACTAAGACAAAAAATCCCGAACAATCTATGAATTCCAGAAGCCCTTGCTGATTGATACAGCGAAGGCTTTCCAGAGAAGGTTCATTCATAAATCGTTCGGATATTTAATTTCTCCTAGATGCGATGGACCAAAAACTATCACAGAGTAAAAAAGATTTATTTCCAGAAATCGTCAAAGATTGATATTGGCAGATGCCGTTTATGCTGTGTTTTGCGCCACCAATTTTCAATCGTTTGTTGCGCATTTGGTGAAACGGTCTTTCCTTCCAAGTAATCATCGATCTCATCATAAGTCACACCAAGTGCTACTTCGTCAGCGATCATTGGTTTGCCATCTTCCAAATCAGCAGTAGGAACCTTTTTGTACAGTGCTTCCGGCGCTCCTAATTCTTGCAACAATTGACGTCCTTGACGTTTATTCAAACGAAATAGCGGCAAGAGGTCAGCTCCGCCATCACCAAATTTTGTAAAGAAACCGGTGATGTTTTCGGCCGCGTGATCTGTTCCTAAAACAGCGCCAGCTTTTTCGCCTGCAACGGCATATTGAGTAATCATCCGCTGACGTGCCTTGATGTTGCCTTTATTAAAATCAGAAACAGGTAAGCCAGCTTCTTCGACGGCTGCCACTTGCGCATCGACGGCTGCTTTGATATTCACTCGTAATGTAATGTCCGGTTTGATAAATTCGATGGCTTTTTTGGCATCTTCTTCGTCAGCCTGTTCTCCATAAGGTAAGCGGATCGCAATGAACTGATAATTGGGATCATTCGTCTCACTGCGCATTTCTTCCATTGTCAACTGAGCCAATCGACCAGCCAGTGTTGAATCTTGTCCACCGCTGATCCCTAAAACAAGAGTTTTCAAAAAGGGATTTTTTTGAAGATATGCTTTTAAAAATTCAATGCTATTACGAATCTCTGCTTTCGCATCAATTGTTGGAACTACGCCTAACTCGCGAATGATTTCTTGTTGCAATGTCATAGAAACGCCTCCTAATTTTTTTGAAGATTGGTCCTAGCTTTCTAGGACCAATTAAATAATTTCTGTTTTGGTTTGCGTACGCACTTTTTCAATGGTCCGCATCTTGTGATTCCAGCACTCTTGAGAGAGATCGACTGGGTATTTTTGCGGATTCAAATCTCGTTTGTACTCATCCCATAATGAATCCAAACAATTTGTAGCATAGGCTTTGATGTGTTCAAGATCCGGCAATTGATAGACTTGCTGTCCTTCTACAAAAATGTCTTGCAGCAAAGGTCGAGCATCAAAATCTGTCACTGTTTTATTGATAAAGGTGTGAACCGGATGGAACATGAACAACTCTTTTTCTTCCTGGGGGTTTTCGTCCCAAAGAGTCACATAATCCCCTTCAGACTTGCCGTCTTTTTTACGTGTGATACGCCAGACTTGTTTCTTGCCTGGTGTAGAAACTTTTTCAGCATTACCGGATAATTTGATCGTATCGATCATTTCGCCTTGTTCGTTTTCGATCGAAACCAGTTTATAAACGGCTCCCAATGCCGGTTGATCATAGGCGGTGATCAACTTTGTACCGACACCCCAAACATCGATTTTGGCTTTTTGCATTTTTAGACTTAGAATCGTGCTTTCATCCAAATCATTTGATGCGTAGATCTTAGCTTCTGTAAAGCCAGCTTCATCTAGTTGTTCTCGGACTTTTTTGGAGATATAAGCCATGTCTCCACTATCGATCCGTACTCCTAAAAAGTTGATTTGGTCCCCTAGTTCTTTTGCGACACGAATCGCATTTGGTACACCTAAGCGCAATGTATCATACGTATCGACTAAAAAGACACAGTCTTTGTGCGTCTTGGCATACGCCATAAAGGCATCATAATCATTGCCATAGGATTGCACAAGAGAATGAGCATGCGTCCCGCTTGCAGGGATGCCAAAGATCTTGCCTGCTCGAACATTACTTGTGGCACCCGCACCTCCGATATAAGCCGCACGAGTTCCCCAAATCGCTGCGTCCAGTTCTTGCGCACGACGAGACCCAAATTCTAATAAGGGATCATCTCCGATCACAGACTTGATCCGAGCAGCTTTTGTTGCAATCAATGTTTGGAAATTAACCATGTTCAATAAGGCTGTTTCGATCAATTGAGCTTGTGCCAAAGGTCCTTCAACTTGAATGATCGGCTCATTGTTGAAGACGAGATCGCCTTCTAAAGCTGAACGAACCGTGCAGGCAAATTTGAATTCTTTCAGATAATCCAAGAAAGCCTCTGGATATCCGCCGATTTCTCTTAAATAATCGATATCTGAATCTGAAAAGGTCAAATTGTTCAAATAATCGACTAAGCGTTCTAACCCTGCAAAGATAGCATAGCCATTCTCAAAGGGCATGTCACGGAAATAGCACTCGAAGACTGCATTCAAATCCGCACGTCCTAATTCCCAATAGGTTTGCATCATGTTGATCTGATAGAGATCAGTATGCAAAGTGAAACTATCATCTTTAAATAATTTTTGCATCGTTTTGCTCCCTCATACTTACTTCTCCCTATTATAGCAAAAAAATAAAAAAAGAAAGTATTTCTTGTTTTTTTCCTCAAAAAAAGTCTGTGCCATAAGTTAGAAAAAGACCGAAAAAATTCATGATACGATGGGGTATTCCACCAGTTTCACTCGAATCATTGGGTCTTGCTTCAACTTATAACACAGGCTGCTAATGGTTAATCAACTGCTAATTGAACTAGGATGATATCTTTGCGAGGTTTCGCAAACTTGACTCCCGCTGCTTCCATCTTTTTACGGATATTGACATCTACAGTGACATCCTTGCGGTCAACTTTTAGTAAGCGATGAATCGCTGTATCCACTTCTCCGCGGCTGATCTTCTTTTTATTGTTGATCAAAACCAATGTGATCTTGTCAAAAGTATCCACATACATGATCTGGGTTCGATCAAGAGAATAAAGTTTGTAGTATTTAATCGCGACTTTATCAAAAATAAATTTTGAGATGACCGGATAAAATGTCTCCAAATTCAAATTTTGGTTGACTGGTGTTTCAATCAATTTCATATACAACATCCTCTCGTATTAGTTCATCCATGATAAATTGGCCGACTCCGCCGTCAGCTGCACTAGGAATCATACGATCGCAAACGTTACGGATCGATTCACTCGCATTGGCTACTGCAACAGAGACATCTACCACTTCAAACATGGCTAAGTCATTCTCACCATCCCCGATCCCAAAACTCTTTGCATGAGGGAAAGCCTTCATAAAATTCGTGATCGCGGCTCCTTTTGTTGCTAAGGGATCAACAACTTCCAATGTCTGAACAAATGACTGAAACGCACTGACTGGTTCAGTCTGCAGCAATAGACGCAACTGTTCGATCTTTTCATCCGATGCTTCCATCAATTCGATCTTTAGGACATTGATCGTCGGCCGTTCCTGAATGTAGGCTAAAAGATCCGGTGCATGAATGCAGTCATGCACAAAATAGGCTTGCTTGTATTCAGCAATCATCGCCCCTCTCTCACCGAGATCTGTAACTAATTTATTGGTCAATGCGGTCAATTGTTCTTGATAATCCGCAGGATCTTTGCAGATCACTCCTTGATCGGTGTGCAGAAAATAAAAAACATTTTCTTTCTCTAAAATAGCTATCACCGCTTCTAAGGTAGCTAGCGGCAAACAATTGGCTAAAACAGGCGCCTGACCTTCCAACTTCAAGCCGGCGCCATTGCCAAAGATGACATCACAGGAGATTCCTTCTTCTATCATCAGTGCTTCTACCAGATCATACCCTCGACCAGTCACAAAAACAAAATGATCGCCTTGTGCTTTCAGATAGTTGATCGCTGTTTTATTGATTTCAGGGACAGGCTGACCCATTTCCTGAAATGTCCCGTCTATATCGGAAAAAACTATTTGCATCGAATCTTCCTTTCTTTGCTATAATTATAACATAATTTGACGAAGCAAAAAATTTTTTGTTGACATTGACGTTACGTAAACCTTTATGATGAGAGCATAAGGAGGGAGAAATTTGGAATATAGTATAACAGCACTGGCTAAAATTTCTGGCGTCAGCAGCCGTACATTGCGCTACTATGATCAAATCGGATTATTAAAACCACAAAGGATCAATTCAGCCGGCTATCGTATTTATGGGGGACAGCAAGTGGATCGTCTGCAACAGATTTTGTACTTTAAATCCTTTGGCCTCCCTCTAGAAGAAATCCGTCATTTGCTAGATGATCCCAAACAAGATGTTCAAACACTGTTGGTTGCTCATTACAACCGATTGTCTCAGGAACGAGCAGCGCTTGATCGCTTATTGACAACATTAGCCCAAACAATCAATTATTATGAAGGAGAACAGACTATGTCAGATAAAGAAAAATTCACTTATTTTAAACAACAACAACTCGCAGCCAATGAAGAAACCTATGGCGAAGAGATCCGTGCCGCTTATGGGGAAGAAGTCGTTGAACAAAGCAATCAAAAATGGCAGAACATGTCATTTGAAACCTACCAAGAATTGGAACAAACCGAAAACGAACTAATTCAAACATTGAAACAAGTGGTACAAGAGCCATTTGACGTGACTTCTTCTTTGGCAAAAACAGCCTTCCAGTTGCACAAAAAATGGCTGCAGCTTGCAGCGCCATTTTATTCTGCCGATTATCATCGCAGTTTAGGTGAAATGTACATTCATGATGCACGTTTTACTGACTATTACGATCAAAAAGCAGGCCAAGGCGCAGCCAGCTGTTTACAGGCAGTCATCGCTCATTACGCAGATTAATGACCCATAAAAAGGACTTGAGCCGCATTATGTGTGCTCAAGTCCTCTTCGTTTGATAAACGTATAAGGAATCCGGATGGACCCTTGTTCTTCCTGGATTGCTAACTTCAACGCCATTTCTCCACATTCATGCAAATGATAGTCGATGGTTGACAATTGAAGAACTTCACTAATAAATAAATTGTCTCTGCCAATAAGTAGTCGTTCGGAGGAAGAAGCCAATTTGATACCAGCAGCTACCTGATCCCCATTGGTAAAAATCGCTTGGACATTTTTATCAGCAAAGAAAGCGGCTGCCTCTCGCCCATCTTCTTCCGTCAAACAATCCCAAAAAATCAATTCTTCGGTAAAAGCTGGGAAATATTCCTGACACAAACGAACTGTGATCTTCGAATTGCTGCTCAGCTTACGACTTCTTCCAAGTGTAATTCCAATACGCTCGATACCATTTTCTTTCAAATAAGCAAACACTTCCCGAATGGATTGTTCACGATCGATATAGGTGCATCCATCTTGGACAGAGTCGATCTTTTCACAAAAAACGATACGGCCATAAGCACGATAGGGCAATAGTTTTTCGAGCGGATTTGCTCTCGATGTGATAATCAGAGCATCAAACCCTTTTGCCGCAAATTCCTGCAGGTACTTTTCTTCCATTTCTGGTTCATAGCGGGTAGGCAACAAAGTCACCTTATACCCACGGGAAAAAGCACTTGCAGTAATCCCGCTTAGAAGGATATCAAAATACGGATGATTGACAAATGGGAGAATCACTCCGATGTTCTTCGTTTTTCCCGAGCTTAGTACACGTGCAGTATGATTCGGGATATAGTTGACTTGTTCCATTACCCGCAAAATCTCCTGACGCTTCTGCTCATCCACATAAGGATTATTATTGATGACTCGTGAAATCGTTGAGACCGAATAACCGGTCAACTTAGCAATATCCCGAATGTTCGCCATGCGCTTCTCCTTAGACAAATAATTGTTCTTTCATATAGTCTATCACACTTGCCCCACATTCATAAAATTGGTAATAATCATTCTGATGAATGAAACTGATTCGTTGCGCACCAAAATATTCATCCTGTACCAGGTGTCCAATTTCTGCAAGCGGTATTTGTGCGACCTTTTCTCTAAAAAATCCCTTGGGCTTTGTGAGAATCAAGTTCATCCCATCAAATTCAAGTGCAACATAGCAGCGTTGTATTCCATTGTTTCCCTTTACTTCCATATAAGTGTGCATCTTCATACGCCCCTTTCATGAATAGAATAATCTATGAAACGCGTACCAGAGCAAGCACTTTGTTTTCTTTTTTTCTCCTTGTTTATTTCTGAGGTTGTGAATCATTTCGCTTATTTCTAGAATGTTGTTACAATAGAAATGGGGAAAGAAGTCATCAATCATTTTTCCATTCGAGGAGGAACGCAAATTGACATTAGAAGAAGCTTTTTTATTGGATACATTGCGTTGCCGATTCAAATTTTTGCGAGAAGGGCAAGCATTGACGCAAAAAGAGGTATCGCAGCAAATCGATGTATCGTTGGAAGACTATTTGGATTACGAAGCTGGTGATCGTCTACCAGACGTTATGACGATTTTGCATCTTGCTGCCTTTTATGATGTCTCAGTAGATTACATTTTAGGCCAAACAGAAATTATGCAGCGCTATCCGCTGTCTTGATAAAAAAGTGCTACATGAAACTGCTCCTTGCTAGTTAGAATAAAAATCAAGCTAGTAAGGCGCACGTTCATTTTGAGTAAAAGGACTACTTCTTAAGCAAAAATACCCACTCTTGTAGGAAGAGTGGGTGCCTCAAAAAGAGAATGAAAATGAAATAGATTTGATAGATTGATCATAAACTTCTTCACTGAATCATTCAACATGAAGTTAATTCCTATTTGGTGTAAAAATATGGAGTATCTTTTTTGAGCTATGTTAGCAGTGAATGCCAAAATGATAAGGAATTCAATATACCAATGAGCAAGCAATGGATCATTGGTATTGGCTCCTTTCTATCATAGAAATAGAAGCATAAAGAAAAGAACCCCTTCGCTAAGGGGTTCTTTTAGTATAATTACATCATGCCGCCCATGCCCATGGATGGATCCATTGCTGGAGCTGCTGGTGCAGCAGGTTCTGGTTTGTCAGCAACGACTGCTTCAGTTGTTAACAGTAATGCGGCTACAGAAGCGGCATTTTGTAACGCAGAACGTGTTACTTTTGTTGGGTCAACGATTCCTGCTTCAAGCATGTTTACCCATTCGCCAGTTGCGGCATTGAAACCAACGCCAAGATCTGCGTGTTTCAATTTATCGATGATCACTGATCCTTCATATCCAGCATTTTCAGCGATTTGACGTACTGGTTCTTCTAACGCACGCAAGACGATTTTCACACCGGTTGCTGCATCGCCGTCTGCTTCGATGGCTGCTACTTTGTTGATGACATTGACAAGAGCAGTTCCCCCACCAGACACCATACCTTCTTCAACCGCTGCACGCGTAGCGTTCAATGCGTCTTCGATACGTAATTTCAATTCTTTTAATTCTGTTTCAGTTGGTGCACCCACTTTGATGACTGCAACACCGCCTGCTAATTTCGCTAGGCGTTCTTGTAATTTTTCGCGGTCAAAATCAGACGTTGTGTCAGCAATTTGATTTTTGATCAATTGCACACGAGCATCGATCGCTGATTTGTCGCCAGCACCTTCAACAATAGTTGTATTATCTTTGTCCACAACAACTTTACTTGCTTGTCCTAAGTTGTCGATCGTCGCATCTTTCAATTCTAACCCTAAGTCTTCAGTAATGACTGTACCGCCAGTCAAGATCGCAATGTCTTCTAGCATTGCTTTACGACGGTCACCAAAGCCTGGAGCTTTAACTGCTACGACATTGAATGTTCCGCGGATTTTGTTCAAGACCAATGTTGGTAATGCTTCGCCGTCTACATCGTCAGCGATGATCAACAATGGTTTTGATTGTTGTAAGATTTGTTCTAACAATGGCAAGATATCTTGAATGTTAGAGATTTTTTTGTCTGTGATCAAGATGTATGGATTTTCCAAAGCAGCTTCCATTTTATCATTGTCAGTGACCATGTATTGTGAAAGGTAGCCGCGATCGAACTGCATTCCTTCAACTACATCTAATTCTGTTTCGATCCCTTTTGATTCTTCAATGGTGATCACACCGTCATTGCCGACTTTTTCCATCGCGTCTGCAATGTATTTTCCGACTTGTTCGCTACCAGAAGACACAGCACCAACTTGTGCAATAGCTTCTTTTGAGTCAACGATGGAAGAAATGTTGTGTAATTCTTCAACCGCAACTTTAGTTGCCATTTCGATTCCACGGCGAATGCCTAATGGATTCGCACCAGCTGTCACGTTTTTTAGTCCTTCACGAACGATCGCTTGTGTTAGCAATGTCGCTGTCGTCGTTCCGTCACCAGCGATGTCATTTGTTTTAGATGCAACTTCAGAAACAAGTTTTGCACCCATATTTTCAAAATGATCTTCTAATTCGATTTCTTTTGCGATCGTTACGCCATCATTTGTGATCAATGGTGAACCATAAGATTTTTCTAAAACGACGTTACGACCTTTAGGGCCTAAGGTTACTTTTACTGTATCTGCTAATTTATCTACCCCGCGCAACATTGCTGCACGTGCATCTTCTGCAAATTTGATTTCTTTTGCCATGATTCATTCACCTCAACTAAATTATTTTTTATTCAACTACTGCAATAATGTCTTTTGCAGCAACGATCAAATATTCGTTACCTTCAAATTTCACTTCTGTGCCAGCGTATTTTTCGAACATAACTTGTTCGCCCACGTTGACAGCAACAGGAGCTTTTTCACCGTTTTCTAGCGTGCGTCCTTCACCGACTGCAATGACGGTTCCTGTTTGAGGTTTTTCTTTGGCTGCTGAAGCAAGCACGATCCCTCCCACAGTTTTTTCTTCTTCTTTTGCGACTTCGATAATCACGCGATCACCTAATGGTCTTAACACGATAAATCCCTCCAATTGTATTTGATAGATTTTCTATTAGCACTCTCACACATAGAGTGCTAACTCACAAAATTAATATTACTCATTTTCTGTTTTTTTTGCAAGCCTTTTGATTAAATTTATTTTGGCTTTTTCTTTTTATCGATCCATACTGCAAAAACCTAGGGAAAAATTTTGTTTCTAATGAGTCAGTAGTCTATAATAGAAAAAAAGGAGTGTGATGATTTCACTTATGTCTCTAAAAAAATACGCACTATCGACGATTTTGATTTATGGGGTCGCATTTTTTATTCCTGTCGCTTTTATATCTAGTGGTGCCACGATCCCTGCAACGACTGTTTCGTATATCGTCGGCGCAATCTTGATGATTTTTCTTTATTTCAAACAAAATGAACCCTTATCGTTTGAACGTAAGGAGCCAAAAGTATCGGCTATTATTATTTATGGTCTAACAGGAATCATTGCTGCCATTCTTTTGCAAAACTTCGCTGTCTTTATTGAGTCGCTATTTGGCGAAGTAGCGGCATCGGAAAATACAGAAAATATTATCTCTATTATTCTGCAAAATCCGATTTTTGCCCTTGCCGCTATGATCGGCGGGCCTATCATGGAAGAATTTGTATTTCGCCGTGCCCTTGTGGGAATCATTGCGAAATATTCAAATATCTGGGTTGGTGTCATTGTCAGCGCTGTTGCCTTTGCCTTTGCCCACAGCGACAATCATCTATTGGTGTATATTCTATTGGGTCTCTTTTTCTCTGGACTCTACGCGTTGACAGGGCGTATCTGGACATCCATGATTACCCACGTGGGAATGAATACACTAGTTATTATCATTCAACTATTGGTTCATGCCGGCTATATCAATGTGCCCTAAGCACTAAAAACAAAAAAACGATGTTGAAAAATTTCAACATCGTTTTTTTATAAGATAAATTTCTAGCTTTGTAAAAACTGTCTGCATTCAATCGCTATTGCTTTTCTACAAAAAATTGCTAGTCAATCATCCTCAAATACTGAATAATTCGGTCGCTTTATCTGGATCAGTGTCATAAACCTCAAAGGCTTCACCGACACCTAAGTCGTGTTCTTTCATCGTATTGACCATGGTTAGATGGGCCAATTCTTTTAGATTGTTTTCTTTGCTCAAATGCCCTAAATAGACGCGCTTCGTATTATCCGTCAATATGTCTGCCATGACTAATGCCCCATCTTCATTGGAGAGGTGCCCACGATCCCCGAGAATACGCTGCTTGAGGCTCCATGGATATGGACCCATCCGCAACATTTCTAAATCATGGTTGCTTTCGACCAGATACGCATCGGCTCCTTTGATAATCCCCCGGACATGATCACTGCAGTAACCAGTATCAGTCAACATCACAAAAGATTTGCCATCTTTATGGAACCGATAGAACTGCGGTGCTGCCGCATCATGGGAAACGCCAAAACTTTCGATGTCCATATCTCCCATCGTCAAAACTTTTCCCATCTCAAAAACATGTTTTTGTTCAACCGCAATATTGCCTACCATATTGTCCATCGCCTGCCATGTTTTCGTGTTTGCGTAGACATCCAACTTGTATTTGCGAGCCAAGACCCCTACGCCGTGGATATGGTCACGATGCTCATGCGTGACTAAAATAGCATCCAGATCCTCTGGCTTGCGTCCAACTTCATCCAATAATGAAGTGATCTTTTTGCCGCTCAGTCCTGCGTCCACCAGGATTCGTTTTTTATTGCTCTCGATATATAACGAATTTCCTGAACTTCCGCTAGCTAAAATGCTTACTTGAAAGGCACTTTCCTTCATCATTGTTTCTGTCTTCCTCTCTCTTACTTTCAACGAGTTCCATTATACCTATTTTTCTATGGATTTTCTACTTTTTGTACTGCATTGTTTGTAATGATTCGATTACTAAAAGCATTGACAGTTTCGATCTGAATATTTTCATCCGCATCTGCTTTGACAGCAACGAACCAAGCCGGAATGTACACATTCCGATCACCAACAATCAAAATCCTTGTGTAAGCCAGCTCTGTCCATAATATCTTAGAATGACTAGGCAACTTATTATTCAAATAAAGCGTGTTGACGGCTTCTTTCTCTGAATAGAGAGTCATTTTCTCCCGCAGCGGGGTGATATTGGAAATGTGGGTCTGAGTATACTTAGCGATCTGCAACAGTTTATCTGACGATTCTAAAGTCATATCGATCCGGCTTGAGCTGTCATTGAACGGGATATTTTCATAGGACTGACTGGCAACAATGGTTGGGTATTCTTGATCTAATAGCGACAAGTTCTTCATATAGTGATATTCCTCTCCATAGAGGACTTGATCTTTTCGCTGAAGGTATTCATTGACCGTCTTTTCCGCCTGTGTGTCATCACTAATGTAGAATCCTCCGGAAGAAATATGGGTCAACTGCTGCCCTTTGACAGTAGTCGCCTCGACTAACCGCTTGTCCCCTTGCGCTTCTTTCAAAGCAGCAGCCAAATCGGTTTGTTCACCACTTAAATAGTACCCGCTCAAATACTCGTCAGAAAGTTCTCCTGAATATTTGATGTCTTCTGAGGCTAGTCGCTGTTCAATCGGGATCGTCTGATTTGACTGCAAAACGTTCTGCTGTTCACTGCGGGCTTCACTGTAAATGTTGAACAAAAAGACATTCAACCCCAAAAACGCTAGGAAAAAAATCCATTCGATTCGCTTGAAATCCAATCAAACTCCCCCCGTTTCTGTCAATTTAGCCATTAATTCCTGATAATTGAACCAGTTATTCTCATACTTTACATACCAAGTTGGTGTCAAATCGACGACAGAAGCCCCTTTGATGTCGCCCCATTGATAGCCAACAATAATCTGCTGCAGCTGATCCGTCTCTGCCCCTGCAGAAAGCAAGTCACTGCGAACGGTTAAGCTTGAAGGCAGCTCCACCTCGGTCTCAGAAGGAATCGGCACTTGGATCGCATTTAAACTAGATTCGATTGCCATCTCTCGATTCCCTAATTGCCCACTGTTAGAAAAAGTTACTTTCATCAATCCCTGAGCACCACTGCTGAAGACTGGATACCCTTCTACAAAAATACGATAATCTAGTTGATTGCTCAACCGATCAAAAAAGCGTATCGTTCCGAAATTGTTGCCCAAACGACGAATATAGTCCGCACTTTGCATAAACAGATCCGTTTCATCACTTTCTGAAACAGTGGTTTCAAATTTGACTACTTGATCATCATGCAAAACCGCCATATTCTGTCCACCTTCATAATAATAAGTATCTACACTATCATCATTGACTTTGACATCTTTTGGCGAAGTAAAAAATGCTTCTCGAAAGAGATTCGCCGATTGCAAAGAGGAAACATAGCTGTATTTTTTCAGCTTGATCGTGTCCTGTGTATAGAACTGATTGCTTTTTCCTGATTCTTCCTGGCGCATCGCTGTCCATTCTCTTGGATTATCTTTCAAAATGCGATTCACATCATTTTTATCCCAGTCAATCTTGCCTTCAATGATCCGTGATTCTTCCAAATTCACAAACTGGATTTTATTCTCTTTCAAATCGATTTGAATACGGGAGAAAGCCATTTTGTTGGCTTCGTTGTCACCTAATGCCAATTCAACATCAAAGGTCTCCGCGTAATCATTTAGTAAGAACGGCGTGTAATACGCCAACGTCACTCCCTCATCCAATGTTGCTGCCTCTGAAAAAGACTTGGAATCATAATTTTGTACCGTCAGATCATTGACTTGAGCATCCGAGAGCAGTCCCTGAACGTCACGAATCAACGTTTCAGAATTGGTTTCCTTGACTTCATCTTGGTGGATCCAGGTTAAATACAATGGCAAAAATAAATCACTTTTTTGTTTGTAGGTCTGAATACTCGTATTGACTGTATCTGTAGCTTGTTCGACTGAACGATCGTAACCGGTGGGATTCAGCCAAATCATGTAGGAAAAGTAAAAGCTTAGGGCAACCATAACGATCAGACCTAAACGAATCATTTTTTCTGAGACTTTCATTCCCACCAATCCTCCTCATACGGTTCATATGGCAACATGATATAAAATGTTGAACCGCGGTTTTCTCGGCTTTCTGCCCAAATGGCTCCCCCATGAGATTTGATCACTTCGCGGGAAATGGCTAATCCTAAACCAGTACCACCTTGTTGCCGGGCGCGGGCTTTATCAACACGGTAAAAGCGGTCAAAGATTTTGGTAAGATCCTTTTTAGGGATGCCTAGGCCTTGATCATTGATACTCAAAACGATATTGTTATGGGTTTCCATCAATTTGACTGTGATCACACCGCCATCAGGTGAATATTTGATAGCATTGTTCATAATATTGTCGATCACTTGAATCATCTTATCCGTATCGACTTCGACCCAAAGTTCACGTTTGGTGAATTCACGACGAATCACATATTTTTTGTTCTCATTCGTCACCATCATATCAAATCGATCCAATACAAAGCTGACCAACTCATTGAAATTGATGTATTCCAATTGCAGTTGCGCATTGCCGCTGTCCATTCGTGAAAGACTCAGTAGGTCATTGATCATTCGAATCATCCGATCCGTTTCATCTAATGTCACTTTCAAGAAGTTCGGTGCGATTTCTGGATCTTGCCAAGCCCCTTCGCTCAACGCTTCAATATAGCTGCGCATACTGGTCAAAGGTGTTCGCAATTCGTGAGACACATTGGATACAAACTCTCGCCGCTCTTGTTCATTTTTCTCTTGTTCTGTAACATCATGCATCACCGCTACTAAACCAGAAATAAATCCAGACTCACGGCGAATCATTGAAAAGTCGATTCGTAAAATCAAATTCGTTCCAACGATGTCATTGTTGGGCCGTTCGATCAGCATTTCATCAGGACTTTCTAGCAGTTTACGCAAGGTGTATTCTTCATCGATTTGGAGCAGAGTCAGAATCGATTGACCGACTGCTTCTTCAGAAGTAACATTCAATAACGACATCGCCATCTCATTGATCGTAATGACTTTCCCACGGCGGTCAGTCGCTACGACGCCATCGGTCATGTGGGAGAGGACACTATCTAGTCGATTTCGTTCCGACTCCATTGCTTCTTGTGTTTCTTCGATACGTTCTCCTAGCTGATTGAATGTTTCAGCCAGCTGTCCCAGTTCATCTTGACCATGAACTGCTACTTTGCGGCTATAATCCCCTTTGGCAATCCGAATGGCTTGTTCCCGCATTTCCCCAATCGGCTGAGTGATGGATCGGGAAACAAGTAGGGCAACAACGATCGAGATCGCTGCAGCAATTAAAGAAGCCGTCACAAAAATCACGGCAGTATCACTGACTTCACTGTATTTCTGTTCCAGATTGCTTCGCAGGTACAATGTACCTAAAACCGTATCCCCTGTAGGCGACTGGATCGATTGGACAATGTTGTAGACCCGCTGTCCTGTCGATTCGTCATACAACACTTCACTACGGTTCGTATCATAATCTCGGTAATCGTTTTTTTCACCCACTGAACCTCGATCATTGATATTGGTGGTTGCCCGAATGATTCCTTGTTCATCTACGACCCGCATCTCTAAAATCTCAGAAGAGTTGGTACTGGAAAGGATCCGGTTCAAAGAAGAATTCATTGCATCCCAATCGAGGCTGTCTTCGGCGTCCATTCGACTAAGTTCTGAACCTAGAGTAACGACCAACGTGCTAGCTCTTGCCTCCATGTCGCGCTTAAAGGCATCGATCGTTGTTTTCTCTAATTCGCGAATAAAATACGCCCCGATAATCTGGATCGAAATCAATAAGATCAAGATAAAAGTCAGGGCGATTTTGAAGTTCACTGATCGAAAAAAGCGAACCTTATTTTTCATAGCTTATTCCTGTTCAGGGTTCCGCAAGTAATAGCCGACTCCGCGACGAGTGACCAAATAATTCGGATGACTTGGGCTATCTTCGATTTTTTCCCGTAAACGGCGAACGGTAACGTCGACGGTCCGCACATCACCAAAATAATCATATCCCCAGACGGTTTGCAGCAAATGTTCCCGTGTCATGACTTGACCTAAGTGTTTCGCTAGATAGTGCATTAGTTCAAATTCACGATGGGTCAATTCGATTGCTTCGCCATTTTTAGTTACCATGTAGGCATCTGGATGGATCGTCAAATCACCGATTGTCAATTCTGCATTCGGTGCTTCTTCTGCTTCTTTCGCCGAAGCAGAACCGCGACGTAAATTAGCTTTGACACGAGCTACTAATTCACGGTTGGAGAAGGGCTTAGTCACGTAATCATCGGCACCCAATTCCAGTCCTAACACTTTGTCGATCTCAGAATCTTTGGCGGTAACCATAATGATCGGCATATCGTGATTTTTTCGAACTTCACGTGCCACTTCTAATCCATCCATTTTCGGCAGCATCAAATCTAATAAAATCAGATCCGGTTCAACTTCTGCCACTTTTTCTAATGCTTCTTCACCATCATAAGCTGTATATACTTCGTAGCCTTCTTTTGTCAAATTGAATTTGACGATGTCCGAGATCGGTTTTTCATCGTCCACGACTAGGATCTTTTTCAAAAAATGTCACCTCATTTTTTATTCTTTCCTACTTATTATACATGATTTAGGATGTGTTTTCATCTTTCCTCAAATCTTAGCCTTGATCTATGCTTATTCTTAAGAAAATTTTGTATCGATGTTCTTTCTTTTTCACACTCATGATTGCTAACTTATTCATTCCGTAATAGGTTTCACAACAACTTTTACAGTATCGCCAATGTCTTTTTTGATCTGTTTGCGAATCTCTTTCTTGATTCCTAAAATATAACAAATACTTCCGTCTTGGTTTTTCAACCCCATATTGACGATACTTCCTTGATAGTCAACGCCATCAAATGTTGCCTGAACTTTCAGCCGCCCTTTATTCCATTCAGCCCGCAAATCGTAAGGAAAAATCACGTATGCTCCACCTTTACCAATCTCAGAAGAATAAATGGTTGATTCAAAAACATATTCTTTCATTGTCACTCACTCCTTTTTCATAAACAACTCAAGATACTGCCTTAAGTAATCCGGATAGCATAAAACTCCATCTGTAAGCATCCGTCTCCTTGGAGAACTGTTGCTTTGTTCTATGAAATCATTATACTGCTTGTTTTATTCAACGAAAATAACTTAGGTGTAAATAGGAGTAAGTAGGCGCAAAGGAGAGCAACGAAGAGCAAAAGAGAGCCAAACCCTTCAGGTCACTGACCATTGCGGCATCTCTAGAGAAACAGGCTTCTTTTCACTCATCGGCACAAAAAAAGGTATGAAAGTTGAAAAGACAACTTTCATACCTTTTAACATTCATTAATGAATGATTGTGAGCGGCTCTTAGAAAACGATCACAGTCACTCGATCAAATCCCCGTTTCGTCTAACAGCTGCACTCCGACGCCTAATAATCCAGGTCCTGTATGCACAACCAGTGCCGGTGAAATCTGTCCAAAGAAAATTTCTTTCACTTGAGGAAATTCTTGTTCAAGACGAGTTTTCATTTCTTTAGCTTCTGCCAACGCATCCCCCTGGGCCACGGCTAGGCGAAATTGTTTGTGATTTCCAATGTACTGTTTCACCAGTTCAACGGTCTTGTCCAAACTCTTTTTACGTCCTCGTGATTTCGCTACTGTGTAATAAATCCCTTCGTCATTACAAGAAATGATTGGATTCAATTTCAAGGCATTTCCGAGAATTGAAGCAACCAAACCAATTCGGCCGCCTTTTTGCAAGTACTCCAATGTCGCTACATTGAAAAAGACCTTATTTCGGACAACTTCTTGTAGCAGCTGTTCTTTGAGCTCTTGCCATGTGATTCCCTCATTCAGCAACTCAGCAGCTCTGATCGCTTGTAATCCAGCACCAATCCCGATATTTTTCGTATCTAAAACAAAAATATCCAAGTCATTCCGTTGTTCTCCCATCAAGCGAACAACATTATAAGTACCGCTCAACCCACTAGAGATGGTGACTGCCAGAACTTTTTCATAGCCATCGGCTTTGATCCGATCAAATATCTTGTTGATGGTTTCGCCATCGGGCAATGACGTACTAGGAATTTCTTGCGGCAATCGTTGATAGATCTCTTCCGCTGTAATATCCACTTTATCCGTATACGTCCGATCCTTGTATATGATCTGCAATGGCAACATATACATACCATATTGTGACATGATTTCTGCCGGGACATCGGTTCCCGAGTCGACAAGCAGGGCAATTTTCTCTTTATTCATGGGATTCTCCTTTGTGCGTTTCCAAGTAATTTACTTCTAGTTCAATCGTTTTTTCTGCCAATAATTTATTTGCAAACGAACGGGTCGCCCCTTTGATCGCGATCAGTTCTACTGGAATCGGATCGGTAGACACCGCTTCTTTTGACCCTGCTGCCTCTTGGCAGACTGTCCAAATGGCTTTTTCCTGTTCTTCACAAAATAAATTGTACGCATTTCGTATCCCGACTACTTTTCCTTGAAACAATATTCCCGTCTTGATTTCTGGGATTGTCAACACTTGCTTCAACATCGTAATGGCAATCAAAAATGCCAAATGTTTTTGGTTATACCGTTTTTTCTCTGGGGGTGGGATCATCCCTTTTTTGACGTAATTATTGACCATTGATGATGTCAGCAGTGAATGTTTTTCCGACTGGATTACCGGCGACAAGTACTGATCGATCAACGTAATGACTTGATCCATGTACAGTTCCAAAGTTGGCAGCTCTTCCCACCGCGGCAAATGAAAGGAATTCAGCGACTCGCTCCAATCAAACAAATCTGAACGTAATTTTTCCATAATCTTCTCCATCTTAAATAGCAGAATATTGGTTTATCAAAAACTTTTTATCTGGTTTTGATAACTAGATAAATTTTACCATATACTGGTATTGGATTGTAGTCCTCTGCTCAAAATTTAGGAAAACAAAAGAATTTGATTTTTGAAGGGGATAAGTATTACGGAGTATGTACTCTATGGGTAGTCTTCTTTTGAAACGAAAGATAAAAAAACGGATTTTTTTTTAACAGAACGATTGATTTTTAAAAGTCGGAGTGCTAAGATAATAAAGTAATTTTGATACGGGCCGTTAGCTCAGTTGGTAGAGCAGCTGACTCTTAATCAGCGGGTCGCGGGTTCGAGCCCCTCACGGCCCATTGGGTGCCAAACCCACGAGACTAGTACATTCTTGGCGCTTTCGAGCGTTTAGAAAAGAATGTGCGTAGTCTCATTTTTTTGTTTCTTCTTTTATACTTGCGTAAAAAGGTATTGAATGTTTCTTCTTTCTTTATTACTAGCAGAATGATTACATCGGTATCCTTACAGTAGTCGTGGTTTTGCTAGAAATTGGATACTTGCGTCATATTTTGGGTGACTCTTTCTTCAAAGTACATCGCTTTATCTTCCTCAAGTTGTTTAATTTCTTGTCATTTAGAACTAGAAAATGAAGTCAATTTCCCTAAATCTAGTTCTCTAAATCTATTCTATTTTCATTATCTCAACAATGAATCGCTGTTTTAAATTCATCCACAAAAAAAGTACGTTCTCAAAATAAGAAAACGCACTTCTATTTCTTTATTATCACGAACAATTCTTCTCGTTCTTCACTTCCATCTACCCATTGTTTTTGAATCATATACTGATTCTAGCAAACTTAAAAAATACGTAAAAAATGCTATCTCTCTCCAGTGAATTAAGACAATTCATTGTTAGAAGTCAATTTCTAAGAAATAACATTAGTAGCTATTCTTTTCTCAAGCAGCTAACCACTCAGATACCATGATTTTAATGATGGCAGCAATAGGTACTGCTAAAAACATTCCAACAATACCAAAATAAGCTCCACCAATCGTTATGGAAACGATAATGATGATCGGATTGATATTTAATGCGCCACCCATGATCCTTGGACCAATCACATTTCCATCAATTTGCTGTAAAATCAATAGAGCCAGCAGAATTGTGATTGCTTTACTGAGTCCTCCCGTAAATAACGTAACTACCCCAGTGACCAACGATGCAAAAATCGCACCAAAATATGGAATCATGTTACAAATGCCTAAAAGCAGCCCTAACGTGATGGCATACTTTACTTGAAAAAGAGACAGGATGATGGTGGATAAAATCCAAATGACACATGCATCTAAAAATTGCGAGCTGATAAATTTATAAAAAACCACATGTGTCGTATGGATCCATCTTTTCGAATTTTCAAATACTGTTTTTGACATTAATTTCTGAGATACCAAAGAAACAAAGTTCACTATCGAATCTTTGTAAATTAAAACATAGATAGAAACCACAATCGATAAAAAACTATTCAAGACGAAGCTTGACAAATTTATTGTAAGTCCGCCTAATGACGAAACAACTTGTAGCCAGTTTGCAGAAAGATTCTCCGTGGAAAACTTCTTCGTGAGCTCTGATAAAAAACGCTCAAACGGAATTTGTCTTAATATTCCCCTTTCCTCAAGTTCTTGTACATACCTAATCACTGATTCTTGAATTTGCGGCATGGCAGCGATCAAATCGTTGATATTTTTAATGATTAATGGAATCAAGTAACTTAACATGATAAATAAAAGAAAAAGAATCGATAGATACAACACAACAATACTCAAGGGATGGCTAGCTGATTGGATAGCTGGAAGCGGAATTTTTTCCAATAACATTTTAAAACGATTTTGTAATCCACTCAGCAAGTAAGCAAAAATAAATCCTATAACAAATGGAGCCAAAATATGCAAAAATCTTCCTAAGTGATTGAGCACTATTTGATAGTTTAGAATGATCAATGTTGCAATGATAATACTCATCCAAAAAATGAATCTACTTCCCCACTGATTCCAATTGACATTTAACTTTTTCATCAAGTCACCTCAAATTTCTGTTCTTCTATTGTCTTATCTTCTTATGAGATTTTTTTCAAGAAGTTCCAACTTAAACAATGATAGGATGAAAGTTAATCCTAAAAACAACTACATATTAGGTAGTTAAATCAAATTCAACTAATCGGCTCTTCTTAATAAGCTTCATCTTCCACTCCTTCTATCTTTTAGCTAAGTTCCTGTTCTTTTGATCGAATCTAGGAGAAATATTCTTCGCTGACAGTTTGCTATTCTTACCAACCTTTCTAGGGTTTATTTCGTAATAAGGTATAGCTAGAATGGCTGCTGTGGTGGCAGCCCTAGTATTCGTTTCCTTTATCTGTTTGACGATATTCATCCAGCTCAGATGTCCGCTTTTGCGCATTCATTTATAGATAGTTAACATTTATGTGATTATTTCTATCTGCAATTAATCATACTAAAGAATCAGTTCTTTAAATAGCCCTTTCTCATAATAAAAAATCTGGGGCTGTGCCATAAGTCTCCTACAAGTAACAATATCCGAACAGTATATAGTATTGCTCCTGCGGTGCAGTGGCTCCTCGTCGCAAAAGTCCGAAGAGTCCATCCTAGCAATCGTATATTATTCGGTTTAACTTGTTGGATGATGACTTATGTCACAGTCCCAGATTTTTTGCAAAACGACACGTCATTCCTTATTGATGAAGGGCCTGCCGATGGTATAACCAATTTTTTTTGCTGTTCTTTGACTCGAAAGATGTCCCTCTTTTACAAACATGCTGTGAAATCTTCAATTTGTCCTTCTACACTTTTTTTCTCTGTTTTTTAAGTACCACATCACAAAGACAATGACTAAGCCTACCATTCCTATATAAGAATAGGTGCTTCCAGTTTGTGGGAGTGTTCTTGGATCATTCAGGTCCGGTTGGGTGGGTTCTTCCTCTTGGTAAAAGCTCACAACCGCACGATTCTCATTTGTTGTCGCATGTCCAATCACTGTGCTCCTTGAAAAGACGGGGATAAAAAAGCATAGACCGACCAAAAACACGACCACTCTCTTTCTCATCGAATGCCTCCTATCGTCGGATCCCCGACTAGTTCCCAAGTAATTGTTGCTTGATACTCTCCCTTGTCCACAGGTGTATTGGCAGGCAAATGAAGTGACACACCGGTTAATGTCTGGTCTTTTACTTCTCCAATTTGAATGATTGTTCTTCCGTATTCATCTCTTGTTTCTGATCCATCTCTTGCCGCAATCATTTGAGGGGTGGTTCCCAACAGGATATCATTTTTGGGAATGGAAATACCTGTATGAACAGATTCGATCACTTTCAACTCCTTCAAAGCGATGGCTGCCTCTCTTAACTCCTGATTTCTTTCATTTATAAAAGGGCTCATCGACGCATAAAGGCTCCACTGGGCAGTATCACTGTAATCACTGACCATAATCGTTGGAGCAGACTCTCCTTGCGCTGGAATATTTTGTCTACGGCTCGTTTTTAGGACGTCGCCAAAATCAAAATTGCCATGAGCAATTCCCGCCAACTCCAGTCGTCCAAGTCCAACTGCAAAGGATACCTCGTACGTCATTGAAAAACGGTATCCATTTTCTTTTGTTTGTGTCACTTGTACAACTGCTTTGCCTTCTTTGCCTGGTAATAGTGCATCAGAACGGATCAAATCAAACGAAAGCTCTTCTTTTTCCTGTTCCGTAAATTCTTCATGGAAATTGAAAAATTCTGTCATTCTCTGAAGGATTTCTTCTGTTGAACCGCTAGCTGCAAAAGTTAATTTATTCGTCGTTAATTGATTCACTCGCAACAATTGGAAGCCGCTTGGTGTCATCATATACAGAGCCTCTGGCCAGCCAATCGCCTCTCGAACAGGTTCTTCATTTCTCGTGACCCATGTATTGGCTCCATTGTAATTCTGATTGGCTACTGCGAACCTATTTACGCTTAATCCGATCACATCACCAAAGTCAATCGGACTATTGTTTAACACATTGTTCCAAGCTTGTACGACACTGCTTCTTGATTGGTTTACTGTAAAAAAAGGAAGCAGCGTTTGGTTGGTGTAATCGTTGCGATAAATCGTATAACGTGGTCTTGATGTAACTTGATTCGGCCAAGAATTGCCAAATCCTTCTGATGCAACAAGAGATGGTCCGTTATCATTGATATGAAGACTGATTACTCCAGTGCTAGCACTGATTGCTGCTTCTCGTGAAAATATCGAGTGGCCCCATATCACTTCCACCGGTACATTTATCTGAGTCGCTGCTTGTGTTTCTACATGTACGACGGTGATTGGGACTTGCAGATTTCCCAGGAAAGTGGTGTTCGGTTGATTCAAAAGAGTGACTTTAAAGTCCTCATCTGCGACTTCATCTCCATTCAGCCTGACGTTTGTCACTAACTCATTCAGTCGTTCCTCGACAAATTTCCCACCTAGTCCTATCTTTTGAGGGACTGCTTCGGCTGTGAGCACAGTTTCGTCAGAATAACCGCTATGTTCACTTGGTTGAATCGTTTTAGACTCTTCCGTTCTGTCTGGAATCGTGCTTAATTCAGGATCAATGTTCTCTTCATCCAACCCTGAATCAAGCAAATCTAAGTTTCCCTCTGATTCATCAGCCGCATGATCTTCTGCATCTACGGGTTCAAAAAATTGATGTTCATCTGAATCAAGAGTGGAACTTTGGTCTTCTGCCCTTTGCCTCTCTGACGCATCAACGGTTTCCGCAATTAGGATTGTCGAGGGAAGCAAGTGCCCTGTAACGAGTAAACTTGCTATGGTGATAAGGACATTTCTTTTCATTTGATCGCGCCTTTCCCTTCAAATTAATCCAGAAGAATTTAGGGTGATTTATCCACCTATTCCTGTAGTCGGATCCGCAACCAGCTCCCAAACAATCGCAGTAGAATATTCAGTATTGTTTGCTGTGGTATTGGCTGGTATACGCAATACAACACCGTCAGTATGCCCTTCTCCATTTGATTGTCCTAATGCTAATGCCCAAGCACCTGACCCTTGCGCGGCATCTGCTGTGGCTAGCGTTTGTGCCGCTGCTCCGAGGACGATCTCATTTTGATTGACTATTGGTGTAGCAGCCGTTGCATTCACATAACGCAGCCCGGATAAAGTAATCGTTGCCCCAATCAATTCATGACCACTCGCATCTGCCAATTGATTCGGCTGTGATACTTGTAATTCCCATCCTAGCCGTTCACTTCCTCGGCGATCTTCTGTCGCGACAAAAGGCACACGCGAGACTTCTTCACCGTTTACCCACACATGATCGAGCCGTGCTTTTTGTTCAATCGCACGCGAGACATTTTGAATCTGACCAAAATCAAAGTTTGATACATAGTTGATCCGTAAAAGTCCCGGATAAGGATTGGTTGGTTCTTCGGGAGTAACCTCATTTCCTGGATTCTCCGGGTCAGGAACGACTGGGTTTGAAGAGTCATTTTCCAAGATATTCACTTTTCCTTCAGTCGTAATATTCGCTGCGTCATCATAAGTTGCCGCATCCCCCATTTTGCTACCCAATCCAAGACTAGCTGCTAAAAGTACAATTGATAATGTTCGTGTCGTTTTTTTCATTTTCTTTCCTCCGTTATCCTTTTGAAGTTCATTTTACGGGGTGTTCCTTCATAGTTTCACAAGATCCTGCTCATTCATTTCATTACGATTAAGCATTTTATGCTCTTTAATTTGCTGGATGACTCCGATAAGCCAGTCCTTTTTATATCATGGGTCGTTTTCTTCTCTTTTTTCTCCGAGTCCGCCTTCGAGTCCACCACATCACCAAAAGAACGAGGATCACGCCAATTCCGACAAATATCCCATATGACATGTAGGATGTCGTCCGCTCTAGATTGACCGCACTTTGATTTAATTTCCGGGCATCCGCATTCGTAATGGAAAAAGATTGTTCAAAGCGATACTCTTTTTCATCAGCTGTTACTTGCATCTTTAGAACATAATTCCCTGCTTCAATTGGCTGATTTCCAGCAGGGATGCCAAAGTTGAAATTAGAATTTGGTGCCATTCGCAACTCGTATGCGTCATATGTATAGATAGGGGTTCCACTTCCTTCTCTATAAATGCTTGACTGAATAGACATGTCGCGAACAATCACAGCAGCTCTATTTTGTAGATTTGCTTCAATGTGATTCCGATAATTACGCTGACTCGCGGTCACCTCATTTAAAGACAATTCATTTTCAACTGCTGACCCGCCTACTCGATTTAAAAGAATGCCTACCGTATAGGCGACTTCATGAATCACAGTTTGTTCACTCTGCTGATTCTTTTTTTCAGTAAAACGAATGCCTCCAAGGATATCCCCTTCCCATTCTTCTTGTGGTAAGGAGATAATCAGTGTTGTGAGTACCGAAGAACCTGCAGGAATCAGGAGTTCACTCTCTTCAATTGCGACCAGTTGATCCATTCGATGAATGAGAGAAGCATCATACGCTTCTTCCCCTAAATAACTGGGGATTCCATTTTGATTCGTAGAAGCTGGATTTACGGTCACATTCACGCTGATTTCTTCTTCAGAAAGGTTATACACTCGAATTGAAACAGTGCGTTGCTTTCCTGGCTCGTCAATGATATGGTAATAGCCATTCTCATTCACATTTCCATTCTCATCTAGTGGTTGGATTGAGAACGTATTGACGTTTTCTGCAAAAACTTCTTTTTGGAAGAGACCAATAGTCAATAGCGCCAAAACTGCTATCATGACAAATCGTCTAATTTTTTTTCTTAAATTGTTGTTTTCCACCACACCCCTCCTCAGTCTAATCTTTTGATAGTATAACTTGACGGTAAAGGCTGTCCCAAATTCATATCGACCTTCATTTTGACTAAAAAAAGGAGTGAATCTAAAAAAAAGCAAGAGCAATCAATAATACGCAATGATTGCTCTCGCTCTTTTTATATGAAAAATGTTAATTTAATTATTAAAAATGATCCTGCTGGATGTTATAAGCGGGTTTACTGCATGATTCAGCGGAATAACTTAAATAGTGCCTCATTCAATAAGGATAGGATTCCCATGTCCTTATTAGATGTAAATAACCTATCTCAAGCGTATACGTCTGATTAAAAGCACGATCGATTTATTGCATGATCTCTCATCAAGTAACCTAAATGCTCTTTGACTGTTCAGTGGTATTATCTTATCTACATCTTCGTGTGTCAGTTGTAGTGGAAAGAGTCACAAACAACACTGATTATTGAAGCAACCCAATAAGTTAGATTTTTTGGGGATGATCACTCTGGTGTAGTTATTCAGTCCAATTACATCGGAACCATATGCTTATTTTTCAAGAGAAAAGATGCGATCCAGTCAAAGATTTGTTGAGGATCGGCTTCTTGTTCGAGTAAGTTGAAAAAACTTTCCTGTTCCAACAAAGCGACGAGCTCGGCAATGGCAGATAGATGTTTGCTGTGATCAATTGCTGAGAGGGTGAAGATGTATTTAATCGACGCTTTTTTGTTGATTATCACTGGTTCTTGTAAGACTGTGATGCCTAGGCCTAGCTTTAACGCGCCTTCTTCTGGCCGTGCGTGAGGCAATGCTACTTGATCCATGATAATGAAAAAAGGTCCTTCTTTGCGAACGTTTTGGATGATCGTATCAATATAACCACGTGAGATCACTTGATCCTTGATCAGTGGCGTTGCTGCCAAATAGAATGCCTCTTCCCAAGAGCGTACTTTTATATTAGTCAAAATGTACTGTGGGTTAAGCATATCAATCAACGCAACGGGCTTTCTTTCCTCGCCTAGGGTTGCTGAATAAGCTGGATTGACTTCTCTTCTGGTAAGGAGCAATTGCAATTCTTTCTTCAAACTTTTATCATCTTCGATTGTCGCATGCTTTTTGATAACAGCCATAAGTTCTTCCACCCCAATCAGAGAAATAGCTTCGCTGGGCTGATGGTAAACTTCTTGAATCAATTGATTTCTTTCTTCATTGGTCATTATTGGATTTACCACATAAACTGGCTTTTTCAGTGCATAAAGACTGACATTGGGTACCGTAGTAAAGATCAGGTCACATTCAGGGCGCTCAAGCAATAGTTCTTTGGTCTCAATGGGTCCAATAAAAATAATGTCCGGAAAAATCATTTTTAATTCATTATAGATCATGGCAGAGCTGCCGATTCCATTCGGACAAACAATCACACCAATTTTTTGATTGACTTGATATTCATCAAAGTCATTAATCAAAGAAGCAAAGTGAATGGTCAAAAAAGAGATTTCATCTTCTGGGATTCCGCGTTCAAAAAGATTTCCGATGGGACGTAATGTTTCTTGAACAATCTGATACAAATCTTCGTATTCTTTAATAATCTTTTTATGTAAGGGATTGATGATCGGCAATTGAAAAAACAAGCGATAATAGGCTGGTCGAAAGTGACTATACAATTGATTGATGACCTTTTGCTGGTCTTTAAAGCGGATACCAGACAACAGTTCAAAGCGTTTGATGATGCGCTCGACCAATTCATGAATAATCGAAAAATCCGCTGATGGGTAGGTAGTATCCCCTAGCGCCATCCCCAGCAGCCACCCACAGACATACAATTGGGCTGATTTATTTGTGATGGAAAATTCTGCTAATAATTCTTTTGCAAACAAATATTCTTTCATCTGAAAAAATGTTTGGTAATTATAGGTTTCATAAAAAACTAACCACTGCTTGTTTAAGCGAGGAAGCATCATCGTAAACAAATAAGAAAACTCATTCAAGCGATTTTCTACTAACTCTAACGAAAAAGTTTTTAGTTTTTCCCTTGCAGCAGCTTCAATCTGCGAGAAGCCATCAATTTTTTCATTGACCAAGAAATAGTGATAGACAAACTCCTCCTGATTATCCCCAAAATCATGAAACATCATCTTCATAAAAAAATTGCGCAGATTTTCTTCATTCCCCATCAACCCATAGCCGTTTTTTCGCGTATAACCAATGGTGATCATTGACAGAGCCAGTTCTTTTTCTAATTTTTTTATATCTGCCATAAAGGTGGTCTTGCCGACACGCAGCGCAGATAAGAAATGATTCACAGAGAGATAGTCTGATTCATAATAAAACAACATCAGAAAAATATATTTTTTCCGTTCTTCACTATTCATCTCATACTGGGTATAAACAGCACTGTTTAGGAAATCATTCAGAAAAAAAGCTTTTGCTTTTGGTGCTAATTGAATAAAATAAGGATCTGATCGAATCAACGGCTGTTTGTTGGCTTTTAATAGTTCATTGATTTTTCTAATTGCATAATCCAGTTGATTTTTTGACAGAGAAAAGAAGCGCATCATCTCCTCTTGCTCCATCAATGGTTTTTGAATCATTTTCTGTATCAGCTGTAATGTGCGTTGATCGATCATGATCCTCACTCCCCTCTTTGTTAATCCATAAATGTGTCAATCTCCTTGCGCAAACGTGTCGCATTCTTCGCGATTTCTGCTTGCGAGCCTTTTGTCAATAATGTTCCAACTCCCATACATTCTACACCAGCATTCAACCACTCTGTAACATTTGTCAAAGAAACGCCACCTGAAGATAAGATCGGGACAAACGGCAATGGTGTTTTGATCGTTGAGACGATCCCGGGCCCATGTAAAGAAGACGTTGGAAATGCTTTGATCATATCCGCCCCTGCTTCAAGAGCTTCTAAAACCTCAGAGATAGAAGTACAGCCTGGCATATAGCTGATCTGATAGCGATTGCTTATCTGTGCGACTTCCTTGGAAAAAGCTGGTGAGATAATGAATTCAGCATCATTTATAATCGCATCCCGGGCGGTTTCGCTATCCAATACGGTTCCAGCACCGACAACGATTTCATCTTGATAGATTTCCTTTAACTGCTTGATGATTTCTCCGGCATTGTTATTCGTATAACTGATTTCCAAGCAAGTTATACCACCGGCTTTACAGCCTTCAACAATTTCAACGGCTCGTTCCACTGTTTCGACCCGTACGATGGCCATGATTTTTTCTTTATGGATCCGGTTGAGGATCGCGAGCTTCTTATTCATTGAATCCCTCCACTTTTCGATATTCCGCTAAAACTTGATGAATCTCTGGATAGTCCTGTTCACCTACTGGCAGCACCGGCAGCTTAGGATCACCAACAGGAATCCCCATCCAACCTACGCTGTATTTGAGGACACTGGGTACTGTACCGAACTTTAAGATACGGCGAAAGTCTTCAATACTTAATTGATAGTTTCTTGCCTGCTGGATCTCTCCCATTTTAAATGCGTGATAAATAGATAAGTCAGTTGTCGTTAAGACATTTGAAGTCGCTGCGACTGCCCCATCAGCTCCACATTCCAATGCTTGCAAGATCAAAGAGTCAGAACCTACTAAAATAGAAAAGTCATCTCGTCCATTCAAGTTGAGATAGCTTTTGAGGTTTTCTATATCCCCGCTGCTATCTTTGATACCAATAATAGTGGGTATTTTCAGCAATGCTTTAAAAATGGTTTCATTGATCGAAATGCCAGTATTTTTAGGAATGTTGTAGAGAATCAATGGGAGCTTTGTCTTTGCAGCAATCATTTTGTAATGTTGGATCACTTCTTGATCCGTAAGCTTGATCAAATAAGGAGTGATAATGGAAGCCGCTGTGACTCCAATGGTTTGAAATTCATTCACTAAATCAATGACAGCTTCTGTCGAAATCCCGCCTGCTCCTGCAAATACTGGTACCCGACCTGCAGTCTCTTCCACAACGATCGTTGCCAATTCGAGCTTTTCAGCATGAGACAATGCATAAAACTCCCCGTTGGTCCCTAAAATAAATAACCCATGGATCCCTTTCGCAATCAATTGATTGACTAGCCTTCTAGTGGCTGCTCGATCGATTCCCTGCTCGTCTAAAGGAGTGACCATGGCTGTAATGATTCCTTCGATCTTCATTCTTCGACACTTCTTTCTTGCATGATAGCACTCCCTAAGCTTCCTCCAGGATGCCATGCATAATAATCATCAATATCAATGGCAGCTTCTTGCTGCAGTAAAATCGACAAGCTTTGTAAAACGATGATTTCTGCCAATATCGAGATTCGTGGGGGCTTGTTCAACGGATCTCCTTCATTCGTGATGCCAGCAAACAAGAAGGCATCGGAATGTTTTTGCAGCCATGAGTCGATACCTCCACTCACTCCGATGACTTTTATTCCTAAAGCTTTCAGAGTAAGAAGCGATTTTTTCAATTCTTCTGTTTCGCCGCTATTGGAAATAGCAATCACGACATCCCCTTTTTCGGCTTGTCCGGCAGAGCCGTGGATCGTTTCAGTTCCATCTAAAAAATAGGTAGGAGTGCCTGTGGAAGAAAGCAAAGCTGCTATATATTCCGCAACATGACTTGGCTTACCGATGCCAGTCACATGCACACGCCCCTTCTTTTTTTTCGCAGCAACGATCAGTTCAGCTGCATCGATCAACTGTTGTTGATTGATCTCATTCAAATAAGCTGTAAGCTCATCTTTGGTTGTTTGCAAAAAATAAGCTAAATTCGTTGTTTCCATAGAAAATCCTTTCTGTCACTGATTCGTTTTCACTGAATCTTTGCACACTTTGAGATAGTTCTTTTTGCGTGCAAAGATTCAGAAGTTCAGCTGATGACAAATGTCTTAGCGATCGATTACTGACCAAACAAACTTAATAGTTTATCTAATAAGATTCCCATGACGTTGTAGTCGATATTTGGGAATGTCGATCCCTCGATGCCTAAGCTACCATACACCGGGTAAAGAACTGTTGGTAAAAAGGCGAGTAACAGCCCGATGACAAAGGACCCTGCAATCGCTCCCCGCCAACCGCCAGTAGAGTTTCCAAAAACGCCGGCTGTTCCTCCGGAGAAAAAACAAATATGGGCTGCTGGAATGATCACGACTGGAAACTTGAAGACTACCATAATCAGCACCCCCAATAAGCCAGCGACATAAGAGGATAAGAACCCTACAATGACTGCTGTTGGTGCAAACGGGAAAACAGTTGGCACATCCAATGCCGGACGAGAATTTGGAATGAATTTTTCCGAGATCGAAACAAATGCCGCCGTAATTTCGGACAAGAACATGCGAACACCGGTCATCAAGATCGACATCCCCGCAGTAAAGGTAAATGCCTGCACGAAAGGAAAGACCAGCCAATGAGTCGTTCCTGCTAATTCTTGAGTGACATCTCGCCCCGCTTTTAATGCGGAGATATAGAATAGCACTAGCATAACTGCCGCAACGCCCATCAAGAAGTCTCTAAAAAAGGATAACCATTTAGGAAAATTGATGTGTTCCGTTGTTTTATCTTTGTGTTTACCAAATAGCATCCCAATGTAACCAGACAATGCATAACCCACCATGTTAAAGTGTCCAATGGCGGTCTCATCACTGCCAGTAATGCGCCGCATAAATGGTTGGCACAGCTGAGGTAACGCAGCAGAGAAAAAGCCGAGTAATGTTCCGCCAATTAATATCGCTGGAATATCAGCAAACTGATGAGCCTTTAGAATCAATGACAACACACAAGCGAAAAACAAACTATGTCCTGTGGTAAAGAAAATATTTTTAAATGGCGTGATTCGAGCAATGACTAAGTTCATCAAAAAGCCGAGAATCAATGTACAACTGGTCACAAATGCAAATTCTGTTTGGGCTAGTGCAGTGGCGGCCTCTGGCGATGCAACGACCCCTACGATGTTGAACCCTTTTTGGAATAGGGTATTGAAATTCTGTAGTGCGCCAGTCATGATCGAACCGCCGGAACTGAATACTAAGAAACCGATGATGGTTTTAAAGGTTCCAGTCAACACTTCGGTCATTGATTTTTTTTGGGCCAATAACCCAATCATTGCAACTAAACCTAAAAGTACGGCTGGCGTACTAAGAAAACTGATAATTAAATCCATGAGCGTTTCTCCTTCATTGATTTTTAGACTAATGCGGCTGCGATTTTTTCTTTGATTTCTTTCTTATCAACGATGTTGTTGATCCCAATAATGGTTTGCTGTAAATTTTTTTCTCTTAATTCATTGGCAACATCTGTCAAAGTAATGATCAAATCTCCCGTAAAGCCGGAGACAGCATCTAAAGACGCATGTTCCACCTCGATTGGAAAGTCGTTTTCCCGGATGACTTCATTCACTTTGATTTTTAACATCAGACTTGAGCCTACGCCTGCTCGACAGGCAATCAATGCTTTATGCATAGTTATTCTCTCCTTCAAATTTTTTTAGAAATGCGATTAGCTCTTTTTTTTCGGTCATCCTTCCTAATAATTCCAGAAAGTCTTTGTTGCCCAGCAACTCAGCCAGTTCGGATAACAATGAAATATGGGATTCATTGTCTGGTGCGCTAAGAGGAAACAAAAACTTGACGGGGTCATTTGATTCATGACCAGAAATGACGGGTCGTTCTAATCGAGTGAATCCTAATGCTAATTTCTTTGCACCCTTCTCTATGGGTGCATGAGGCAGCGCAATTTGTTTCGTAATAACAATGTAAGGCCCAATCTCATGATAAATGGAAAGGATGGATGAAATGTATTCATTCTCGATGACATCGGCAGTCAATAGCGGCTGTGCGGATGCTTTGATTGCTTCGTCAAAATTTTCTACTGAGATATCCAATTGGATATAGTCTTCTTTTAATAATTCGCTTAACAAAGTTAACCACCTCTCGTACAAAGAATTCTCGAGTCTTCTTGTATGCGTTTACTATAAGCAATATCACTGGTACCGGCAATAGTGATTGCGTTCATCTCTTCTAGAAAAAAGCTTGAAAAACTGAACTGTAGCCAATGAAATTTGCTGAATTTTGCTGTTTTACCAACTTACAACAGCTATCCCTCTCTCAGTTTTTGTCATTCTGTTCAACTTATAGGTACCATTACTAGAAAAATTGGACTAAATGCTTCTTAAGATCTGCTGCACATTGATCTAAACACTGAATAAAACAGAAAAAAGCAGACATCTTGATTCAAAAGATGTCTGCTTAATACATGTCATAGGTTAGTGAGACAGATTCAGCTGCTTATTTCCATTTTAAATTTAGCAGCTCCATCATTTCATGATACGCGGTTTCGATTCGCTGGCGTTTGTCTTCGGGTACTTTATCCGCATACTTCCCCCCAGGAAGATATTCTTCTGCCAGTACAACTTGAAAATCATAGGCTTCGGTAGTGCCAAACTCCGGATCGTTATATCTACGATCAGGGATCGGTTCTTTAGAGACCCATGTTGGATGCAGCTTGATATCACTCAAAAATGTACGATCACCTTCTTTTGTGAGCTCGACTTCTGGAATGACCCCTCGCTCGGTCCAATAGTTGTTGACTGTTTCGTAGCGTTGATTGGATAGCAAATTTCCCATTGAATAGAGAATAAATTTTTTCTCGCCGTCTTTTTCGATGATTTCTGTTGGTTCAGCGACATGTGGATGACCGCCAAAAATGATGTCCGCTCCGAGGTCGATCATTTGTCGATAAATCTTCTGCTGTTCTTCTGTAGGTTCTAAGGAATATTCTACACCGAGTTGCGGCATAACAACGGTGATGTCGGCTACTTTCTCTGCCTCTTTGATTTCAGCTGCTACTTTTTCCATGGATAAATCTTTTAAATAGGTCGTATATTCTTCCGGTGCCAAGCTAGCTTCATTGCCATTGAATCCGTAAGCATAAGCCAGCATCGCTACTTTGATGCCATTGGCTTCTTTGACGAATATCCCTTGATCATTTACATTGACACCAATCGGCTCCAATCCAATCTCCTGAAAAGCATTAGCAGTCGTTTTAAGCCCTTCGATTCCAGTATCCAAAATATGATTATGGGCTAGATCAATCACATCAAAACCAGCTGCTTTGATACTTTCTACTACATTCGGAGGCGCATTAAAGGTAGGATAACCGCCTAGTTCTTTGTTGGGATTGATGGTGCCTTCAAAGTCACCAAAAGCAATATCGGCAGAAGCGATCAACGGTTGCACCTGCTCAAAGTCATTGTCAAAATCATAGCGTTTCCCATCAAATGCACTCATATAAACTGGTCTGTGATAGAGCATATCGCCACTTGCTGTCAGAGTGATTTTCGACGATTGAGAGGCCGTTGTTGTTTCTTGGCTGGAAGTAGACAGTGCCACTTGGTTATCTGGGGAGCTTGTTGACGAATCAGTCCCAGTACGCATGGTGTGAATCAGCCAATAACTAACGGCAATCGTAACAAGCAGTAAACTTATGCTCAATGCCCATAGAAGCTGTCTTTTCCGTTGTTCAATCCTTCGTTGCTGCCTCATTGCTGCTCTCCGCCTTCCCAATATTAGCCTTCTTTGTCAACATTTTCTCATTACCTATCACGTTATGCATTGCACGGTTTCTTGCTTTTCTGCTTTGAATGAGCTAAAATCGCTAATTTCCTTTCGATAAAAGAACTATATATAGCAAATAAATATTATATATATAATTAATCATACTAAAGAAACAGTTCTTTTGATAGCCCTTTCTCATAAAAAGAGCAGCTAGGCATTTCTGCCTAACTGCTTTACTCATACTCGCTAGTTACCTAATAAAACTGGCGTTAGATTCATGGATGATTTTAGATTTTCTCTTCATGCTTTACCGGACAGCTTTGATGGCAATCAGAACAACTGCCTTTTTTGACCATTCGATAAAGCACTTTTCCTGCATAGCCAAAGATCACTAGACTTAAAAGAATCGTTGCAATCATTTTTCGCCTCCTATTACTTCTCCGACTACTTGTAATAGTGGTGAATTTTTTTGTTGGGGTCTCTTTATCAGAGCAAACAGCAACAAACCAAGAACAATCAACGCTGCCAAGGTTCCTACTGTCAGTTGCCCTCCTTCAAAGAAGATATGCCCGAATTGGTAAACAATCAGACTTGCACAATAAGCCAGTCCACACTGATAACTAATAGCCAACCAAGTCCACTTGCTATCCCCCATTTCACGATGGATCGCGCCGATGGCCGCAAAACAAGGGGCACACAATAAGTTAAAAATCAAAAAGGAGTAGGCGGCTACTGGGGTGTAATCGCCTCGCAGCACTTGCCAGATCTCTGTACCGGTTTCAGAAACCCCACTTTGGCCGTACAAAATCCCAAAAGTCCCGATGACATTTTCTTTTGCCACCAATCCTGTAATGGTCGCCACGGCACCTCGCCAAGTGCCCCAGCCTAGTGGCGCAAAAATCGGTGCTAACAAACGGCCGAAAAAGGCTAAGATGCTTTCTTCTTCCCCCACTCGATCAAAGGTAAAGTTGTAGCTAGAAGTAAACCAGATAAAGATACATGCAACGAAGATGATCGTTCCGGCTTTTTTGATGAAAGCTACGGCCCGATCAATCGCACTTTTCAACACGGTTCCTAGTTGCGGCAAATGATAGGCAGGCAATTCCATGATAAAAGGCGCTGGATCGCCGGCAAAGAGAGCGGTCTTTTTCAATGCAATGCCTGATAAAACAATGGCTCCCATCCCAATGAAGTAAGCCGATGGTGCGACCCATGAGCTTTCGGGAAAGAACGCCCCGGAAATCAGTGCAATGATTGGCAGTTTGGCAGAACAAGGCATAAAAGTCGTGACCATAACGGTCAAACGACGATCTTTTTCATTTTCGATGGTTCGGCTCGCCATGACTCCTGGAACCCCACAGCCAGTAGCGATCAGCATCGGAATGAAGGATTTCCCAGATAAGCCAAACTTCCGGAACAAACGATCCATCACAAAAGCGATTCGTGCCATGTAGCCACAATCTTCTAATAAAGCCAAACAAAAAAAGAGCACAAAAATTTGAGGGACAAATCCAAGGACAGCCCCGACACCTGCCACGATCCCATCTTGGATCAATTCTTGCAGCCATTGTGCCACCTGCCATTGGTTCATCAACTGCTGTAGAATATCCGGAACCCAACTGCCAAATAACACATCATTGACCCAGTCTGTGCCCATCGTGCCAATCGTTTGGATAGATAAGAAGTAGATTCCCCACATGAAAAAGGCAAAAATCGGTAGTGCCAGTAGGCGGTGGGTCAACACACGGTCGATTTTATCACTTAAGGACAAGCGGTATTCCTCTTCCTTGATCGTTGCTAAAGCCAACAACTGCTGAATGAATTCATACCGTTCGTTTACTATAATCGCATCACTGTGCTCGTCAAAAATCATTTCCGTGATTTTGATAATTTCCGCTAATTCTTTTTCATTGCTCGGCGTCAAAGTGACTTGTTGACGAATCAATTCATCGCCTTCAAACAGTTTGATGGCAATCCAACGTCGTTTGCTTTCAGAAATCTCTTCGGGCAAAAGGGCCTTGATCTCTGCTAAGGCAGCCTCCAAACGGGAATCATAGACAACCACTGAGTCGCCATTCCCAGCTTTTTTCTTTGCGGCATCAATCAGCTTATTCAATCCATGTTGTTTTAAAGCACTGAAGCCAACAACAGGTACGCCTAGACCATAGGACAGCTTCTCAAAGTTGATCTGGATCCCTTTGCGCTTTAAGAGATCGATCATATTGATTCCCACTATTGTAGGCAGACCCATTTCCAACAATTGTAAAGTGAGGTAGAGATTCCGCTCCAAGTTCGTTCCATCAACGATATCTAAGACAGCATCGATGGGGGCTTCTGCCAAATAATTTCTCGAGATCACTTCTTCAGGAGTATAAGGAGACAATGAATAGATACCCGGCAAATCCTGGATCGTGATTTCTTTGGCTTTACGGAGCTTTCCTGATTTTCGTTCGACTGTCACTCCCGGCCAGTTCCCAACGGTTTGCTTGGCCCCCGTCAGTTGGTTGAAGGTGCTAGTTTTGCCGCTATTGGGATTGCCGACTAATGCGAATTGATAGGTCATTCCTCTACTCCTTTTTCAACAAAGACGAAAGCTGCTTCTTGTTTTCTCAGCGACAATTCATACCCTCTTAAGCGAATCTCGATCGGATCACCTAGTGGCGCTAGTTTCACGATATGAATCGGCACATTCTTGGTGATCCCCATATCCATCAATCGCCGCCGCAAAGCACCAGTCGTTGCAATTTTTACCACCTTGCCCTGCTCTCCTACATGTAATTGATCTAGAGAAGTCAAAACCGTCTGCTGTTGTCTTTCGGACACGTCAATCTGCTCCATGACGCTGGCATCCAATGCGATCCGGTTGTCCCGATGCAAGATGATGCCGCTTTTGCGGTTTTTTTGAACCATGAGAATGTCAACGCCTACCCGAAGACCCAAATCATTTAAATGCGCCGTGACGTTCTTTGGTGTCGCGATCGCTTCGATTTGGTATATTTTGGAAGCCTCTGTTTGCGCCATTTTCATGATTTCTTCCTCCTCTTGTGAAAGATTCCTATTATTTATCCGTTCAATTGAGAATGATTATCATTATAATAGAGCGATTTAGGACTAAAGTCAATCTGTTTCACAGATGAACTTGAAAGTTCGTTCACAATTCGAATTTTTTTTACTCACATCCATTGCATATTCTCGGATCTTTTTGGCTATAAATCGCGATTTCCTAGGAAAAATCGGCTTTTTTCGGTTGTATAAAAACCAGATAAACACTATAAATAGTGTATGTAATTTTCACAAGCACTAGATATAGTGTTTTTTCGTTGACTTTCTCCTAGACTTATTTATACTAGATTTATAACTACTACTGACTCGGAGGAAATCATTATGAATATTAAACTATTTTCAAAAAACAACTGTATGCAATGTAAAATGGCAAAACGCTTTTTAAGCGATAATCATATTTCTTTTGAAGAAATCAATATTGACAACCAGCCTGAAGCAATTGAGTTTTTGAAAGAACAAGGATTCCAAAGCGTTCCGATCATCACTTCTGATGCACAAACAATCATTGGCTTCCGTCCGGATCAATTACGTCAATTGGCCAGCTAAGCAGTAACTTAACCAATGTGTTTTTGGAGGATTTGTCAGTCGTCAAGACCTGCAGATCCTTTTTTATACGATCAAAACAAGGAAAGAGGTTGCCTTTTATGAGCTTAAAAGAAATCAAGGATGTAAGCTACTTTAAATTGAATAATGAAATCAACCGCCCCGTTGATGGACAGATCCCTCTACACAAAGATAAAGAAGCACTAGCGGCTTTTTTCAAAGAAAATGTTGAGCCAAATACGATGACTTTCGATACAGTTACTGACAAAATCAATTACTTGATTGAACATGACTACTTAGAAGAAGCTTTCATTCGTAAGTATCGTCCTGCGTTTATCGAAGAACTTTATCAGTTTCTATCTGAACAGCATTTTACCTTCAAGTCCTTCATGGCAGCGTACAAATTTTATTCTCAATATGCATTGAAAACCAATGACGGAACAGCCTATTTGGAAAGTTATGAAGACCGTGTGGCATTCAATGCTCTCTATTTTGCAGATGGCGATGAAGAATTAGCTTTGGCTTTGGCTGATGAAATGATCTATCAGCGTTATCAACCGGCAACGCCTTCTTTCTTGAATGCTGGCCGCAAACGCCGAGGTGAATTGGTCTCTTGTTTCTTGATCCAGTTGACCGACGATATGAACGCAATCGGTCGGGGGATCAATTCCGCATTGCAACTTTCTCGGATCGGCGGCGGCGTAGGGATCACGTTGTCTAACTTGCGGGAAGCTGGCGCGCCTATCAAAGGTTACGAAGGAGCTGCTAGCGGTGTGATGCCAGTCATGAAATTGTTCGAAGATAGCTTTAGCTACTCCAATCAACTAGGACAGCGTCAAGGTGCTGGTGTCGTCTATCTCAACGTGTTCCATCCAGACATCATCAGTTTCTTATCTGCCAAAAAAGAAAATGCGGATGAAAAAATCCGGGTCAAGACTCTTTCTCTTGGTGTGATCGTTCCTGATAAATTCTATGAATTGACCCGTAAAAATGAAGATATGTATTTATTCAGCCCTTATAGTGTCGAAAAAGAATACGGTATCCCGTTCTCTTATATCGACATCACCAAAGAATACGACAATTTAGTCATGAATCCTAAAATTCGTAAAACCAAAATCAAAGCCCGGGATCTTGAAAACGAAATTTCGAAATTGCAACAAGAATCCGGCTATCCTTATATCATCAATATTGATACGGCCAATCGTTCCAACCCAATCGACGGCAAGATCATTATGAGTAACCTTTGTTCCGAGATCCTCCAAGTGCAAGAACCTTCTGTGATCAACGGCAAGCAAGAATATGAAGTACTTGGTACCGACATTAGTTGTAATCTTGGTTCAACAAACATCGTCAATTTGATGGACAGTCCTGATTTTGGAAAATCCGTCCGTGCCATGACTCGCGCGTTGACTTTTGTTACAGATGCTTCTGACATCGACGTTGTTCCTTCTATTCAAAATGGAAATGCGTTGAACCATACGATTGGTTTAGGTGCAATGGGCTTGCATACCTATTTTGCGAAGAATCAAATGGAATATGGTTCTCCTGAATCATTAGAATTCACAGACTTATACTTTATGTTGCTCAACTACTGGACACTTGTAGAAAGCAATAACATCGCCAAAGAAAGGGGCGAAGTGTTCCATAACTTTGAGAAATCAGCTTATGCGGATGGCAGCTATTTCACAGACTATATCACAGGGGATTACCAACCAAAATCAGACAAAATCAAAGCGTTATTCGACGGTGTCTTTATTCCTTCTGGAGAAGATTGGGCCGCATTGGCAGAAGCAGTCAAAAAAGACGGCTTGTACCACCAAAACCGTTTAGCCGTTGCGCCAAATGGTTCTATCTCTTATATCAATGATACAAGTGCGAGTATCCATCCAATCACACGAATGATCGAAGAACGGCAAGAAAAGAAAATTGGGAAGATTTACTATCCTGCACCTTACTTGAGCAATGATACGATTGGTTACTATCGCTCAGCCTATGATATGGATATGCGTAAAGTTATCGATGTTTATGCAACTGCACAAAAACACGTGGATCAAGGAATGAGTATGACCCTCTTCATGCGCTCAGATATTCCAGAAGGGCTCTATGAATGGAAAGAAACCAGTAAACAGACAACCCGTGACTTGAACATTCTGCGTCATTATGCGTTCCATAAAGGGATCAAATCGATTTATTATGTACGGACCTTTACGGATGACGCAGAAGAAATCGGCAGCAATCAATGCGAAAGCTGTGTGATTTAATCACGCACGCTAAGCTAAGCACTGACTAAGAACAAAAAAACTACCTGATTGAATCAACTGTCTTCACCAAAGCATGATCGAGATGGATTAGAGATCCTCCCGAAAGGTTGAAGGCATTTGCGACTGACAATCAGGTAGGCTCCTTTTGTTCTTGTCTCTGGTATCAAGACTACTATTGGAGGAACCTAAGATGGGCAAAACTTATTATGAAGCAATCAACTGGAATGCGATTGAAGACATCATCGATAAATCAACTTGGGAAAAGCTGACAGAACAATTCTGGCTAGATACGCGTATTCCATTATCCAATGATTTAGATGATTGGCGGACACTTTCAGATCTAGAAAAAACAACGGTTGGTTATGTATTTGGCGGGCTAACACTGCTCGATACGGTTCAATCAGAAAGCGGAATGGATCAGCTGCGTAAAGACGTACGCACGCCCCATGAAGAAGCTGTTTTGAACAATATTCAATTCATGGAATCTGTCCATGCCAAAAGTTATTCTTCTATCTTTAGCACATTGAATACAAAAGCCGAGATCGATGGAATCTTTGAATGGACCAATACGAATCCCTATCTGCAAAAAAAAGCAGAACGTATCAATGAGATTTACAAGAACGGTACTCCCCTTGAAAAGAAAATTGCGAGTGTTTTTCTAGAAACGTTTCTTTTTTATTCCGGTTTTTATACACCGCTCTATTATTTAGGCAATAATAAATTGGCTAACGTTGCAGAGATCATTAAACTGATTATCCGTGATGAATCGGTACATGGAACGTATATCGGCTACAAATTCCAATTAGGTTTCAATGAGCTTCCTGAAGAAGAACAACAGCGTTTGAAGGACTGGATGTACGATTTGTTGTATGAATTGTATGAAAATGAAGAACGGTACACCGAAGAATTGTATGACGCGATCGGCTGGACGGAAGAAGTCAAAACCTTCTTGCGCTACAATGCAAACAAAGCATTGATGAACTTAGGCCAAGATCCCCTGTTTCCAGATACGGCCAATGATGTCAATCCGATCGTAATGAATGGTATCTCTACCGGAACCAGCAATCACGATTTCTTCTCTCAAGTGGGGAATGGCTATCTATTAGGAACGGTAGAAGCAATGAAAGATGATGACTATTTCATCGGTCTAGGAGATTAAAAAAAGTTGACCTTTTATTAGGGTCAACTTTTTTTCGCGTTTTGAAGCCTTACAGCATCACATTTTTAAGGAAGTCGAGGGTTTCATCCAAACATTTCTTTGATTCTTCTAGCGAATAATCAAATTGGTATTCATGATTGACTGCCTCAGGAACATCTTTGTAAAAGAGAGATTTAACTGGCACATCTAGCTCTTGAAGCTTCTGATCAAAAGCGATTCCTTGATCCTGGAAAGAATAGGCATTGCCATCCGTGATATAGGTTGGCGGAAATTCTTTGGTCAATTTATTGACTAATGACACTTGCTGCAATTCCTTACTGTTTTTCCAATCTTTGGTTCCTAATAAAGACCACGCGACTGTTTTAACAAAGAATTTCATGAAGCGATCATCAGAAGTTTGATGAGCCATTTGCTTCAAGTCAACAGGTCCGCAATAAGAAATGAATCCTTTTATATCTCCTGATGGGATCACTTGCGTCATCTTCATATCTTTGGCGTAATCCGAATTGGTTTGGATCGCTAAGAATTGCCCAGCAATCTGTGAGCCGGCAGAGTCTCCACCAAAAATGACTTTTTTAAAGTCTAACATTGGATATTGCGCTGCCTCTTTCTTGATCGATTGATAGGCTTGATTGATTTGTTTGACTTGCCCTGGGTATTCTAGACTAGGAGCCCACTCATAGTTCAATGAAACCACTGCCACTTGTCCGCGATCTGCTAAGTAGGTCGCAAATTCTTTGGCCCCTTCCTTATCACCACCGACGTAACCACCACCATGCACCCAGAAAACAACTGGTACTTTCGAAGCACCTTGGGGATAATAGAGGTCAAATGTACTACGATCATAGTCAGAAGTATAGGTCAGATCATTTTTTACCGTCACATGAGGCAAACTTTTTTGATACGCGGTTTCATCTGTGATCTTCACCTCGTCATTAAACATTTTTCCAATCAGATAGGCCCCTGGACGAGGCGACACTTGAAAAGCAATCAGTACGACTAGTGCTAGTGTTACTAGAATACCGACAAGCCATAAACAAACACGCAAAAATTTTTTCACATACATGCTCCTTTGCTCTTTTTTCAGCTTCTTTATTTAACCACTTTTGCTGGAAGAATTCAATCAAACGAAGGAATTTATCAAAAAAAAGAAACGATAGCCATCTAGCAGATCGCTATCGTTTAAAAGATCAATGAGTCAATTAGAGCGGTAAAATCATGAATAGTCCGGCTGCCAATGCTGCACCGATAAAAGGTCCAATGATTGGTACAAACGCATATCCCCAGTCAGATGTTCCTTTATTTTTGATGGGCAAAATTTGATGGGCGATCCGCGGACCTAAATCTCGAGCTGGGTTGATGGCATATCCTGTCGGTCCGCCTAAAGAAAGACCGATCGCCAAAATCAAGATTCCGACTACGATTGGGTTCAAGCCATCCGTAAAGGTATTTGCACCAAATGCCAACAAGCCAAATACTAAAACAAACGTACCGATCACTTCGGTCATCGTATTCGCGGCTAAGTTACGAACGGCAGGTCCAGTGGCAAATGTCCCTAAAATAGCGCCTTGATCTTCTGTTTCATCCCATAACGGCAAGTAATTGAGCCAAACAAGAATTGCACCGACGATCCCGCCTGCTAACTGTGCCAACATGAAAGGTACCGCCAATCCCCAAGAAAAATTACCCGTCATTGCCATTCCCAACGTTACAGCAGGGTTCAGATGGGCAGGTCCCATGAAGCCAGAGGCATAAACAGCAATCGTCACAGCTGTTGCCCAGCCTGTCGCGATCACGATCCAGCCGGAAGCTTGTGCTTTACTCTTTTTAAGGTTGACTGCCGCACAAACACCATCCCCCAGTAAAACTAAAATTGCCGTTCCCAGAAATTCACTAAAGATTTGTGTTGCATCACTCATATCATTCTCCTCCTTTTAAGGCACTCAAATCTGATTCCGCAATTACTTGATCCAATTCTTCGGCATACATTTGCTTGTCTGCAGCTGTCCATTCAAAATAATCCGCCATTGCATCGATCACACCAACTTTGATCTGATCCAACGTATCTCGCATAAAGAGAACATGATTGGTTCGTCGCAATAAATAATCCACAGGGGTCAGAACCAGTTCTTCTTGCAAGGCATAATTCAATGCCGTGCTTTCTTTTTCATCCAGCCCCGCAAACGTGGTTTTATAGGTAAGGACTATCGGTAAGTTTGAACCGTAAAGATCGGCCAAGTATCGCGCATCTTCTGGGGAAAAACCGGCAGCTTCGGCGGTTTTCGCCAATTGCGCCAGTTCGTCCTCGACATTGGTCGGATCAATTTCGCCGCCAGATACCGGATAACGCGTGGAATCCACTAATTCAAACTGCTGCCCTTTTGCAGCCAGTAATTCATTGATTCGTTTGACGGCGCCTTCAGCCATTAACCGATAATCTGTAATCTTGCCTCCGGCCAGTGTCAACAGTCCGTCTTGAGACATTTCCAAGCTGCTGCCCCGAGAAACTTGTGAAGGATCCACACTGCTGGCTTCTAGACGTTCCTCTGCTTGTTTGATCGCCTTTTCGACTTGCGGGCGTTTGCGGTGATCGTCCAAATACGCTTCTACAGTTTGCACGATTTGATCAAAGCTTTCATCCGAAAGTTTGCTCTTAGCTCCGCCGTTGTAATCAGAACCGCCATTAGCCGTGATCAGCGGGCGTAACCCCGCCCAGCTAGCTTCAATATCATCCAGTTGGATCGCAGCTTCTGGAAAGCGATGGTTGATGATCTCTAAAAGATAATCGACGTCTTCTTGCGTAACAGTCGGATGGGCAAAATCGCCCGTGTAATCCGTATCTGTCGTACCAAAATACGTCTTGTTCTCCCTAGGAACCACAAAAACCATCCGACCATCATTCTTGCCAGTATCAAAATAAGTTGGCTGAGGTACTTTCAGCTTTTCACGATCCACCACTAAATGGACACCTTTGGTTGGGCGCATTTGCGGCGGTAAGTTATCATTGCTATCTAATTCTCGAACGATATCAGACCATGGTCCAGTGGTATTGATCACAACTTTCGCATGGATGGCGAATTGTTCTTTCGTTAATTGATTTTCTACTTGAACACCATTGATTTTTCCTTGTTCATCATGAAGCATACCGACAACTTTGGCTTTGCTGATCATTGCAGCACCATCTTGATGGGCCCGTTTGATATTTTCGATCACTAAACGGGCATCGTTGTTGCGGAAATCCAGATAGACTCCGCCTCCGGTCAAGTTCTCATGTTGCAGTTGCGGTTCTCGTTCCAATACTTCTTCTTTCGTCAACGTATAATTGGCATATTTACTATCTGTTACATTTGCCAGACGATCATACAAATCCATGGCAATCTTGACAGAAAAAAGATTGAAGGTTGCACCGGGCTCATCGTAGATAGGTAAAAGCATGGGATCTGGTTTAGGAATATGGGGAGCGATCTGTTGCACGATCGCTCGTTCCCTCACTGTATCTGCCACAACTTCGACATCAAATGTTTTCAAATAGCGGATGCCCCCATGAACCAGTTTCGTCGAACGAGAGGAGGTTCCTTCAGCAAAATCCTGCATTTCTACCAAAATCGTTTTCATGCCAGCAGCTGCCGTTTGCACGGCGACTCCAGCACCAGTGATTCCGCCACCAATGATCAATACATCATAGGTCGTATTTTTTGCTTCTGCTAGGGCTTGTTGCCGATCTTTATAAGAAAAAGTCATGGCTTACTCGCCTTCTTTCTTCACTTTGAATTTAAACATCTGAGTCGCTGCCACTGCTTGTTTCCATCCTTCATAAAGGTTCTCACGTTCATCAGCTGGCATTTCTGGTGTAAAGAGTTGACCATCTTCTGCCATTGCTTTCAATTCGTCGAGGTCTTTCCAGAAGCCGACGGCCAAGCCAGCTAAATAAGCCGCCCCCAGTGCTGTCGTTTCAAGATTGGCTGCCCGTTGTACTTCAATATCTAAGATATCTGCTTGGAATTGCATCAAAAGATCATTTTTAGCAGCCCCGCCATCCACTTTCAACAATGGAATATCGATCCCTGAATCTTTTTTCATGGTATCGATGACATCCTTCGATTGATAAGCGACAGCCTGCAAGGTCGCCCGCACGAAGTCTTCTTTCGTTGTCCCGCGAGTCAAGCCAAAAACTGCTCCCCGAGCATCAGAATCCCAATAAGGTGCACCTAATCCCGTAAAGGCTGGTACGACATAGACTTCATTGTCGCCAGTCGCTTTTGCCGCTAATTCTTCAGATTGCGGAGACGTCTCGATCATACGTAAGCCATCCCGCAACCATTGGATCGCTGAGCCGGCAACAAAAATACTACCTTCCAATGCGTAGTATACTTTACCATTGATTCCATAGCCGATCGTGGTCAACAGATCATTGTCGGATAATTGTGGTTCCTCTCCGGTATTCATAACGATAAACGCCCCTGTACCGTACGTATTTTTGATCATGCCTTTTTCAAAAGCCATTTGCCCAAAGAGAGCAGCCTGTTGGTCCCCTGCCATCCCAGCAATCGGTACTTCACTGCCATAAAAATGATAGCTGCGAGTATGGCCGTAAACTTCGGAGTTGCTTTTGACTTCCGGCAACATGGATGCTGGAATATTTAACAAATCCAAAATTTCTTGATCCCATTCTAAACGATGGATGTTATAAAGCATGGTCCGACTCGCATTGGAGTAATCCGTCACGTGGACTTGCCCATCTGTCAGTTTCCAGACAAGCCACGAATCAATGGTACCGAATAGTAGATCCCCATTCTCTGCTTTTTCTTGTGCACCTTCCACATTATCAAGCAGCCAGCGGATTTTCGTAGCAGAGAAGTAAGCATCGATCACTAACCCTGTCTTTTCATGGATCATGTCTGTATGTCCGTCGGCTTTCAATTGGTCAGCAATCGGAGAAGATTGGCGCGATTGCCAAACGATCGCATTGGCGATCGGTTGACCGGTATTTTTATCCCAAACAACTGTTGTTTCCCGTTGGTTGGTAATCCCGATTCCGGCGATTGCTTCAGGTCGAATCCCAGATTCGATAAAGGCTCCCGCGATAACCGATTGAACAGAGTTCCAGATTTCATTGGCATTGTGTTCTACCCAACCAGATTTTGGAAAATATTGGGGAAATTCCTTTTGCGAACTACCGACATTTTGTCCGTTGCGGTCAAAAATAATTGCTCTTGAGCTTGTAGTTCCTTGATCGATTGCCATAATATAGTTTTTCTCTGCCATGTTTCTCTCTCCTTTTAAATGGTTGATTTATTCTTTTGATACCGTTTTCTTACATTTATCTTACTCGAATTACCTGTAGTGATCTCGTCAACTTTTTAGAGATTTTCTAAGAAATTGACGAAATCTGGAAAAACGCCATTAGTTGAAGCGTTCGCGAATCATCTTTTTGATTTTTTCTCGATCGTAAGTCGTCCCTAACTCACTGATCCGATATGTAGGAATCGATGTTTCAATCGGATAATTCGTCAAGATCAGATCATAGTCTTGTTCTTTAGCATAGCGCTCAACGACGACCCCATTCAAATTTTTTAAGTACAGCAGCCACATATAAAAGACTGCCTCTTTGAAAAGTGCATCCATATTCAACGCGATGCCTACCCGAAATTCCCGATTGATTTGGTAATCAATGATCGTCAGGACACTCAAATATTTGACCATGGTCATCATATACAATGTATTTTCTTCTGATGCTTCCAGCTTCATTTCTTGTACAGCAGTATTCAATAAACGTTCACTGATCTGGCGAATATTACGACTTGAGAGTTTTGCTTCTAATTGCCAAATATTTTCTCGATCAAAAACTTCGACATCTCCTTTAAAAAAATACAAACGACTATGGATCTGAGAAAGATGAAAATAACAATTGGCTTCGATTTCTTGCGGGACAGCCGGTCGATACAAATGCAAGATATGTTCCAAGATCAGCGTATCGGTAAGTGCTGTCGGCGTAAATCGGGAGCGTTGCAGCATGTACTGGCGAAAATCTTGTTCAGAGAAAACGGAAAAGGAAAGCAAGAAAACAAAATGGAGCATCGCCTCTTCTTCACGAACTTCCAGTGCATAATGCCCAAAACTGCGAAAGACAAGTTCCCGCAGTTGCTGATACAATGGATCTTTCTCATAAAATGCCATGTTTTCCCGTAGTCTTTGAAACGATTGTCCGGACGCTTTCAAACGATACTTCATGATCTTCAGCCACAAACTGACCCGTTGCTGTGCTTCCTCGGTAAAGGTCAGATTGAGCCCACGAGCGATCAGTCCCACAAATTTTGTATCAATCGGTAATGGCTGACTCTTGAAAGAATTTAAGTACCAAAGCAGCTGAAAATAAAAATAGCGAATCTGAGCTTCTTCCCCCATGAGTTTCCCCTGCCAAATCTCTAATCCAAATTCTGCCAACACTTGATTCAATTCTTTGATTTTGCGAAACAGGGAGGATTCACTAATCATTAATTTTTGCGCTAACGGAATCGTGGCGATTTCTTGATTGATCAATACATGTTCCAGCACTTGAAATTTGATCGACGAGTGGTAGAACACATATTCAATCTGATTCAACGAGAACTCTGGGCTCGTTTCTAGAACTAATGATGAACCTTGATAAAAAAGATGGCATTGATCAGAATAAGGAGCTAAATATAGAAATAACTCATCAACATATTTTTCTAAGGATGGTTTGCTGATCCTAAGGTAAGCAGCCATCTCATGAAGCTCTAGTTCACCTCCAACTAGAAGCAGCTTTTTCAGTAGCTGTAATTGCTTGGCTTCTTTTTTTTCTAATAATTGTTCAAATTTCATTGGCAGCACTTCCTAAAGCAATCGCATTGGACAGTTCAAAGACATCAGTAAAATGAGGATGAAAAAAGAAATCTTTTTGCGCTAACTCTGACAATGTGCTCTCCTTTTCAATGGCAAATGCCAGCAGGTTGATTTTTTCTAAGAGATTGTACTTTGACAGTAACTGAGCGCCCAATACTTGCCCGCTTGTCTTGGCAATGATCAGTTTCCCGTGGATCGGTGTGTCATCTACTAATGAAGCTTTAGCGGTAAATTTTTTGACGGTAATTTCTTGTTCATAAAAGAAGCGATCTGATTCAGTCATTCCTGTACTAGCCAGATACCAGCCAAACAGATGGGTTCCCACTGTCCGTAAGCCGCCGCGAAAAGGTTCTTTTTTCTCTTGCAAATTATGCGCAGCAGCGATTCCGGAACGAACTGCATTGTTTACCAATGGCATATAAGCCGTATCCCGTGTAATTGGACTGTAGATCTGAATCAAGTCACCGACAGCAAAAATACCCTTTTCGGAAGTTTCCAAATAAGCATCCGTCCAAATCGTATGATCACTGTGCAAGCGCAGCTGCTGAAATGCTGGGTGCGGCCGCGGTCGGACATTGACGGTCGTCAATGCAAGCGCGCTGAGCAATGTCCGATTGGCGGTCTCCACTCGGAAGCCTGTTTCCGTGGATTCAATGGCAATGGTAGGTTCTGCCAGATAAAGCTGCAGATTTTTTATTTGTGCTAATTCATCTAAAAAAGGAGCCAGAAACGATTGATCAAAATATTTGAATAAAGGATACGTCATTGATTCCACTAGTTGGACTTGTTTTCCTAGCGCCGTTAATGTGTTGGCTGCTTCCATACCTGCTTGTCCAGCCCCAACGATCGTAATCGTTTCTGCCTGATCTAATTCCTGAATAAATTGCTTGGCAGCGCCGTAATCTTTATAGGTCAATGCGGCTTCATTCATCGGTAAGAGAATTTCTGATTCTTGTGCAGATCCTGCTGCTAAGATCAACCGATCATAAGCGATTCTGCGCTGATCTGTTTGAACGAAATGGTTCTTAGGATCAAGTTTCAACATTGTTTCTTGCAATGCTACTTGAATGTCCAGCTGCTCAAGCTGTTCCTTGGAGCAAAAGAATGCGTCTTGCAACGAAGGAATCTTGCCTTCTAAATACAGGAGCATCCCGCTGGGAATAAACCCGATATGGGCTTTTTTTTCAATCAATACGATTTCAGATTCTGGATAGATTTTGCGTGCTTCGATGGCGCAGCTGATCCCTCCGAATGAACCGCCGATGATCACGATTTTCATACACTCACCTCTTAGTCTAAGCTTAAATGAAACGCTCTCATTTGACGAGTAAAATGCTGTCAGCAACGAAAAAAAGCTACATACAAGTTTGCTTTATGCTAAACTGATGAAAAAAGCGAGGTGGAAGCTGTGGTCTTTTTCTATCAATTTTTACTGGGACTGATCTGTAGTGCGTTTGTAGCAGGATCCGCTTTTATTTTGCAGTGGTTGTCTTTATCCGGTGCTTTAGCAGCTGCCTTAAGTGGGACGATCATCATTGCTTTGGGACCTTGGTTCAGTATCTTTTTAGTTGGTTTCTTTTTTGCCAGCTCTGGGATCATCAATCACTTAAAGAAAAAAAACTCAGCCGATGATCTGGTGATCAAAGGTGCGCGCCGCGATGCCATCCAAGTGCTGGCTAATTTATCGCCTAGTTTATTGGCATTGATCGGTTACGCCTCTTTCAACAATGAGAACTATCTCTGGGCATTTATTGTCGGGATCGCTAGCTGTACCGCCGACACTTGGGGATCAGAGATCGGTGTTTTGAGCAAAAAGGCACCCCGAAATCTCTTAACGGGAAAAAAATTACCTGCGGGTCTTTCTGGCGGTGTCAGCCTCCTAGGTACCATTGCTTCTTTTGCGGGCAGCGGCGGTATCGTTTTACTTCTGGCGATCTGTCTCTGGCTCAGCGGCCAACCGCTCTCTTTGACAGCATTGATTTGGGTACTCTTGTTAGGATTTAGCGGTAGTATAATCGATAGTTTATTGGGAGCAACGATTCAAGTACGTTACCAATGCACGGTTTGTCATCAATTTACCGAACAAAAAAGTCATCACCAGCAGCCAACGAAAAAAGTGCATGGCTATGCTTTGATCACAAATGAAGCAGTCAACTTTCTTAGCAATCTAGCGATTGTCGGGATCGCATGTTTCTTTCCTAACTAAAAAAGTACTGCCAAAGGTGTGACCTTTGGCAGTACTTTTTTAACTAACATCAACCAACCGCAGCTTAGTGATATTTTTATAAACTGATAATTCTTCGATAACATCAGAGAAACTCAGCCCCCACGGTAAGTTGATCGTATAAATATTGGTATAGATCCGATAGTCTTCCATGAACTTCACATCAAAGTTGACATCTTCGATCACGATTTTTCGATCAAGAAAATACTCTGTCAAAAATTCCTTTGTTTCCGCACGATGAATGTATTGAATCTCCAATTTTTTGGCTGTCGGGACTCGCACAATTCGCTTGATCACCGTCAGTGCAAAAAAGATCCCGGCAAAACTAGTAATCGAAATCGCATAAAATCCCATGCCGATCGCAATCCCTAAGCCAGCAATCGCCCATAATGAAGCAGCTGTCGTCAATCCAGTTACCGAGCGTTTTGTCACGATAATCGTCCCGGCACCCAAAAAACCAACCCCACTTACCACTTGTGCGATCAATCGAGCTTCATCTGAACGAATGACCCCTGCGAGATCTGGATGATTCAACGCATCACGCATCGCCCCACTAGCGATCTCTACTTGGATCAGTGCAATGACACATGCTCCCATACAGACTAAAATATGGGTCCGTAATCCCGCTGGCCGACTTTTGTACTGTCGCTCAAAACCGATAGCGCCTCCCATGACCATTGCTAAAACGAGTCTAAGAATAATTTCTGGAATCGATAAGACCATATCAACCATTGAAACACCCCTTTTCAACTATACCATCTATTTTTAAAAATGAAAAAAGGAAGGTCCAAATTCCGCAACCCATCTTTAAGCTGTATTCCATGAAAAATAAAAAAAACCGAAGAATCATCGAAAATACCAACTTTTCATCCGACTGGATGAAATGGGGAAGTAGCTGGTTTTTCCGATGTTCATTCGGATTTTGTCGATTAGATTGGACGCTCTGCCAACTAATTGATGTTAAAGATTGGCTGCCGCTGCTTCATCCACGATGACTGTGACATCTGGATGATTTTGCAAAGCAGATGCAGGCAGATCCGTCGTTACCGGACCTTCAATCATCCCTTGGATTGCGTCCGCTTTAGCTGGTCCAAAGGCCATCAAAATAATTTTTTTACCTTTCAAAATTGAACCGATACCCATTGAGATTGCAGTAGTGGGTACATCTTCTACCTTGTCAAAATAGCGTTTGTTGGCATTGATCGTTGATTCAGTCAAATCAACGACTGATGTTGTGCCATCAAAAGATGCCCCAGGTTCATTGAAGCCAATGTGACCGTTCTGACCAATTCCTAAGATTTGGATGTCAACTGGATGTTCCGCGATCACTTCATCGTATCGTTTGCATTCCGCTTGCAAATCTTCGGCTTTTCCATTCGGTACAAAGGTTTCCTTGAATGGTTTTTTGTCAAATAAATGAGCATTCATAAAGTGGCGATAACTTTGATCATCTTCGCCGCCAAGTCCGACATATTCATCTAAATTAACAGAAGTCATGTTTGAAAAATCGACATCGCTAGCTGTCATCTCTGCATACAATGTTTCTGGCGTACTGCCTGTCGCCAATCCAAGAACTTTAGCGCCGTTTTCAACGCCTTGCTGAATCAATTCAAATGCCTTTTTTCCACCTTCAGCTGCATCTTTCACGCGAATAATTTCCATGATACGCTCCTCATTTCGTTTTGGTATAGTCCAATGATACCACACTCTCATTTTTTTGACAAGAATTAGTCTAGACCATAACAAAAAAACAGCTGCATATTTCATGCAGCTGTTTTTGCTGATTACCAGTTTGTGTAAACGTCGATTCCGCTGTGACCAACGCCTGTATCATAGACTTTGTAGGCACCCAAAGAAGATTGCCCTGTTGAGCCTTTGGCTTGATTGTCACTAGCTACAACGATATAACCATCTGCATCACGGATCGTTCCGTCAGCGGCAACATGTCGGCCAGGAATATTTAAGCCGCCACCAGCTAATACTTTTTGTGAATAATAAGATTCTCTGACACCATTATAGTAATTGATACCGTCCACTGGATTCAAGACTCCTGAACCAGTACTTGGTGTACTTGCAGCGCTAGTGCTAGCAGCGTTTGATTGTGTAGCTGCCGGCGCAGTTTCAGTTTGCGCTTGCGCTGTTTCTGTCGTTTCTTGCGCGCGTGTCATCGGTTGTGCATCACTAAAAATCAGCAATGTTTCGCCATCAAAAATCAAATTAGGGTCTTGAATGGATTCATTCAATGCTAAAAGGTCATCCACTGTCGTACCATATTCAGTTGCTAATCCTGACAGTGTGTCTCCTGGAGCAACCACATGGGTTTGTTCCTCTGCAGATGCAACAGTGCCTCCGATAAATAAACCTAGTCCTGCAACAGCTGTGAATACAAATTTTTTCAAATGAAAAAACCTCTCTTTTTGTGTATTTGTACCTCTCCCCAGGCACAAATAAAAGATTAACATTACAATATTGCAAAATGATTTCAATTCTATTTTCTTCTATCACAATTCCTCGACAGAAAATTACAGCTATATTTTCATGTAAACAATCAAAAACTTACAATAGTGTTATCTTTTTCAATGAAATTTTTAAGCTAGTCCGTGTTATAGTCGTCTCAGCAAAAAAGAAATGAGGGTTAATTATGAAAAAAATGATGCTTGCTCTTCTTGTAGTCGCACTTGGTGTAGGAGGCTATTTTAGTTATAAATACTATTCTGAGACCTATCAAGGAGTCACTGCCTATGCACGCACACCAAAAGAAACACCTGAAAGGAAACAAACAGTAGACGGTTCAGGAAAAAAAATCGAAGGCTATTCTTCTTATAAATATACGTTTGAATTTGTTAAAGAAAATGGCGAAAGACAAGAAATGACCTATGAATTGTCTGGTGAAGATATCCAGCCTTATGCTCCTAACACACTAGTTAAAGCAGAGATCAGTCAAAAACGTATCATCTCCGGACCGAATGAGGTCGCTGAAAAAGATGTGCCAGCTGATGTATTAAAAAAATTAAATGCACAAAAATAACATTTTTCATTGATAAAATTGATTTTTTTCAAAAACCAAAAACTTCTGAACTCAAGAGTAACTGTCTTCTCCACTCTGCTTTCAGGAGTTTTTTTATTTATACATTGTTTTAATAATAATATTCAACCCCTCTTATAACCTTATTGTGACGGGGTTTATCAAGGTGCATTCCTCCGTGACAGAAAATCACCGCAATTTTCCTCAGTCTGTAAACCAAGATTTCATTTCTTAAGCAAAAACAATCATGCCTAATGCTCGAACCATTGAAATAACAAATCCTACTGTTGACCTCTGAATAAAAATTTGCTAAATTATTTTCTGCCTTTTGGTAATTTTTTTTTAGAAGTGTGAACATGCCTTTTGTTGTATATTTTTTTCTTTCTTTATTAATCATTTATATCCCTTTTCCCACAGCACTTTTGTTCTTTCAACAGCTTGCCGAACAACATGATACCATCACTGCTTTAAACAAACTATTATTACTTTTTTTTGTCCTACTCGATTATTACATCAGCTATCACCTACTAAAAAGATGCCAAGTAAAAGCGAGTAGTTATCTTATCTTGATTCTCATGAATCTTGGTGAATTACTCGTACATATCTACCTTTACCAGCGTTACGGAACTGTCAATTTAACGATTATCTTACTTTTTCAACTCTTTCTATTGTTCTGTATGTTTGTTTTTCCTTGCTTCAAAAAATTTAGATGTTACATATTTGAATAAACAAAGGTTTATTGATTACTTGATGAGTAGTGAAGAAACTTTTAGTTCCAGTAGTTTCTTCACTTTTTTGTTTTAACAGTTGTTTGAAAAAATTGGCCCTCTTGATTGCCGAGGAATAATCGAAAAAAAGAGTTCGATAACTTGTGGGACTGAATTATCTTTTACTAATAGGCCTAAAGCCCTATATATTTTTAGAAAGTTATAATTTAAACTAATCTAAAAAGGATGTGTGAATATGTTAAAAGTATTAATCTTTTGCATAGCCGTAGCTATAATCATTGCCCTGTATTCGAATAAAAATCGCTCGAAGAAATAGAAGTTCTTTCTATTTCTTTTTTATTTCGTCGGATAGTGAAATTATTTATTTCGATTTTCTTTGGCATTATTTTTTCACATTGAAAATAAAGTATGATATGCTGTTCAAAAGGAGTGAGCACTTTGAAAAGAAAAACTAGTTTCTACCTTTACCTGCTAGCCGCTTGTGTAAACTTTATAGCAGCTTTTTTATTTTTAGCTTCAATTGGTGCCATTCCAAAAATTGCAGGGCTTTTATTTTTTGCGAGCTTTTGTGTCCACCTAATACGAGCAATTAAACTTAAAAAATCTGAAAAGCAAAACTGAATCTGATTTCATCTCGTTAGTTGCCTGATTTGGTGAATAACTGATTAAGTATCAATTTTTTTTGATACGCCGATTGTAAAATTAAGCTAGACAACTAAAAAAGTCATTTGTGCTACACTCAAAATAGTTCCGACCAAAGAATTATAAGGAGTGAGTACAAATGACCTATACCCATCTT
>NZ_JBQASY010000006.1:0-178938 GCF_051909435.1 Enterococcus sp. 125944 | reverse complement strand
AGCAGAAACAAAATTGTCTTCGGCTAGCCATGTGTCTCCTACATACAATGTGCTGTCTTTTGCTTTGACGCTTGTTTGATCTGCTAAAACTGTGATCGTAGCTACTGCTTCGACTTTCCCATTGCGGTAGCTGACTTCATATTTTCCGGGCGTCGTAGTGTCTACCGTGCCTGTGACGGTTACATCAGCGATTGATACTGCTTTTCCGTCTTTATCTGTAGCGGATACAAAGTTGTCTTCCGCCTGCCAAGAATCTCCCACATAGAGCGTACTATCTTTGGCTACCACGGTTGCTTGATCAGACACGACGGTGATCGTTGCCACTGACTTAGCTGTTCCATTGGTATAGGTCACTTGATAACTACCTACTTTTGAAGTATCAACATCGCCGCTAACAGTTACTTCAGCGATTGACAATGATTTTCCATCTTTATCTGTAGCAGAAACAAAATTGTCTTCGGCTAGCCATGTGTCTCCTACATACAATGTGCTGTCTTTTGCTTTGACGCTTGTTTGATCTGCTAAAACTGTGATCGTAGCTACTGCTTCAACTTTACCATTGCGGTAGCTGACTTCATATTTTCCGGGTGTCGTAATGTCTACCGTGCCTGTGACGGTTACATCAGCGAATGATACTGCTTTTCCGTCTTTATCTGTGGCGGATACAAAGTTGTCTTCCGCCTGCCAAGAATCTCCCACATAGAGCGTACTATCTTTGGCTACCACGGTTGCTTGATTAGACACGACGGTGATCGTTGCCACTGACTCGGCGTTTCCATTTTTGTAGGTCACTTGATAACTACCTGCTTTTGAAGTATCAACATCGCCGCTAACAGTTACTTCTGAAAATGTTACGTTATTGCCTTGTTTGTCCGTCGCAGAGACAAAGTTGTCCTCGGCTTGCCATGTGTCTCCTACATACAATGTGCTGTCTTTTACTGAAATACTGGATAAATCTTTTTCTGGTGTGATTCCAATAGATATCTGGTTACCCGTTCGATTGACTTTTACATCCATACCAGATTGAATATCTTCTGGAACAACATATCCTTCAGGGACTTTTGAAACGTATACCTTGTATTTACCTGTATAAATATCTGTCAACTGTGACTCGCCTACTTGATCAGTGGTGGTGTTGATCACAGTTCCAGTCAACTGATTGATTAACATTAATGAAACTCCAGCAATCTTTTTTGTCGGCCTTTCTGTATCAAAGACATCAAGTAAAGCAGACGTTTTATAGATAATCCCTTCCGAATCACCTGCTGAAAATTGCAGATTTGCGATAGTGGATGTCGCGGTGCGCTTTGCTTCGGACAATGTATCAATCGTCTCGGATGAGATGGTGGCTGATGCAGAAATTTGACCAGCGTTTTGAGAAAGGACGGTATAGCTGATCTCCACGTTCTCCTTAAGCACATAGTTTGCAAAAACCAGCTGAATCTCACCATTAACTTTCTCTACTTTATAACTATCATCAGGAACATTTGAGATTCTGATGGAGTTTGGATCGATTTCTCCATTGGTGTTACCAATAGATTTTAAGCTGAACGTTGGATTTACAACTTTCTTTGTTCCATCATCAATGTTTTTCGTTTTCACAGTGACTTGGGTTACGTTTTTTGCGCTAGTAACTGTCCTTTGACTAATATCGATAATGTCTGTTGCGGTATTAGAGACAGTGACCGTCGATGACCCTTGTTGATTACCATACAGTGGTTCTTTAGCAAATCCCGGTATCAGAATTGATTTCGTTTCCTGCCAACCATTTGCATAATGATAGGCAATGATGTATCTGTGATTAGTTGTCCCAAAATCGAACGTATAATAATTCGTCGCTTCATCATGCGTGATGGTAGGGTAATTCGGATCTGTTTCTTTCATGACTTGCGTATTGTATTGCCCCCGATCCCAGTATTGAGGATAAATCCCGTCCACTTGATCATTGGAGACATCGATAATAGAAAATACGACATCTGTATTCATTGGTACATGTGTTTGTACCTTCAGATCTTTGATGGTATCTTGCCGGGCATTAACTAAAAATTGATTTTTGCTTCCTTGCAACGTTTGTTCTGAATAGTTTTTTCTTCCAGTGGTAACTGTTGTATTGACAGTATCCAAGCCATCCGCTGAGATACTAATCGGAATTTTATCTACTGGGATCCGCGTTGTAGAAACGAGACTGTCTGGCACATAATTAAATCCAATGTCAAATTGAATTGAACGATTGATTGGCGTAATAAAAGTAACTAAGGACCCTCCCTCAACCTTCTCAATACGGTAATCTTGATCAATCTTGTAATAATAGTTCACTTCTGGAACTTTTCTAAGTGTCAAATAATCTGGATGTTCGACGAAGATTTTAAGATTTTCGACAGGTTGTGTTGTGCTTCCTTCAACGTTGACTGAAGTATCATTTGCATAGGCACCATTTTGGTTGTAGTTCCCCCAAGCTGTCTCAGCTGAATTAGGATATAAAACTGAGATTGGTTGTACATAATCATCCCCAATCACTTTGAATTTTTCATTGGGAATCAAAGGAGTCGTGACATTCATGACGATGTCTTTTTGATCAAAAGGAACCGTAAGATGAATCATGGAAAATGCTAGGTTACTGTCTTTGGTTGCCGTCAAGGTCAACATGCCGTTAGAATTTTCGACTTTAAAGTATTCATCTAAAGGTACATTTTGATAAAAAGCATCATTGACCATTAGTTGCTTCACTGTAAGTTCCTGTCCATTTTCAGCGGATATCGTTATCTGCTGTCCTTTTTTCATTTCAGTTGGCATGCCATGTAATGTTAAATAGTAGGATCCCTTTTCATTGGAATATAAATTTCCACCGGCAACAGCTGAATAATACCTTGATGAAATCTCTTTTTCAGTTTGACTTGTTTTTGCCACAAAAGAAATTCCACGGTACTCCCCAGCCGATGGTTCAAGATTTACTGATCCAAAACCGGTGGTTGGATAGTTTTTGTAATAAGAATACTGATGGTCACTAATTTCAGATATGCTCATCGTGAATTGATAGACAACACCATAAGCCTTTTGCTGATCCATTTGTTTGATCTCAACTGCTGTATTTTGTAAGTCATTAGCTGTAATTGTATAATCTGTGCCAGCGACTAGCTCCGTTTGCGTTTCTGGCTTGATATTTCCTTTGATATCTACATCATAGCTATAAACCTTTAGTGGTTGCGATTCTATTTTTTTGAAAACTGCTCCTGGGATGTCAATAAGTTGCAAAGAGAGTGTTTCCGTTCCCGAGAGCTTGCGGTCTAAATTATAATACACTGTACCATCTAGACCAAAAATGTTTTTTTGTTGCTCGTACTTCAATGATTCGACATCTTCATAAAGATCGATCGCATAACTGGTTTTATTTAGATCATCAATTGTCACTTTGATTTGCGGGGTACTTTCTGAATAAAGATAACTCTTTAATTCAAGGGAAAATGTTGCATCGTGGATAGCTTGATTAAAAGTGATCTTTACTTGACGATTGGAACTGTCTACTTGCCAAGTCGCATCGATGCCTTGAATCGTCCCTTGATTATCGGTAAATCCAAGGGTGTCCGGCAAACTAAAAACAACAGTTGTTCCAGCTAAGTAATCTTCGTCAATGATTTCAAAATCCAATTTTAGTTTAACTGGTGTATTATTTAGCACTCTTGTTTCCTGTGTTTGGCTGTACTCCTCATCAGCCATCGTAAGCAGTGTTCCTTTCTTTAAAAGTTCTTGCGCCTTTATTTGTCGATTGGAACGAGAAGCATTTTCTTCTTTCTTAGCTATTTTGGGATCAGTAGAAGATTTGTTGGTTTCAGTTTCTGCAACACTAGAATCTTTTATACCTGATGTTTCCTCACTTTGATCCACTTCGTTCTCTTCACTGGAAGAAGTATCAGCTTCTTCTTGACTACTAGCACTTGAAGTGAATGAGGAAGCTTCTTTTTCAGATGAAGCCAAGATAGGATCTTTTTCTTTGTCTATTTTACTAGTTGTTTCAGCTGGCTGATCAGCCTCAGATGTTTCAGCAATCACCAGTATTGGCGTTGTGATCTGGGTAAGACTCAACGCAATAACAACCATACTTTGTTCTATTTTTTTAGTGATTTTCTTCATTATTCTCCTCCAATTTATATATGTATTTTTAATCAATCGCTTTTCTTATTTTCTTACCCACTTCTAATTCTTCACCGCTAAAAAAAGAAAGAATGTTGTTTGTTCGATCAATTTTCCTGATTTGTCCTGTATTGATAATGTAAGATTTAAACACTTTATAATAAGCGGGTAGGTCCAATTGCTTGATGACTTTCAAGGACATCTCAATGTATTCGATCGACTTCTTTTGGTGAAGAACGATTTGGTTGCGCTCTTCTTTGACCGTTGTGATATAGTTGATTGATTCTGCATCCATAACGATCAATTCTCGTTTGTTTTCAAGCTTTAATAAGTGCTTTTTGCCTAATAATGATTGCTTTACTTCTATTGCTTCAATTAACAAGTTTCTTAGTTGGTGTTTAAACGCTTCTTTTGTATCAATGATCCCTAATGGGCACAGGAGGTTCATTTTTTTCATCTGTATCTTTGAAGCATCTATTCCATAAAAAGCTATTTGACATTTTTTACATTGGCTTCTCAATCTTCCTGCTAATTGAAAACCTCGATCATATCCTTTCATATCAGTGGAAAATAAGAATAAATCATTGATATCGGTAAGGTGTTCATTAATAAAACGCTCAAATTGGTCCGGCAGGAAAATTTCTACTGAAGCACACGGAAGTTGGCATTCTTGGATCGCTTTTTTTAGCCACTCTCCATTAAAAAAATTATCATCTACTACATAAACAGCAAAGTTGCTTAAATTTGCAGACATCTAAGTTCTCCTTTTTTACATCATTTTTAATTGTATTATTAATCAAAAATGCCCGCTTGCACTTTCAAGCGCATTAAAAGAACCTTTGTGCAAAAATTCAGCTGTATTTAAGAACAATATAACTATTCACTTAGTTAGTCGTAGTGGATATTCAGCAAGAATTGTTTCCGTAGATTTTAGAATGGTACTCTAGCGTGGGCGGCTTAACTGCTTAGACTATTCGTTTTAGTGAATAGCTATTAGTCAAAAAAGTGGTGCGATGATACTGCTCGTATTCCCGTCGATCCCCTTCATAAAATACTACTTCTATCAATATTTATCACTGCGAAACAATAACAAATGAAACTAATAGACACGAGTATTTTCACAGATTTTTCTACTCAATTTAACATGACACAGCTAGATGAACATGACAAAAAATGGTTATTTCGAAGAAATAATTGGCGGATTTGTCTTTCTTTTATAAAAAATTACAAAAAAAGATGTTTTACTTTTCTTATTATTACAGTTTGTTTGTTCACATTGTTCTTTAATATTAAAAAACAAAAACATCCACACGTTCTTTCAACATAGCTAGCTATGTTGAAAGAAACGTGTGGATGTTTTATTTTGTATATTTTTCGATATGGTGTTCAGTCACAATCATATTGATCACTGACATAATCAAAGCAACCAGAATCGCTGCACCAAATGAGGAAAAGCCAAAGTTAGCAGCTCCTACAAAAGTTGAAGTCAAATTCAGCATTAAAGCGTTGATGACAAAACTGAAAAGCCCAAATGTCAACAGCGTTAATGGAAATGAGATGATACTCAAGATTGGTTTGATCAACGCATTTAAAATAGAGAGAACAAAGCTGGCTACTAATGCCATCATGATGCTACGTACATGGACCATGTTTGGCAGCAATACTGCCAGAGCAACAAAGGTGAGTGTATTCATTATCAGTCGTTGAAAGTAGGACATTAGAAGTCACTCCAGTCCTCATCCTCGACTTTATCTGCTTCTTTGCGCGGACGATTTGTTTCTTTGTTGTTCGCTTTGTAGTACTGATTGTCGTGTCCATATCCACCAGAGCTTTTGCGTCCAGAAGGGATCAAGATCGCCATGATGACATAAAGGGTGATCCCAGGGAAACCAGCTGTCACTAATGATAGAAAGACATAGATCACACGGATGATCGTTGGATCGATTCCTAAGTATTCTGCTAAACCTCCCAGAGTACCTGTAATCACTACATTATTGGTTGATTTCGTTAATCGTTTGTTCATTTACCTTCACCTTCCTTCTGACAATCTATCTATAGATCTGATGGAATCAGATTATTGTTCTGTGTCTTTGATAAAGACATTCCCAGTCGTTGTTGAAAGATCGACTTGTGCTACTTTATCAGCTACGCGGCGGAATTGCAATAATTGGTTCATACGTTCTTTTTTCTCACGCACGATTTCAAAATTGCTCAGCCGTTGATTGATACTTCCTAAGCTGGTTTTTGCCAAGCCTTCAAATCCAACTGATTGTGGTAATGCTACTTTGACATTTCCGTTGACTGAGCTAGCATTTAATTTTTGTAGTCGGTCTTCTTTGTAAGTGATTCGGATATTCCCGTTCACTAGAGAAATTCCAGTATTTTGTGGTGTCGCGGTAAGAGTAACATCCCCATTGACAGTTTCAATGATAGCATCAAGGATATCTCCATCTTGAACCAAGATATTTCCATTGACACCTTCAATCTCCAACATTGTAGCATCTACTTTGCGGAAATCGATCGTACCGTTGGTTGATTTCGTATAAACATCTCTTGCCACCAATTCGTCAAATGTTACATTCCCGTTCAACAATTTCACTGCAACATGATCATAGGTACGTGTCGGCAGATAGAAAACCAGATCAGCGCGGATACGCTTGTTTGGAATTTGGAATGAAATGCGTTCATCGTCAACATCAATTTGGCTTCGTGCATCAAAAGCATCGAAAGGTGTTGCAGCATCCATTTTACCATAGAGTTTGATTTTAGCATCCACTTTCACACCCGGTTGATCCCACAAGCGGAATTCAACATTTCCGTTTGCTAATTTCACATCGATCAATGTTGCTTCTGTTTCAGCATATTCAAAGGTATGTTCAAATTTCGTTGCTGCTACTCCTGGAACTTTCAGATTGATATCTTTCCATTCCATGTTGTCATTCACTGATTCTGAAACAGCACGAACTGTTTTTTTCAAGAATTGACCAAATTGAGTACCTGCATCAACCATTTTTTCACTGACTTGAGTAAATGTATCAGAGGCTTGTTCTTTCCAGTCATCTGGAATATCAAGTTTTTGGCTGATTTTTTCTTTTGTTTGTGACCATTGGTCTTTGCGAATATTTTTCAACTTCGCATCCAATGTCGCTTTTTCTTCGCTCAAACTATCTAATGAATCTTCTAGAGAAGCGATTGTCGCTTCCGTCTCTTGCCGTGTTGCAAGTTCTTCTTCAGATAATTGATCCAATTCCTCTTTTGTGTTCAATTGCATGAGAACTTCTTGTGCTTCTTTCAGTTCCTCTTTTACACCTTGAATTTCTACATTGATCTCATCTAATTCAGCAGAAGCTTGGTTTGCCTCAGTTGCCAATCCGTCCAAGATTTTTTCAAGATTTTCTTTATCTTGTGCTTCATTTTGACGAAGTTTTTCTTCACCATCAAAAGAAGCTTCTTCTTTCTCGTGGGCTTCTTCAACTTCTTCAAAAAAGTCATTATTTGTCTTATCAGCGGATACTTCAGCTGCAGCTTTGTTGATTTGATTCTCGTCTTTGGCTTTTGCCATTCCTTCCAGCAAATCCAATGCTTCTTCTGTAGAAAGCACACCTTTTTTCACTAAATCCAATACACGTTCTCTTTCGTTCATGGAAATTGCCTCCTTCAGCAAATTTTTGTTTGCAAGTTTAGCTTACGAACCTATTATGCCTGTTTTTCCGCAAACTGTCATAGGTCTTAAGTACCAAGTTTTTATCAATCCGAAGTTCTTTCAATAAAAGAGTAATTGTTCTGCTTGAAATCAGAGAAGATGATTCTTTGTGAAAGGAAAACTTGTGCTTATCAGCTTTATCTAAAAAAACTACAAAAAAACTGTACTACAGAAGAACAGAATAGCGCAAGAATAACCTCACACGTTTTCCAATAGTTTATCCATGATCCCAGATCAATGATACGCTATTTTTCATCTCTCTTCTTACAGTACAGTCCGTACAATAACAATATACATTCATGTGAAAGCTGATGAGCTAAATCTATATTTTGAACAAAGATATGCTCACTACATCAGCTCAGAACGATTACTATTTAACTCACTGATCTTACCAGTAGCCAAATAAACGATCCATTCGCAAATATTTGTGACATAATCACCAATCCGCTCGAGATATTGGGCCACAGAAAGATAATCCGTACCACTGACAACTGTCTCAGGATTGGCTTTCATGCTATCGATCGTTTTATAATAGATATCTCGATAGTAATCATTTACCCGCTCATCCATTTGTGCAATCATCCGGGCGTCTTCTTGGTCCGTTTTTACATAAGCGACCAAAACATTGTCCACCATTTTTTTGACATAGTCAGACATATCGGAAATTTCTTTCTCAATCTCTGCAATTCGGGTCTCGCCTTTAACACGAATCGTTGACTTTGCGATAGATACCGCGTGATCTCCCATTCGTTCCAAATCGGAACTAGCTTTCATCACAGTGATGATCATTCGCAAATCAGTCGTTACAGGTTGTTGCAAGGCAATCATTTCGAAACTTTTCTTCTCAAGTCGAACTTCCATATTGTTGATTGCTTCATCGTTTTCTATTACTTCTTGAGCAATCTCTTTATCATGCTTCACATAAGCACGAACAGATTTATGGATCGCACTACTTACAAGCATCCCCATTTCATAAAATTGATTGTGAAGATTCAGTAATTCTTCTTCAAATTGTGTACGCAACATTGCTTTTTCCTCCTAACCAAATCTTCCTGAAATATAGTCTTCTGTTTCTTTCTCCCTCGGACTTAAGAATACTTTCTTGGTATCATTGAATTCGATCAAGTTGCCATCTAAGAAGAAGGCTGTTTTGTCAGAGATTCTTGAAGCTTGAGACATGTTATGAGTCACAATGATCATTGTGTATCGTTCTTTTAGTGTCAAAAGGGTATTTTCGATTTTACCTGATGAAATAGGATCCAACGCACTGGTTGGTTCATCTAATAAAATGATTTCCGGATCGACAGCCAATACTCGGGCAATACAAACCCGCTGTTGCTGGCCGCCAGACAAAGAAAGCGCACTTTGATGAAGCTTATCTTTGACATCATCCCATACTGAGGCAGCTTTCAAGCTTTCTTCCACGGTTTTATCGAGAATCTCTTTGTCTTTGACACCCTTTAATTTTAACCCATAAATAACGTTTTCGTAAATCGAAAAGGGAAATGGATTCGGTTGTTGGAAAACCATACCGATTTCTTTCCGTAAATCTACTGTATCTTGTTGCGGACTGTAGATGTCTTTTCCTTTATATACGACACTCCCTGTGATCGTGACACCAGGAATCAAATCATTCATCCGATTCAACGAACGAAGATAAGTCGACTTGCCGCAGCCGGAAGGACCGATCATTGCAGTAATTTCTCCTTTATTGATGGAAAGATCGATTCCTTTTAGTGCTTCTTTTTTTCCATAATATAAATGCAGATCTTTTGATGTGATAATTTCTTCTGCCATTTCTTAGCCTCCGTTTACTGATCGGATCAGATTAGCCAAAGTGACCTGATACATAATCTTCTGTTGCTTGGATTTTAGGACGCGTGAATATTTTTCGTGTGTGATCATATTCAATTGCATTTCCCAAGTAAAAGAACGCGGTATAGTCACTGATCCGTGCAGCTTGCTGCATGTTGTGCGTCACGATAATAATCGAATAATCTTGCTTTAAGTTGACCAATGTTTCTTCAACCGTTCCGGTAGAGATTGGATCTAGCGCACTCGCTGGTTCATCCAAAAGTAAAATATCCGGCTTCATAGCGATGGCACGAGCAATACACAGACGTTGTTGTTGCCCCCCGGACAATGCTAAAGCACTTTTATCCAGGCTGTCTTTGACTTGATCCCACAGAGCGGCTTGTTTCAAACTTGTTTCAACGATCTCGTCTAATTTCTTCTTGTTCTTTTCACCATGACGACGCAAAGCAAATGCGATATTGTCATAAATTGATTTACTGAAAGGATTTGGACGTTGAAAAACCATACCAATCCGTTTGCGCATTTCATAGACATCGACTTCTTTCGTATTGACATCGACACCCTTGTACATAATTTGACCCGTTACTTTCGTATTCGCAATACCATCGTTCATGCGATTCAATGAACGAAGATAGGTCGATTTCCCACAACCAGAAGGTCCAATCAATGCGGTAATTTTGTTTTTTTCAAATTGCAGATCGATTCCTTTGATCGCTTCATTCGTTCCATACCATACGTGCAGATCATTTGTATAAAGAGCGACGTCTTCTGGTCGATCAAAGGTAATGATATTGCGTTCTTCCCAATTATAATCATTCATACAGTGATTCTCCTTATGCTGACGTCATTTTCTTATACAATCGTTTACCGATTGCACGAGCGCCAAAGTTAAACAATAGAACAGCGATGATCAGGACAGCTGAAGCGCCAGCTGAAACTTGGATTCCATCAGGCATCGTTCCTTCTGTATTGATTTTCCAAATATGGACAGCCAATGTTTCCGCTTGTCGGAAAATGCTGATCGGGCTGGAAACACTCAGCGGGTTCCAATTTGAAAAGTCTAACGCTGGCGCACTCTGACCTGCGGTGTAAATCAATGCTGCGGCTTCCCCGAAAATACGTCCTGAACTTAGGATCACACCAGTCAATATCCCTGGTGTTGCTTCAGGAACGATGATTCGCATGACTGTTTCCCAGCGTGACAATCCAAGCGACAACCCAGCTTCACGCTGTGTATAGTGGATGGCTTGCAATGATTCTTCTACATTTCTTGTTAGTAATGGTAAGTTGAAAAACGTTAGTGCTAGGGCTCCTGAAATAATCGAGAATCCGTAACCGAATTGGATAACGAAGACTAAAAAACCAAAAAGACCGACTACAACTGAAGGCAACGAACTAAGAATCTCAATCGATGTTCTCACTACATCTGTAAACCAATTCTTTTTCGCATATTCGGATAAATAGATCCCGGCACCTAATGAAATCGGGAAACTAATGATCATTGTAACCAATAAAAGATACAATGAGTTGAATAGCTGAATCCCAATCCCACCACCTTCTTGATAAGCTTTGGAAGGTGAGGTCAAAAATTCCCAACTAATATGAGGAATCCCTCGTACTAAGATATAAAGCAATAAAGAAGCCAAAATCAAAACAATGATTCCTGCTACAGCATAAAGCACACCAGTCGCAATTTTATCTGAGCGTTTTGCATTCATTATTTCAACGCTCCTTTCTTACCAATCAATCGAATCACAATATTGAACAATAAAGACATTAATAATAAGATCAGCGCTAATGACCATAGCACGTTATTTTCAACAGTCCCCATGATCGTATTTCCGATTCCCATCGTTAGAATCGATGTCAATGTTGAAGCAGGTGTCACCAAGCTAGACGGCATCAATGCCGCATTCCCGATCACCATTTGGATGGCCAATGCTTCACCAAATGCCCGAGCCATTCCAAAGACGACAGCTGTTAAAATCCCTGGAACTGCTGCCCGCAAAACAACTTTGTAAATCGTTTGCCATCTTGTTGCTCCAAGAGCAAGTGAGGCTTCGCGATAGTGTCTTGGGACTGCTCGCAACGCATCGACAGTCATTGTCGTCACAGTTGGCAAGATCATGATAAACAGAACAAATGTCCCTGCCAGAATCCCAAAACCAGTACCGCCAAAAACAGAACGGACCGCTGGAACAATCACGGATAGTCCGATAAATCCGTAAACAACGGATGGGATCCCCACTAGTAACTCGATAACTGGCTGCAAAATCTTTTCACCGTTGCGAGGGGAAACTTCTACCATAAAGACAGCTGCACCAATCGCAAATGGTGTTGCGATAATCGCTGATAAGAAAGTTACCACAAATGAGCCGACGATCATCGGCAATGCGCCGACAAGCGGCTGTCCATCTGGACCAACAGCACTAGGGTTCCATTGTGTACCAAACAAGAAATCAAACACATTTACTTTATCAACGAAAAACGTGGCAAGCCCACGACTTGCTACAAAATAAAAAATTGAAATCACAACCAAAACGATCAATGCGATACAAAGAAAACTAATGAGCTTTCCCCGCTGCTCCATTTTTGCTCGCTTAGATTTTTTCGTTAACACTTCTTTTACATTTTCCACGAGGGATTCCTCCTCAAAAATCAAACTAAATTCACAAATATTAGTTTATCGTTCGAACATCAATTTCTGTTAAACCTTTTGTAAATTTTTCGGCAACATTGTAAATTTTGTGTAAAGGTTACTTGATGACGTTTCCTTCCCAATCGCGTTCAACTTGCATTCTTGAAATAGGAATATAACCAAGATCCCCAACAATGTGCTCTTGAACTTCATCCGAAAGGATATACTCTAAGAATTCTGCTGTCAGTGCTGTAGGTTCTCCCTTCGTATACATGTGTTCATACGCCCAGACTTTCCAGTCATTTGTCGTCACATTTTCGTCTGTCGGTGCTACGCCATCAATAGAAAGAACATTGACATCATCCGTCACATAAGAGAATGCAACGTAACTGATAGCTCCCGGCGTATCCGAAACAATCGAACGGACCATTCCACTTGAATCTTGTTCTTGCGATGGGATTGCTGTTTCTCCATCCATGATCCATTTTTCAAAAGTTCCTCTTGTTCCGCTTCCTGCCGCACGGTTCAATAGAACGATTTTTTGATCATTCCCCCCTACTTCTTTCCAGTTGGTAATTTCGCCTAGAAAAATCTTTCGTAAATTTTCTGTAGAGATATCAGATACACCGACATTTTTATTTACAATAGGAGTGATTCCTACTACAGCTACTTTATGATCCACAAGTGCTTTAGCATCGATACCAGACTTTTCTTCTGCAAACAGATCTGAGTTGCCGATATCTACAGCACCTGCTTGAACTTGACTCAATCCTGTACCACTACCGCCACCTTGAACATTAATAAATCTGCCTGGGTTTTCATTTTGGAATTCTTCTGCCACAGTCTCTACTAACGGCTGTAATGCGGATGAGCCGACAGCGGTGATCGATTCCCCTTGATCGATCCATTTTGCACATCCTGATAATAGAATGACCAAGCCTAAAACTGGTCCCAAAAATTTCAATTTTTTCATGATAACGCTCCTTGTTCTCTCCAAAGTTAAATACAATTATTTCCATTTTACCATTTTATGAAATTGTTGAAAATTATTATTTGCTAATATTTCTCACTCCTGACAAAAATTTACTCCATTTCCTACAATCACTTACAGAAAATAACTAAAAGTAAAAAAGTAAAAATTTTTTTCAATTAGTAAAAAGAAGTATATTGTCAATTCTTACTGTGCTATACTGGATAAGAAAACAATTATTAAAAGAACATAATAACCTTTCTTGCTTCCCCAATCAAGAATAGCCCCAAATTATGTTCGACGTTTTCGTGATTTCATCAACATTTCCCCAAATGTATGTTGAATCAAAACAGCGGCAGAAGTGGTCATTTATGTACCAGCTTCTGCCGTCTTTTTTTGTCCAAAATAACGGATTATTGTGTTTTATCCAGGTTATCTAACCATTGTGTGAGTTTCTCAGCGATCTGTTGTTGTTGTTCCTCATTTGAAATCGCGGCAGCTCCGTCACCACGCTGTGAGCCGTAACTACCAAAACCAGCGTGATTGCCTCCTGAGATTGTTTCGAAAATAGCTGAATCCGGCAAATAGGTTTTTGCTGCTTGATAATTCCCTTGATTCAATACCTCGTCATTGCTAGCAGTGAGAGAAAGCACAGGCAAATTAGTCTCTGCTAAACTGCCTTTTTCATCTGGATAACTCGCTAAGAAAAAGACTCCCTTTAAGCCATTCTTTTGACTAGCGGCATAACGGCTTGCCATCACGCCACCCAATGAATGCCCGCCAATCACATAGCCATTATGTGGAAATTCGTTTAAAATATTCTCTGCTCGATTTCCCCCAAGGACCGCCATATCAAAGGGCATCTTGACGATTGCAACCGAGTATCCTTTTTCAGACACCTCTTTTGCCCAAATACTGTAACTTTCTGCATCTACTAGTGCTCCCGGATAAAAAACAACGAGTGGTTTTTCAGGGTCTCCAGAGAAATAAAGCGCATCTCGTTTCTCTTGCCCTTTTGAAAGAGCTGCTTGAGCGGCTTCACTTGCCGGATAGTGTAATTTTTGCCAGCCCAACCATCCACCTGCACCGATCAGCAGTAAACCGATCACTAGACCAAGTAGTATTTTTTGATATTTTTTCATTTTCCATCCTCCAAAATCAACAAAATGGAACCGCCTGAACCAAGCAGTCACTTCTTAACTAGTTTGAAGGGAGCGGCACTTGCGTTCGCGTTTCCATTTTGTGGGTAACTTCTTTCAAGCATTTACTGATGAGCCAAGGCTAACAATTCACGCGCATGCTCTACTGTCAGTTCTGTGATTTCTGCTCCTGATAACATACGAGCAATCTCAGTCACTCGTTCTTCATAGGATAACTGACGAACTCGAGTCTCCGTCCGTCCTTCTTGGATCGCTTTTTCAATAAAATATTGATAATCAGCTACTGCGGCTACTTGCGGCAAATGAGTGATACACAAGACTTGGGAATTCAACGCAATTTTTGAGATCTTTTCAGCAATTGCTTGCGCCACGCGGCCACTGACTCCGGTATCTACTTCGTCAAAAACAATACTCGTGATCCCTTGTTTCCGTGAAAAAATCGATTTCAATGCTAATAAGATACGAGACAGCTCACCACCAGATGCTACCCGAACCAACGGCTTCATGCCTTCCCCAGGATTGGTCGTGAGATAAAAAGCCACACTATCAAATCCAGTAGCTGTCAACTGCTTGCCATTTGCAAAGCGAACTTCAAACTGTGCATGTTCCATATAGAGGTCGTTCAATTCTTGCACAATTTCTTTTTCTAATCGATGTGCGATTTCTCGCCGCTTGACATGGAGTTGTTCAGCAAGAGCCCAAACAGCATCGGCCTTAGCTGTCAATTGCTCTTCTAACTGTTCCAGCTGGCCTTCAGTATAGGCAGATTCAGAGATCTCCTTACTAATTTCTTCATAATAAGCTAGGATGACGGAGATGGACTCGCCGTATTTGCGCTTCAATTGACGAATCGTTTCCAGTCGGTTGATAACTTCTTCTAGACGTCCTTCATCAAGTTCAAGGTTATCTAATTGTCGTGAAATATCAGAAGCAGCATCCTGCAACAAATAATAAGCGCTCTGGATCGTTTCAGTGATTTTTTCATAGGCTTGATCTAAGTGGGCGATAGATTGGATCTCGGACAGTGCCACACTTACACCGTCGACACTGCTCATTTCTTCTGAAGAGAGCGCACCATAACTTTGCCCCAGTGCATCGACGATTTTCTGATAGTTGGTTAACTTCTCACGTTCTTCGATCAGATTTTCTTCTTCGCCCTCGATTAATTCAGCCTGTGCGATTTCTTCTTGTTGGAATCGCAGCATATCCATCCGTTGAACATATAATTGTTCATTTTCCTGAATATTGCGAACCTGTTTTTCTAAATTGCGGTATTCCTGATAGGCATCCTGATAGTGCAACAGTTCTGCTTTGAAACCATCATCGCCAAACCCATCTACCAAGCTAAGATGCCTTTCCGGCTGTAATAACTCTTGATGTTCGTTTTGTCCTTGAATATCAACTAAAAAAAGACCAATCTTTCGCAGACTTGCCAAGGTGACCGTACGTCCATTGACACGACAGATTGTTTTTCCTGCTTGTGTGATATCCCGTTGGACGATCAGCACATCTTCTTGATCAATGCCTAATTCTTCTGTCAGTTCTTGAAACTCTGACTGCTGCGGCCATTCAAAAAGGCCTTCCAGTCGGCATTTCTCTGCTCCTTGACGCAAGTAGTCAGTAGATCCGCGTCCGCCGGCTAACAAGCCCATCGCATCAATAATGATTGATTTCCCGGCACCTGTTTCACCTGTCAAAGCTGTCATTCCTTCATGAAAAGAAAGGTGTAAGTGGGAAATAATTGCGAAATTTTGAATGGTCAACTCTAAAAGCATGGATTGCCTCCTCTACATAAATCGTTGAAAATCTTTAAACAAAGTTTCTGCATCTGCTTCTGTTTTAGTGATCATCAATACATTGTCATCATCATTTAAGGTACCAAACAGTTCCTTTGCATATTGTTTATCGATCAAATTTGCCAAAGCGGAAGCATTTCCCGGCAATGTGCGTAAAATAACGAATTTATCCATTCGATCAACAGAAACAAAGGCAGCTTTCAAAATCTTTTCTAATTTGGCAATGACATCTTCTGACGTTTCTTGAGGAATGCTGTAGCGGTAGCCACCTTTTTGTGAAGGGACTTTGACTAGCTTCATTTCTTTGATATCGCGGGAAATTGTCGCTTGTGTGACCGACACCCCTTTTTCCTGAAGCAATTCGACAAATTCTTCCTGTTTTTGAATATCTTGCTCACTAAGCAATCGTGTTATCAAACGATGACGCTCTTTTTTTCTCATCTCTCGTTCCTCCTGATTGAATTCCTACTAATTTTATCCTATTTTTAGACAGAAAGAAAGAGAGCCGGCATGTAAAATACCAGCTCTGCAAAATCAGTAAGTTTTTGGATGATGAAAGGTTTCATGTGCTTCAGCAACGATCTGAGGGACAGAGATTTCAGCTTTCCTTGTGCCATCACCATTCTGCACTTTCTGTAGATGAACCAAAAATTCAATGTTGCCTTCACCGCCCGTGATCGGTGAAAAACTAAGATCAAGAATATTAAAGCCATTCGATTGGGCAAAGTCCAAGATTTCTTCGAGAACCCTTTGATGGACTGCAGGATCACGAACAATGCCGTTTTTTCCGACAGATGCTTTCCCTGCTTCGAATTGGGGCTTGATCAGCGCTATGACTTCTCCTTGGTCTACGAGAATTTCATGTAACGGCGGCAAGATCAACTTCAAAGAGATAAATGACACATCGATGGTTGCTCTTTCTGGTAATCCTTCTAAAAAATCAGTAGGTTTGGCATAACGAAAATTCACACGTTCCATCACGACTACTCGCGGATCTTGACGTAGTTTCCACGCCAATTGATTGTAGCCAACGTCTAAGGCATAACTCATTTTTGCCCCATTCTGCAGAGCTGCATCAGTAAAGCCGCCGGTAGACGCACCAATATCCAGCAGAATTTGGTCTTTCACCACAAAGTCAAAAATTTTCAAAGCTTTTTCAAGTTTTAAGCCACCACGGGAGACATAAGGCAGCTTTTTGCCTTTGATTTGCAACTGTGTCTCCCCGCTGATTTTTTCACCTGGTTTGTCTAAACGTTCATTTTTCTCTGTGTAAACTAATCCAGCCATGACACCGCGTTTCGCTTGTTCTCTGGTTTCAAAAAGTCCTTGTTGGACCGCTAAAACATCTACTCGTTCTTTTTTCATTACTTTCCTCTAATCTCGAATTGTTTGACAACGGATGCGAGCAATCGTTGATCGAAATGACCATAACTGCTCAGTTCATCTAACACAGCATACGCTTGATTCAATTCATCCTTCAACGCTTCACTAGCGCCATCAAGTCCTAGCAAAGCCGGATAAGTACTTTTAGCTAGTGCATCATCTCGATGGACAATCTTGCCCAATACTTCTGTTGTACTGGTGACATCTAAAAGATCATCGCGGATTTGGAAGGCTAAGCCCATATGACGAGCAAATTGATCGAGCAGCTGGATAACTTCTTCTGTCTGATCCGCTAAAATACCACCTGCAATCACTGCAAAACGAATCAGTTCACCTGTTTTGCGTTCGTGAATGCTGATCAGCTCATCAAGTGTGAGTTGCTGATTTTCCCCTTGGATATCTGCTGCCTGTCCAGCCACCATCCCCGCTGTGCCTGCCGTATGACTAAGCTGCTGCAAAAGCAAAATTTTCTTATCTGGTTCAAGATCAGCTAACGATAACAACTGAAACGCAGCAGTCAATAGACCGTCCCCAGCAAGGATCGCTAGTGCTTCTCCATAGACTTTATGGTTTGTTGGTTTGCCTCGTCGCAAGGCGTCATCGTCCATCGCCGGCAAATCATCATGAATCAGTGAATAGGTATGAATCATCTCTAGGGCTGCTGCAGTCTGGTATACTCCCAACGTCATTGACTTATGGAAAGAAGCAACGGTCGCTGTCAACAGCAATGGACGAATTCGTTTACCGCCAGCATGAATGGAGTAGAGCATACTATCTTTCAACGTTTGATCACTTGTATGCTCTTCTAGAAATCGAACAATCACAGCTTCGATCTCCGAAAGATATTTTTCTTGAAATTGTTGCATGTTATCCATTAGTCTTCCTCATCAAAAAGAACTTCTTCATTGTTTTCAGTCATCATTTTTGTTAATGATTTTTCTGCTTTAGCCAATGTATCTTTGCACTGTTTGCTTAACACCATTCCCTTTTGAAAAGCGTCAAGAGCTTCTTCTAATGGTACATCCCCTTGTTCCAGCCGAGTAACGATTTGTTCTAATTCTTGTAATGATTCTTCAAATGTTGGATTTGCCATGATCTTCTCCTTCTGTTGCAATAACTTTAACAAGCGCTTGACCATCTTGATAATGGACGTTCAACTCATCACCAGCTTCAATATCTGCGATGGTTTTAACGACTTGCTCGTCTTTCGTCGTAAAACTGTAGCCTCGTCCCATGATTTTTAGAGGGCTCAAAAGATCTAACGATTGGAGAGCACTTAAAAATCGCTGTTCTTTTTTTTCAACGCTAAGTTGAATGGCTTTTTCTAGTCGTTGCGTTAAATAAGTAACTTCTTGTCCTGCAGCTGATAGCCGTGCCTTAGGTAGCTGTTGTTCCAAACGATGAATCAACTGACTGGCCACCTTCTCTTTATCATAGAGCTGTGTTTGCAACGATTGATTCATTCGTTGCTGCAACTGATCCAGCTTAATCGCTTGGGCCTCATATAAGCGCTCTGGTTGACGAAAAATATAAGAACCTATTGCCCGTTGGAAACGTTCTTGTTTCCGCTGGATTTGATACATAAATGCTTGTTCAAGCCTTGTTTGCTTCTCTTCGATCCGTAAAATTTCTTCTGAAAGAACTGGCACTGCTAATTCAGCAGCAGCAGTTGGTGTGGCTGCTCGTACATCAGCCACTAAATCAGCGATGGTGGTATCTGTCTCATGTCCCACAGAAGAAATGACTGGTGTCTCGGCAGCGAATATGGCACGTGCAACGCGTTCTTCATTAAATGGCCAGAGATCTTCGATAGAACCTCCGCCGCGGCCAATAATCATTGTATCGAAGGTGCCATCTGCTTCTACTCGCTGGATATTTTTTACTACATCATCTGCTGCCTTGTCTCCTTGGACTACGGTTGGAAACAAGACGATTTCGGCAATCGGATAGCGCCGCTGCGCAGTGGTGATAATATCCCGAATCACTGCGCCACTCGGGCTTGTAAGTACCGCGATTCGTTTTGGAAATCGTGGAAGGATTTTTTTTGGAGCTGAAAATAGCCCTTCTTCTGCTAATTTTTTCTTAAGTTGTTCGTAGGCTTGATACAACGCCCCCACTCCGTCAGGTTCCATGTGTTCAATGTACATCTGATAATTTCCGCTGGCCTCATAGAGTGAAATGCGGCCAACAGCCAACACTTTCATTCCTTCTTCCGGCTGAAATCGCAGCTTGTCAAAAGCTCCCTTGAACATGACTGTCGAAATTTTTGCGCCATCGTCTTTCAAGCTAAAATATTGATGGTTTGGCCGTCTGCGAAAATTGGAGATTTCTCCAGTCAAATAGACCCGTTCCAAGTAAGGATCAGCATCAAACTTGCGTTTCAAGTATTTGGTCAATGCGGTCACAGTTAAATATTGTTGTGCCATGTTATCTCTTTACAGTCTCCTTTGCCGCTGCTAAGGTTTGTGCCATCAGCATCGTGATCGTCATTGGTCCGACGCCTCGTGGAACTGGCGTGATATAGCTTGCGATAGGTTCAACTTCAGCAAATTTCACATCCCCAATCAATTTTCCTGCCTCATCACGATTCATTCCTACATCAATAACGACTGCTCCTTCTTTCACAAATTCTTTAGTTACAAAATGACCGCGTCCAATCGCAACCACTAAGATATCGGCTTGTCTAGCCAATGCTGGTAAATTCTGTGTTTTTGAATGTGCGATAGTGACGGTAGCATTTTTACCGAGAAGCAAATGTGCCATCGGTTTGCCTACGATATTGCTTCGGCCGATCACTAATGCATTTTTACCTTCAAGTGGAATATCATACGCTTCAAACATTTTCATAATACCGTAAGGGGTGCAAGGGATTCGATCGGGAACACCAGCAAACAATTTACCAAGGTTGATAGGATGGAAACCATCGACATCTTTTTCAGGTCGGATAGCTAGCAACACTTTCTCTTCATCGATTTGTTTTGGCAGTGGCAGCTGGACTAAGATACCATGAAAGTCTGGGTCCTGATTGTACTTGTCGATTTCACTAAGTAGTTCTTCTTCAGTTATCGACTCGGGATAATGTTCAACTTTAGATCGTATGCCGATTCTTGCCGCAGCCAGTTCTTTGTTTCGCACATACGTTTGACTTGCTTTATCTTCCCCTACCAGTAAAACAACTAAGCCGGGAACAATTCCTTGTTCTTTTAAAAGGGCGGTTTCTGCAGTAAGATCTGCTTGCATTTTTTCTGCTAATTCTTTTCCATTAATCAAAATACCCATCTTGACAACTCCTCTGACTTTTTTCTATTCTAGCATAGTTCGCTTTGAAGAAAAATGATTTCTGGTAGGAAAATCATAGTTTCCCATCTCTAGTATCATAGCATTTTCTCATTGCAACTGCTTAACCAAAGACTCACACAGAACAATAAAGGCAGCCTCTTTTGCAAAAGGACTGCCTAGTTTTCACTATTTATTTGTAGAAACCTAATCAATTCAAAACCCGTAGTTTTGATATAATGAGTCTGATTGATCAGCTATTCTTCACTCATTTTTCACAAGGTTTCTGAGAGTCATCGGTGCCGCAAAAGTGTGATAGTTTAATCCTGAGATTGAAGGATTTTGTAACACTGAGTTTTGATTTTGGCTGATAACGATCATACCGGCAGTTGTTTCCATCAGTTCTCTTTCGGCTGCAATCATCGTTTCCCATCGCTTGTTCTCATCAAGAGCATAGGTAGTGCTGGCATCATCCAATAAGCGGTCATAAACAGGATTCGAGTAATGGCGATTGTTTCCGCTATACATCATCTTAAGTGTAGAATAAGGATCTTGGTAATCGGGAGTCCAATAAATTAGGAACAAATCATAGTCGCTTTCACTAGCAAGATTCAACGCTGTTTCGGCTGGCAGCGAGCGCATATTGACCTTCAAACCAGTAAAGAGGTCCTCCAAACTCCATTGGATACTTTCACCCATTTTTTTGTAGGAACCATCATCAGTCGTTAACAGATCAAGCTCGATTTCATCGCCTAATTCTGCTTTTGCCTGTTCCCAATAGGCTAGCGCTTTTTCTTTATCATAGGCCATCAAATCACCAGCTTCCTCACGAAAGTCCACGCCAGTATCAGGATTAGCGACAAAGCCTTCTGTGATCGCGCCATTCAAGGGTTTGGATCCATCTGCCATAATATTATTGACAAGATTCTCTTTATCAATGGCCAATGCGAGAGCTTTTCGTAAATTTTCATTTTGTAAAGGTGTCGGTTGTCCCTTTCTTTCTTGATTTAACCGGATATAATTCATCGTTGCAGAAGGATAAGAGGCAAATTGGTCACTTGACTGCATTTGTTTGGCGATCTCTCCACTGATGATCGCGACATCCAACTGTCCATCTTCATAAAGATTTAGCGCGGTTGCAGATTCTTTTACCACATCATAATGGATCTCTTCTGCCAGAATAGCTTCTTGATCCCAATAAGATTCATTCTTGGCTAAATCCCAATTCATCTCAGTTTGCTGCCAGTTTTTTACAACAAATGGTCCATTATAAACAATTTTGTCGCTAGCTGTCCCATATTCCTGTCCAAATTTTTCGACAACCGATTGATTTTGAGGAAAGAAAATCGGAAAAACCATCAAGGAAGTAAAATACGGAGCTGGTTGTGTAAGACGGACTTCTAATGTATAGTCATCCTTTGCTTCAACACCTAGCGTATCCGCCGACTGATCGCCACGGGCAATTTCTTCCGCATTTTCGATCAACCCATTCATCAAGAAACTATACTGAAATGCATTTTCAGGATCAATCATCCGTTTCCAAGCATATTCAAAGTCATTCGCTGTCACCGGATCCCCATTGCTCCATTGTGCATTTTCGCGTAACCTAAAGCGATAAGTTTTGCCGTCAGACGAAATTTCCGGTAAATCAACTGCTACACCCGGCTGCACTTCATCCTTTTCATCCAATAGATATAAGCCTTCAAAAGTGGCTGTTTGAATAATTGCATCTGGGAAGTCCAACATGGCAGCCGGATCCAATGAAGTTAGCTCTGTCATAGACATTAGTCGAATCACTTGAGAGGCTGAATCTTCTTTCTGCTTTGTTGTTGTGCCTGCTGTACATCCAGTCAAAAATATCATTGCTACTATCAACCCCAACAATCTGTTAAATCCTTTTCTCATTCTTTTCCTCCTTTTTTATCGTTCCACCAAAAACCACACAACCTCAGCCGTTTCTGTGCCATCATTGTAGTTGATATGCCCTTCTCCGGCTTCGATCCATTGACAGTCTCCCGGATTTCCAGTGAGATCTGTTCCGTCTTCTAAAACTGTATGAGCGCTGCCTTTGATCACATAGGAAAATTCATCTTGTGTGTGACGTGCAAATCCCTCTAATGGTCTTTTCTCACCGGGAGCTAACCGAACCACTCCCATCTGAACCTTTCCGTTGGTTTGATTCAATGAATCAAATATCGTTTCAAATTCTTTCCCATTATCCACTGAAATAATTTTCATTTTTTTCTGACTCCTTTCAATTATTACTTTCAATTAAATCGTCAGAATATTCTAAAGTCAATACTTTTATTCAAAATATCGCTTTTATTTTTATTTTTCAGCTGTTTTTTTGAAAAAATTACTTTTATTAACACTTCTCTCTGTAAAAAGACTCAGTTTTTTTACCTCAACCAACTTAATAGCAACTATGGCATTGTATCGCAAATAACCAAAAAACAGCCTCAGCTTTTAGCTGAGGCTGTTTTGATTATAAACTAGTCATTCTTACTTTCAATTTCACTGTTCACATTAGATAAAATACCATTCACAAATTTTCTTGATTGGTCATCACTGAATGTTTTGGCTAATTCAATGGCTTCATTTAACGCGACTCGATTAGGAACATTGTCAACATACACCATTTCATATAATGCAATTCGTAAAATCGTTACATCCATTTTTGATAATCGTTGGATCTTCCAACCGGATTTTAAATGGGACTGGATCACTTCATCCAACGCTTCTTTGTACTGACATACCCCTGCTACAAGTTGATCCAAATACGCTGGAACGAAGTGTTCCTGTTCTTCATCAATCAGCTCATGGTGTTCCAACTCAATTGCATGCATGATCGCATCTTGTTTCGTTAAATCTTTATTAAAATCTAAAGGAAATAAGGCTTGCAGAGCCATTTTCCGAATCTCGTGACGTGATAATTCTTTACTCATTTTCTTCCTCGTCGTTTCCGAATAATTCTTCAATATCAGGTTGCTCAATCTTTTCTGGTACTACAGCTACCACATGGACATTGACTTCCGCTAAGTGAACATCTGTCATGAACAATACTTGCTGTTTCACTCGATCTTGAATTTCCATTGCTACTTTAGGCACTGAAACGCCATAGCTTAGATAGCAATAAAGATCAACCTTGATCCCAGTTTCATCGATTGTCAAGTAGACCCCTTTGCCATGCGCGGAGCGTCCAAGCAATTCAGTCACACTATTGGCTAATGTCCCCCGCATCCCATAGACACCTTCCACTTTAGATGCTGCGATACCAATAATGATCTCGATGACTTCTGGTGCGATCACGATTTCGCCTAATTCAGGACTTGCGTCTAAGACTAGATTTTTATCTTCATTCATAAGTTTTGCCTCCATTCTAAACTTCCACACATTGTTATCTATCCCTTCACGATATGTTTCGTCTCAATAAGTCATGACTTGGATAGACAGTTTCATTTGTATAGAGGTTTCTTCTCGCTCTAAGTTTATCATTTTCTGCACTGAGAATCTATAATAACCCACTATTCTCAATGAATTTTCTGAAATAAACGAGGATGTTGATTTACAAGATGATCAATTCTTTAGGAGAATGCGTCAAAACTTGATTACCAGTTTCTGTGATCAACAAATCATCTTCGATTCGAACGCCGCCGATACCTGGAAGATAAATTCCCGGTTCGTCTGTAATGACGTTGCCCGTAACAAATGCTTTGTCTGCTCGGAAAGAGACGTTTGGTCCTTCATGGATCTCTAGACCGATTCCGTGACCCGTTGAATGTCCGAAAGCTTCTCCATAGCCGAATGAAGCAATATGATCACGTGCGATTGCATCTAATTCAATTCCTGTCATGCCCGGTTTGGCTGCAGCTAAAACTTTTTCTTGAGCTTCAAGGACGATTTGATAAATTTCTTTTAATTTGTCTCCGGGATCACCTACGGCGAACGTCCGAGTCATATCAGAAACATATCCTTGATAGTAGCAACCAAAATCCAGAGTGATCAAATCTCCTTGTTCAATTACTTTTTCACTAGCTACCCCATGGGGCATAGCTGAACGTAATCCACTGGCAACGATTGTATCAAAAGAAACGCTTGTAGCGCCCAAAGAACGCATGAAAAAGTCAAGTTGATTGGCTACTTCTATTTCTGACATTCCGGGACGGATCATTTTCAAAATATGTTCAAATCCTTGATCCGCAATATGGCAAGCTTGTTGGATCAACGCGATTTCTGACTCATCTTTGACTTCCCGCAATGCTTCGATCATACCTGAAACAGGAGCCAATGAAGATTCTTCAATAATCTCCTCCAAGACCGAATAATCAGAAAAGCTGACGTAACTTTCTTCGAAAGCCAAAACATTGATCTCTTCTTTTTCGCAAATAGCCGCAACTTCTTCAAAAATCGGTCCGCTATTTTTTACGATTTCAAATCCTTGTGCTTGAGCAGCCGCTTGCTCTGTATAACGAAAATCAGTAACGAAAAAAGCTTTGTCCAATGTAATGACAGCTAAACCAGTCGTGCCGGTAAAATTGGTCAAATAACGCAAATTGTATGGGCTCGTGATCAAAAAACCATCAATGGCATCTTTTCTCATTGCTTCTCTTAATTTTTCAACTCTTAACATTCTTTCTCCCCACTTTCTTGTTCTGTATTATTATAGCAAACTTCCCAGAAAAGCGAAAAGAATGAAAAAAATTTATACAAAAAAAGACAGATTGCTTTTTGACATTCTTTAATCCTCGTTAATCTGGTCTATCAAAGAAAACAAATTCGTCTCCATCACACGCGCTGTTAAAATGTTTTCACCGTCTTCTAGAAGGGTAATCAGTGCATCTACGGACATGCGTGCTGAAATTCCATAGGTTTGTACACCGTTTTTTTGAATGTAGGTCAACGCTGTTTCAATTTGTTCAACAGATAAAATATCACGCGCGTCATTCGATTCCAAGGCTAAAAAGTCTTTCTGGGTTAGTAAGTATTTCAACATCGATTCAAAATGCGCAGCGGATTGTTCTGTTTCTGAATAGTCTGATTGTTGTTTGCTAGTTGCTTCAGATAAATCCAGAAAAGGAAAGTCTTTTAAAAAACTCTCTTCAAGTGTCTTTTCTTCTGGGACTACACGAGAAAAATTATTGGAAAACCCAAGCGGCTGAAAATCTTGATTTCCAGTTGCCCCCCCTGTTCGAACAGCTGTCCAGAGAATTTCTCCTTTGGGTATTTGATACATCTGCCAGTCTCTCAATTCTTCCAAAGATAAGTCTTTCTCAAAAATTAATGTGGTAATCAACGAAGTGCTTTTGGGCAATTTTTTTAAATTGTTCAAAAGGTTCTGCTTCATTGTCTGATTCTCAGAGAATTCAAGACTCGATGAATCTCGCATTCGTGATTCAAAAAGAAAATCTTTTTTTTGCGAATTAGAGAGATAATTCTTCAGCAAGTGATTTTTATCGATCGTTACTGTCTGAATCGTAGAATGATTCTGATCGAGATTTTGATAAACTTCTGTCACCTCATAACTGCCAAAACCTAATGAACGTATTTCATACTTCGATAGAAAATGATTTTGCGTCGTTAACTCGTTATTGATTTGACGATTCATGATGTAACTATCTTGATTTACTTGTAGGCTACTTTGCCGAGGATCATAGAAAAAGAGGTCAACAAATTTTGGCATTACAAGTAAAACTGCAATTGTCAGTACAACAGCTGCAAAAAGAAAGAAAATCCCTCGTTTGTAACGTTGTTGTTTGATTTTCCTTTGCAATTGTTCAAAGTGAAATGGTTCATTCATTTGTTAATTCCTCCTTAAGTAATTGTCTTCCTCGATACAAACGATTCTTCGCTTGCGTGTAGCTCCATTCTTTATACGTTGCAATTTCCTCAATTCGCCACTCCAAAAAATAGTATAGTAAAATCACTTCTCGCGTATCTTTAGGTAATTTCTCAATACTGCGATACAATGCTCTTTTTCTCTCTTGTCCTATTATTTCTTCCAATGGGGTAGACAACTGTTGGCTTTCTGCTTGAAAAACGTGTGAAGGAAACTTTCGCCATCGATGTGCCACCGTTTGTTTACGCGTCCAGTCAATGAAGCGATTTTTGATTATTTTTAGTAAAAAATAGTTGATTTGCTTTTCGTTTAGCTCATCGAGAGATTCCGCTATGACGAGAAACGCCTCACTGACTAAATCTTGGGCCTGCTCTTTATTTTTTGTAAAATAAAACGCATACAAATAACAGTCTTGCGAGTAATCTTTATATATTTTTGCTAACAGTTCATCTCCCAACTCAGTCACCCCTCCATACCTACTATACGAACTCACAGAGAAAAAGTCACAAAAAAAAAGCCATTCATTAAAAAATGAATGGCTGTAAGTTATTTTCTACGTCCCAAGAAGAACGAAACAACAGCGACAAAAATGACCGCTCCGATAATGGCAGGAACAATTGCCATTCCAGCAATCTGTGGTCCCCATGTTCCAAATAGTGCTTGACCAATCGATGCCCCAACTAGCCCGGCTACGATATCAAAGATACAACCGCGTTTCTCACCAGCGATTGCGCCTCCGATTGATCCGATGACCGCACCTACGATCAATGTCCATAAAAAATGCATAATACCCCTCCTAAACTTTCTAATAAAAGGGTACCACATCAATTATGGTTTGAACAAAAATATGCCTGCATGTTATTTTCTGCGAGTGAACGCCCGCTTTAGCACATCGAAAAAGCCAAGAGAATGAACCATATGATCCGGATCAACATAGACGCGAATCGCCCGCAAAACTTTCTTGGGCTCTTTCGAAGAAAAAGTATAGGTGCCATTTTTTTTCGTCCGAATAGCGTACCTTGGGATCCAACGACCTTTGAACATGACAGAGGCAATCACGTAATCTACATCTTCCCAAGGAATCTGGATAAACTTCCGCTGGTCACGGTCGTTGTAAAATTCAAAAGCCTTGTCGCCGATCATAATTTTGCCATATTCGTTGATACCCAAAAATGAGGTCGCATCGATCGTCAAATCAACTTTGGTGTTCAGGGATTGTACCATAATTTGTTTGCTCCATTTCTACGTCTTATTGTTTCTTATTATACTTGTTCTGATGATTTTTGGCGAATAGATAAAAAGTGCTTGGGTTTCCCCAAGCACTTTTAGTTGAAAGATTAGAACAATCCGATCAAGTGTCCACCGATACCGACTAAGAACAAACCGATAATGATGATGATTGGAGAAACTTTTTTCTTCAATAACCACATACATAACAAAGTAAGTAATAGTGCAGCCAACCCAGGAATCAATTGATCCAAGTTGTTTTGCAAGGTTGTTACTTTCGTATCTGTTAATGCACGGCCTTCAGCGACTTGTTGGAATGCTTGTTGTAACCCTTCTGGACCTGATGGCAATTTTGCCCAATCCACATATGCTCCTTCATCAAGAGGGACACGAGATACAACTGGTGCAAATGAAATTGATACCCAACGTTGAACAAGCGATCCTAATACGAACATCCCTAGGATTGAAGCACCTTTTGTTACGTCTTGCAGCAAACCACCTGAAAGGTCATCTGTGATTTTTGATCCGGCACGGTAGCCAAATTCTTGTGTATACCACATAAATGCCCAACGAATGATATTCCAAGCCAAGAAGAAGATGATTGGGCCTAAGATGTTTCCTCCTAACGCTAGAGAAGCACCTAGAGCTCCTAACATCGGACGAACAGTAAACCAGAATACAGGGTCACCGACACCAGCCAAAGGACCCATCATACCAACTTTTACCCCTTGGATCGCTACATCATCGACAGCGGCTCCATTGGCACGTTCTTCTTCCAATGCTAAAGTTACCCCTAGAATTGGTGAAGCAATATATGGGTGAGTGTTAAAGAATTCCAAATGACGCTTCAAAGCAGCGGCACGGTCTTCTTTTGTTTTGTATAATTTTTTGATTGCTGGAATCATTGAGAATGCCCAACCACCATTTTGCATACGTTCATAGTTCCATGAACCTTGAATGAAGGTAGAGCGCCATGCTACGGCTAAACGATCTTTTTTACTTAATTGAATTTTTTCTGCCATTTTTTTCTCCTCCTTCGATTCTAATAGTCATTCAAGATATCGCCTAGAGGGTCGCCAGTGTTGCTGCCGCCGCCTCCATTTGATGATCCGCCCATTTTGGTGATGTTCAAGTAAATCAATGCAATAGCTACTGCCAATGCACCGATCGCAATCAATGTCAATTCAGAAATCGCTGCAATCACAAAACCAATGATGAAGAATGGCCATACTTCACGAGTTGCCATCATGTTGATAACCATTGCGTAACCTACGGCAACAACCATACCACCACCGATAGCCATACCATCTGTTAACCAAGCTGGCATAGATTCTAGGAAGTTTTGAACAGTTGCAGCTGGAATTGCTAGCAATGCTGCTGCTGGAATCGCAATACGGATCCCTTGCATACATACGGCAATCACATGCCACATTTCGATTTTGCGGATATTACCTTCTTCAGCAGCTGCATCCATAAAGTGAACGATTGGTACAGCTAATGTACGTACGATCATTGTTAAGAACAAACCAGCTACAGCCAAAGGAATCGCAACGGCAATGGCTGTGTCAACACCGCCACGTCCTTGTCCACCTAAAACTAAAATAATTGCAGATGCAACAGATGCCAATGCAGCATCCGGTGCGACAGCGGCACCAATGTTTGCCCAACCTAACGCGATCATTTGTAATGATCCACCTAAAATAATACATGCTTCTAAGTTACCGGTCACTAGACCGATCAATGTACATGCCACTAGCGGTTGGTGGAATTGGAATTCATCCAAGATCCCTTCCATACCAGCTAAAAAGGCAACGACTACTACTAATACCATAGATATAATAGACATGATAGACCTCCTATTTAGTTGTATACTTTTTACTTGTTCGACAATTCGTTTTTCGCTTTACGCAAAATTTCATCCATGTTGTCGCGTGAATCGTTTGGTACTTTACGCACATCAAATTTGATGCCCCGTGATTTTAGTTCTTCGAACGTTTCAACGTCTTCAGTACCCATAGACAATACTTTACTTACAACAACTTTTCCGACTGAGTGAGCCATTGAACCAACGTTGACTTCTTGAATGTCTACGCCGCCTTCTACTACTCGCAATACATCTTCTGGATTTTCAAACAATAGCAATGCTTTCGTATTACCAAAACGAGGGTCTTTTGACACTTCGATCATTTTTTCTACTGGAATAACATTGGCTTTTACTCCTGGAGGAGCTGCTTGTTCGATCAATTTTTTACGCAAGTCGTCTTTTGCAACTGCATCTGATACTACGATGATCCGTGATGGATTCACTGATTTTGTCCATGCTGTAGCTACTTGTCCGTGAAGCAAACGAGAGTCAACACGAGCCAATACAATTTTGATCTTGCCATCGCCCAGTACAGTACCTGGAGGAAGTGATCCTTTAGGTTGATCGTCAGCCACAACTGGAGCAGCAGCTTCTGCCGGTTCAAGTTCTTCTGGTTTCACCTTGACCCCTTCTTTAGCTGTTTCAATGATATGTGCAGCAATCTCATGTGCTGTATTCATTGAAAAACGTGAAGCGTAAGCCTCGATGACCATTGGTAAATTCATACCAGCTACGATTGCCCATTTGTCTTTGTGGTCTTCAAACAAGCTGTTTGCTTGGTTGAAAGGTGTACCGCCCCAAAGATCAACTAAGAATAACACTTCTTCTTGATCGTCGAATGTGGCGATTGCTTCTTGCATTTTTGCTTTGATATCATCTGGGCCTTCACTTGGCATCAATGTTACAGCTTTAACATTTTCTTGTTCGCCGAAAATCATTGAACCAGATTGCAAAATGCCGTTTGCAAATTCTCCATGACTTGCTAGGATAATTCCTACCATCTTTTTACCTCCTATTTCAAAATTGATAAATGTGACACTTAAATGAAAGAAAAAAAGCAACGACGAAAAATCAAGTGTGACTACCCTCTTTTTCCAAAATATCCATCAAATAGATTTTACGATCAGCAGGCACTTTTCGAATCTCGACTTCAATGCCCTGTTTCTGCAAATAAAGCAGTGATTCGAGGTCTTGATCATTGACAGAAACAAAATTAGTGATCATCCGCTTTCCTATCGAAAAGCTCATTCCTCCAATATTGATTGAATGAATCGGTAATCCGCCTTTGACTAGTGTGACAACATCTTGAGGATTGGTAAATAATAACATGACTTTTTGGGTATCAAATAATGCGTTATGTGCAACCTCAAGCATTTTCGCCACTGTGACGACATTGGATTTGATTCCTGGCGGAGCGGCTTCTTTCAAAAGAAATTTGCGAAGCTGATCATTTGCGACTTCGTCACTGACAACGATGATTCGGTTAATACCAGTCATTTTCGACCAGGCTGTTGCTACTTGACCATGAATCAAACGATCATCGATCCGAGCAAGACGTATATCCATTCCCATCGTAAAAACCTCCTACATCCATCGATCCGCTGGCTATTTGTGGATCCCTTACTTTTTTCATTCACCTCCTGTATCCACTTATATAGAAGCAAGAAGCGTGCCAACTTTTATACAATACACTAATCTTTGGAAAGGCTTAAGAATCGGCCTCTTGATGATACACTAAAAAAGATACACTGAAAAACAGTGTATCTTTTTTAGTGTATTCTATTCTTAATGTATTATTGATCAGCCAAAACCGTTTTTTCTTGATGATTTTTAATCAACTCTGCTAAGTAATATTCTTCGCTTTCTGGTATTTCTACATTTAACAAGCGCGAGAACGAGCGAACATGGATGTGAAGTTTTTTGTACATCGGCTCTTGCTTCAGTTCAGAAACAAGGGGTTCATCGACAGTTAAAGGTTGCTTTAATACGATCCGTTCGATCATTCCAGCAGAGTGGAGCACAAAATTGATTTGAAACCCTGGTATTGCATCCGTCAATTCTAAATCATTGATCAATTGATGGCCAAATTGCCACAATGGCTCGATAACTTTTCGCGGATTGACAAAAGTCAGGTTTTGCTCCATATATTTAAAACAAATTTCTTCTGCTTGTTCTTCACCAAGTTCAACATCTTGTTCAAAACTCAGATCATTCTCTAACAAAATTTCTTCCAACAATTGATCTACATCTTGATCAATGAATCGTTCCAGAGAAATAAAAGGCGCATCGATTTTAGGATCTATGATCCCTGTCGTGGCGATCAGTTGATACTGTCTTTGTATGGGTTCTAACTCAGTCTTTAAATCAGCCACTGAAAGTGTCACAACCTCTACATTCTGATTTTGACGTTTCGAGAGGGAACTTTGAATTAGTTCTTTGATCCTCTGAGCCGTTCCTTTACCCGAGGCACAGATAGCTAAGATGGCTTTGCGATGATGATTGCTTAAGTGTCCCTCTGGCTGTTCAACGGAACCATAGCCGCGAAATTTTCTAAGCGATTCGTACAAACTATCGATGTCCGTGCCGATAACTGATGCTTTTCGGACTGTTTCCAAAACGATTGATGTCGTCACCATATCGACAGTCCGTACAATCACACCTGTTTCCCTCTGAATCTCATTGTTGAAGGTAGCCAAAGATCCCATGTCTACTAATAAAATCACGCCGCTACCATCATTAACTGCTTGAACACTTTCTTCGATCTTTTTCAATGCAACGGTAGGCGGCATGTCCAAAGGCATGTCTACTGCTGCCACTTGATCCACTTCTAAAAGTTGTTGAACCACTTGAACCATACTGCTTGCCGTGCTATTCCCATGGGCTGCTACAACTACACCAATTTTTCCAGAGGAATGGGCAGTCCGCAAAGATACGAGTAAAACAGCCAAATAATAGGTTTCACTTTCAGGAATCGATACTTTGAAACTATCACCAATAAATGTACGAATTTCTTTAGCAACTTCAAACTCTTTCGGATAGTCGGCGACCATTTGACGAATATTGTCATTGGTATGCCGTTCTTCTCCCAGATGAATTTTTTTCAAAAAAGAACTAATGTGTAAGCTCATCGCATACACAAAATTTTGCTGAAATTCATAGTTCAGCCTTGTGCGTACCAGATCATAAATACGATTTGTCACTGTGATCACTTTTTGATCCACAAACTCGCTCAATTTGTTTTCTGAATTGAAAGAAAAGCCGTGATCTTTGTAAAATGATTTCAAATGAACATTGATATCTGTAGATATGAAATGATTGATGGCTTCTTGATCCAGCCCATCCGCTTTTAATAAAGCAGCTTTATCGCCGATAATATCGTAAAGATTATACGGTAATTCATAAGAATCGGATTGAATATTATTAAGATTTTGGTTTGGTTGAACACGCACAGTCGGCTCAAGAATTTTGGACAGCTCAGCTAACTCATCTCGGCGATTCCCCAAGACCATTAATCCTGAGCGGATTCCTTCGGGAAGTTCGTCCAAATCAATCTCGATTTCATCTTGTTGCATATGATTCAAGAACCCTCGTGCACAGACCAACTGAACGTTGGACTTCAATTGACCAATATTTCCGAAGCTGACACTGCCAATCAACGCTTTAACGACATCTTCAGTCAATGTGATCGTGCGTTGGATTCGTGTTGCTTCTTGTCCTACAAGTACCCGAACAAGATCCACTTTTTCTGAGGCAGGTCGTTTTTCAAAAAACGGCAGTTGGATATTGATCGGAATTCTCCGAGTAAAAGTGTCCAACAATGTCGAATTGGGATCCTCAGTAGTTGCTCCGACGATGCGAACATTGGCTTGATGATTTTTACCAGTCTCACCTAATCGACTAAAGGTTCCATGATCCATAAAGTAAAAAATCATTTCTTGTCCTTCAGGCGGCAATCGATGTATTTCATCTAGAAATAGCATACTTTCATCCGCCTGATCAATGATTCCGGTTTTCTCCTGATCCGCTCCGGTAAAAGCACCGCGAACATAACCGAACAAATGGCTCATAAGCAACTCTGGATTATTGGCATAATCGGCACAGTTGAAAACGATCAACTCTTTTTCCTCTTCGATCACCTGATTGCTTTTCGCAAACTGAAACATGGCGTGAGCAAAATACGTCTTCCCTGAACCTGTTGGTCCAGTGATCAAACAATTCAGCCCCTTAGGAGGATACAGAATTGCCGCTTTGGCTTGTTCGACAGCATTTTTCATGCTGCCGTTCACACCAATGATCGTTGAAAAAATATCACGGTTTCCCAATTTGACATCCACTCGCTGCGGCGTAGCTTTCTCTCTTTGGGGGCGGTTCTCTTTATAACTTGGAACATATTTCTCAGGCCCAGACCGTGCATCTTGAGCTACCCAATACCTCACTGGCCGGGTATCACTCTTTTGAACGCGGCCTTCTTTGACAAGTTGATTCAAATCTTTGCTGGCATTGCTTCGTTGGATCATCAATTGATCAGCGACCTCTGATGTCGTCGTTCCCTTTTCATTCAAGCCATTTTCTGTATTTTCCAATAAAAATTGATAAATACGCTCAATCCGTTTCCCCAACAGCTCCGCCTCCTTGAAAGTTTTATCCTTGAATACTTTAATGGGTTTGAATAAAAATTGCAAATCCTTTCTGAATACTTTCCCTACTCAAACCAGCCAATAACCTAGCCACCCTTAAACACACACCTTGAAAAATCTTGCAGCTTACAGCACTAACCATTTTTTCATAGCACCTTTTGATTAACTTAAGAATAAAGCATTTAGCAAAAAAAAGACAATCTAATGCTATGATTATTGTGTCAATGGGTAGGGAATAAATTTTGGCACGTCACCATCAAACTGCTGCAACTCTTTTTGCATCCATAAAACATCGTGCCACTGCTCAAACTTATAGCCAATTTGTGGGAAACATGCAACTTCTTTGTAACCAAATTTTTGATGGAACCTCACACTGCTTTCATTCCCAGCCGTGATACAAGCGGTCAAATTTACGATATTTTGTTTTTTCAACTCTGACTCCAAATGATGATAAAGCATCGTTCCTATCCCTTTTGCTTTTACTTCTCGATCGATGTAAACCGTCACTTCCGCCGTCCAGTCATAGGCAGCTCGTGTTTTGTAAGCGGTGGCATAAGCATAGCCAAGAATGACACCATTTTCTTCAGCAATCAAGTATGGATAACGCTGAAGTGTTTGAGTGATCCGGTGCGCAAACTCTTCCTCAGTTGGTATCTCCGTTTCAAAAGTAATAGCCGTATGATCTACATAAGGCGCATAAATTTTTAACAATGATTTGGTATCTGCAACAGCAGCCTTTCGAATGTTCATATATTCCCTTCTTTCTTCAAATTTTTATCAGTATACCTTTCTAATAAAAAAAAGACAATCCTTGTCTAAAAACAAGGATTATCTTTACCCACTAGCTTATGCTTGATTTTTTTCTTGCCCGCAAAACACAGTAATATGTTGTGGTAATACTTGGATCTCAACCGGCAGACTTGGACCAGGGTCTCCATCGACATTGGTTTCGATCGTTGTATCATCCAGTAGTTTGATCTGCGCTTTTTCAAACGTTAGATATCCAAGGGATTCGTTGGATTCCGTCACTCCTTTTAGCAGTTCGGGAATACTCTTGATGGTTTCCCAAAGATTGCTGTCTTTAATGTAGATAAGATGCAATTTCCCATCATTCGTACTCGCTTCTGGTAACAGCGATTCAAAACCACCGATCGTATTCGACGATCCTACGATCAGTGTGCTGCTTTCAATTTTGGTTTCTGTTGCTTCCTGACCACTAGTGATAATTTCAAATTGATGACTTTCATTTTTGCGTACTTCCCGCAACCCGGAAAGGAAATAAGCCATTTTTCCAAGTTTCGTTTTTTCTTCAACTTCAACATTGTTGATAGCTGCTGGAATGATGCCGATCGCCACTACATTCATGAAATAATCGTCATTGATTTTCCCAATATCGATTTTGCGAGAATGTTTCAACGAAAATGATTCGATTGCTTCTTTAGGATCAAGAGGAATGGCCAATGCACGAGCCAAATCATTGACTGTACCTAGAGGGAAAAAGCCAAAACGCGGACGCTCCTCATGACTAGCAATTCCGCTGATCGCCTCATTAACTGTACCATCACCTCCCATTGCAAACACGCTATCCACGGAGCCGACAGCTTCAGATGCGAACCGCTCGGCATCACCCGCTTTTTCTGTGTGTGCAACAGCCACTTCATCAAATAGTTCCTGCAATTTTTTTGTTGCTAATTCCTCGTATTCTGCAGCTTTTTCGCCTCCTGAACTAGGATTGACGATCAATAGTGCTTTCATCTCCTCTGCCTCCTTAATGCTACTTCGTTTCACATTTTAGTATAACAAAGAGCCACCAGATTTGTCTTTTTTGCAAACCACCGCGAATAACTCTGACCGAATCTCCAATTGAATCGAATAGGGCTGTGTGTAATTGCCGTATTTCTTATTCTTAGACCAATCGTTTGCGTAAACGCCCCGAAATAAAATCAATACAGGTAACTGTCAAAATAATACCAAGCAAAATGATGCCCACACGACTCCAAGATCGTGCATTGATAGCAAAAATCATCGGTGTACCAATCCCTCCTGCTCCCACTATTCCCAGAATCGATGCAGAGCGAACAGCTAATTCAAAACGATATAAAGTAAACGACAAAAATTCTGGAATCAACTGCGGTAAAGTCGCAAATCCTAAAACCGCCCAGCGATTTCCGCCAGCACTCACAACAGATTCAGAAGGTCCCTGATCCATATTTTCGATCGCTTCACTATATAACTTGGCCAACATACCTATGGAATGGACACTGACGGCTAAAACGCCCGCAAAAGATCCTGGACCAACAGTTTTAATAAACATGATGGCTAGAACAATCTCAGGAAACGTGCGAATCGCTGTTAAGACGACTTTTCCTGTGCTCGACAAGAATCTAGGTGTATTTTTGCTTCGAGCTGCCCAAAACGCAAAAGGAATACTTAATAAAGAAGAAATAAATGTACCAACAAAAGCGATGGCTACCGTTTCAATCATTAAACTGAACAAATCTTCGCCATCCCCGGTATAGACATAACTCCAATCTGGATGGATCAATCCGTAGAAAATTGCCCCTAAGATTTGACCAACGTTTTCTTTGATAGCAGCTAAGGGGATTCCTGCAAATGCCCAAATATAAATAGCAACCAGAACGAGCACGAAAAGCCATTTTCTTTTTTTCTGGGGTTCCGTTGGCAACATCATAGCAATCGCTCCCTTACTCTATTACTGATGGTATCTATAAGAAGAACAACGATAAAAATCGCCAAAACGATAATTGCCGTTTGGTCGTAGCGAAATTGACTCAATGATCGTTGCAAAAAGACACCGATTCCTCCCGCGCCGATATACCCTAAGATCGTTGAGGCGCGAACATTGATCTCAAAGGCGTACAAAAGATAACTTAAAAAATGACTCGTTACCTGCGGAAGTACTGCGTAACGGATAATCGCCAGTTTTGATCCCCCTGAAGCGGTGACAGCCTCGATCGGTCCCGCATCAATTGTTTCGATCGACTCATAAAATAATTTCGTGATCATCCCAAAAGAAAAGATGGAAATTGAAATCACACCAGCTACCGGACCAATACCGACAACTGCTACGAACAGCGCCGCCAACATCAAATCAGGAATCGTTCGCACGATATTCAAAAGAAAGCGAAAAATCCCCGATAGCCAAGGAATTGTTAGGATATTTCTGGCTGCCAGCAAAGAAAAAGGCAAAGCAATGAGCGCCCCAAACGTTGTTCCGACAATTGCCATTTGAATGGTTTGAAGAAGAGGCTCCACAATGATCGTACTATACGACCAATCTGGTCGCAGCATTTTTATCAGTATCACGTTCATTTGATCCGCATTTTCAAAAAAACGGCGAAGATCGACTCCCGTAATCGATCCACTCAAAATCAAAACGAGCAAAAAAAGCACCAACCAAAGAATATTCTTCCATAGTCCGCTTCGTTTAGGCAACAATTGAGTGGTCATTTTTCTGTGCCTCCTTGTTCTTCGATAATCTCACTGCCGTAGATTTCTTTTAATTTTCGGTCAGTGGCTTCGCTAACTGGTCCATCAAAAACAAGGCAACCATCACGTAACCCAATGATCCGTGTACCATACTCTCGCGCTAATTGCACGGAATGCAAATTGACAACGATCGTAATACCTAACTCTTGATTGATCCGCTTTAAATCACTCATGACCTTCTCCGTTGTCATAGGATCCAGAGAAGCTACCGGCTCATCCGCTAAAATGATTTTTGGTTCCTGAGTCAATGCCCGTGCAATCGAGACCCGTTGTTGCTGCCCACCAGACAATTGATCGGCTCTTGAATAAACTTTTTCGGCTAGATTCACTCTTTGTAGCGATTGATAAGCTAGTTCCTTATCCGCTTGCGGAAACAATCCCAAAAGCATCTGAAGAGTGGGGTGATAAGCGACTCTTCCAGTGAGAACATTCCTTAAGACACTCGAACGTTTTACCAAATTGAAGCTTTGGAAAATCATGCCAATGTCTCGGCGAATCAAACGTAATTCTTTGCCCTTTGCCTTTGTAATGGAGCGATTATCGATCAAAATTTCGCCACTGGTGATTTCGTGCAAGCGGTTGATGGAACGCAGCATGGTTGATTTCCCCGCACCAGACAACCCAACAACGATCACAAACTCCCCTTGATCGATGTCAATATTCAAATCTTTTAACCCCAGCACACCGTTTGGATATTCTTTTGTCACATTTCTAAACGAAATGATCTTTTTATTTGCTAACGCCATGGTTCTCCTACTTTCTCTCATTAAACTACTTTTATAAAATTGAAAAGGGTATCTGTTGATACGATACCCTTTCTCTGCCGCTTATTGTCCTACTTGTTCTGCATATTCACGAACGATATCAAAATTACTGTCTTGGGAGACTACATAGCCTTCATGAGAGTAGATATCTGAAATGATTTGATGACCTTCTTCATCTTTACCAATTTCGATAAAGGCATCTTGGATTTTTTTGTCCCATTCCTCACTCATATCACTGCGAACACTAATGGTGTCATTCGGGATTGGTTCTGTGAAATACATAGGTTCCACGTCATTCATGATTTTAGGATAATCTTTTTTCACTGTATTTCGCGCATCTTCAAAAACGAAAGCCGCATCTACATCTCCGTTTAAGACAGCCAAAACTGCTTGGTCATGACCTTTGACTTGAATTGTCGTTACATCCTTATTGATGTCTATCCCTTCTTTTTGAAGTTCCGCAACTGGCCAAACATACCCAGCCGAAGAGGTTACATCTTGTGTAGCGATCGTTTTCCCTTTCAAATCAGCTAATTCCTTGATATCGCTGCCGCTCTTGACCACAACCATTGATCGATAGCTATCCACCAATTCATCTGTCGCTTCACCACCAGGCTGCTTGATTCCATATCGCTGTGCCTGCAGTAATACTTTTACATTGCTTTGTTCATGAGCCAAAACATAAGCATTTGGAGGCAAAAAGCCTACATCCACTTGCTTAGAAGCCATTGCTTCGACGATCGTATTGTAATCTGTTGAAACACTTACGGTAACTGGAATTCCTAATTTATCACTTAGCAGCTTTTCAAGCGGTTTCGCTTTAGCCTCTAACGTTTCTGCTGCTTGCGAGGGCACAAATTGAACTGTCAACTTTTCTGGAACATATTGTTCCTCTGCACTCGAACTAGATTCTCCCGCTCCGCAAGCTGCTAATGCCAATCCAGTTGCTAACCCTAATCCAACGATTCCTACCTTTTTCCAAAGCTTCATTCTTCTTCTCCTTTGTGTTAAAAATCAGAACAACCAATTAACGAACTTTACCTTTTTGATTATAGAAAAATGTACATTTAATTACAACTATTTTTCGCTATAAATGGATATTTTTTTAGTAAAATCAATCTAATCACGAACATTAACTTGTGTGCCTTTTCTCAATCAAAGAGTATTTCACAGTCTGTCAATTGCTTTGCTCTACTTTAAAAAGAGTACCAAAGCAATTTATTGTTTGTATTTACAACACGTAAAGTTTCTGTTAATCCTCTCGAAGATAGTTGTGATCTATTGGACATGTCATCAATCAGGAAATTCTCTACTTTTGAGGCTACAATTCTCTCTTCACATCTACCGGTAACTAGTTTGACCAAGATTACCAAAACAAAAGTTTGAAGAGACAGATCGAAAAGATGATCGCCTTTTCTTCCCCGGACTTACAACAGCAGTCTTTCAAGTGCAAAAAAACTCATGGCTGTCGGCTCCTCACATCCAACACCACCATGAGTTTATTTTCAACTAGATTATCTCCATTCTTTCAACAACACGGTCTCATCATTTACAAACTCTCCAGTTGCAACAAATCCAAAACCTTCGTACATTTGTTTAGCGATCGTATTTTCTTTAACGGAAGAAATTCGTAGTTCTTTTGCTTGGATCGCCTGCCGGAACCATTCAATCGCTGCTTCCATTGCCTGTGATCCATATCCTTTTTGCTGAAAGCGATGATCAATCATAAAACGCTCGATCCACCATGATTCTTTTGCATAATCTTCATCCGCTTCGTAATAACTAAACAATAAGAAACCGATCATTTCTTCCTGATGATAAATCGCAAAAGCCTGCCGAGCTTCTTCATATACAGCTTCCAGCAAAGAATACCAATTAGGCGCAACAAATTTTTCTTGTTCTTTGGTTGTTTTTAGTTCAATACAGCCACGATAATTCTCTTTTGTGATTGGTTTTAACCGGATCATTTCAGACCTCCTCTAATTAAATCGCTTTCAAATAAACCGAATAAAAAAAGATGACTTACTAAGGATATAGTAAATCATCTAACTGTATTATTAAGCTTCTTGCGCTACTGGGTATACAGAAACTTGCTTTTTGTCGCGGCCTTTACGTTCGAAACGAACAACACCGTCAACTTTTGCAAATAATGTATCATCTCCACCGATACCTACGTTTACTCCTGGGTAAATTTTAGTACCGCGTTGGCGATAAAGGATTGATCCACCTGAAACAGTTTGACCATCAGCACGTTTAGCACCTAAACGTTTTGATTGAGAGTCGCGTCCGTTAGAAGTAGAACCGCCACCTTTTTTGTGAGCGAAGAATTGCAAATTCATTTTCATCAACATGAGATGCACCTCCTAGTTTTCTTTGATTGTTTTGATTTGGATATAATCGCTGTATTCTTCTTGAACAGATTGCAGACCAATCAATAGATTCTCTAAAAGAATCTGAGAGATATTCGACTGCTCTTGGGTCAAACGAGGAACAAGTTTAACAAGAAGGTAGCCACCTTCTTCATTGTTCGCTTCAACGATTGGTGTTACACCAGCCAAAGCATCGATCCCATTTACCGCACTGATCGCTAATGCTGAAGCAGCTGCGCAGACGATGTCTTTGCCATATTCTCCTGCTTGCGCGTGACCGGTAAGTTCAAAAGAAACAATCCGACCAGAGTCATTACGCTTGAATGTCCCTTTGATCATATTCGTTACCCTACTTTTCGTAAGAATTATGCATTGATTGCGTCAATAACAACTTTTGTGTAAGGTTGACGGTGACCTTGTTTGCGGTGTGAATGTTTTTTAGGTTTGTATTTGAAAGTTACGACTTTCTTTTGTTTGCCGTGTTTTTCTACAGTTCCTTCAACAGTTGCACCAGCAACGATTGGGGCACCTACTTTTGTTGATTCGCCACCTACTAAGATCACTTCATCAAAAGTAACTTTTTGTCCAGCTTCTACATCTAATTTTTCAACATAGATTGCTTGACCCACTTCAACTTTTACTTGTTTACCACCAGTTTTGATAATTGCGTACATGCTCTAAAGCACCTCCTTCTATTATACTTAGACTCGCCATCCCAAGTGACTTTCGTACTTAATAACTTGTTCTGTGCGGTTGTAGCTGTGGAGTCCACAATTACAACAGATTAACTTTATCAAAATGTTTCCGTAAAGTCAATGAAAAATAATGATTTATTTTCGTCATGCCGCTTTACTATTTTTTTTAAGTAAGTTGTTTTACTATAGAAGAAAGAAACAAATGAGGTGTTAAAATGAACTACCCAAAAAAACTAGCTGAGCCAATCATTGAACAATCAAAAGCCTATCAGCTTGAAGGGTTTGTTCCTGGTCAAGGACCGCTTCATCCCAAATTAATGATCGTTGGTGAAGCACCTGGACGGACCGAAATCGAGAATTTTATTCCTTTCAGTGGCCAAGCAGGCAAAGAACTGATGGCCTCTTTGGCGTTAGTCGGACTGAGACGTGAAGAGGTATATATCACGAGTGCAGTACGGAGCCGTCCCTATTCGATCAAAGAACGAATCAACAAACGAAGTGGCGCACATGAAGTAGTGCACCCCAATCGAACGCCAACAAAAAAAGAAGTCTTGTTGCATGCGCCTTTATTGGATTACGAAATCCAAAAGGTGGATCCGCCTTTGATTGCTACGGTTGGAAACATCGGGTTACAAAGATTATTAGGCAATCGCTATTCCATTACAAATGTTCATGGGCAGCCAATCAGAAGTGCGATCCAACAGTTGAATGCTGAAAAAAATGGTTATACGTGGTCTGACAAACAATACCTGATTGTTCCAATGTATCATCCCGCTGCCATTTTTTATAATCGAACATTGGCTGAGCGGATCCATCAAGATTGGTCTGGCTTGAATCGCATCAGAGAGCATGGCTTGCACTAGCATCTCGCAATTCTGTCTTTTAGTTGCGGCGATAATGAGGGATTGTTTTTTCATAAGCAGTGATTTTTCCTTCTTCTTGCAACGTGATGCCAATCTCATCTAATCCATTGACCAGTTTATGCTTCCATGTTGCATCGATCTCAAAAGGATAGACCGTTTGTTTGACAGTTACTTGCTGTTTGGGAAGATCAATAGCGATCCTCTCATCAGGAGCCAATGCTGCCAATACTTGACGAGCAGAAAGCGATAAAACGATAGGCAGCAAGCCGTTTTTCGTTGCATTCATATAAAAAATATCGCTAAAACTGCCGGCAATCACTGCACGAAAGCCGTAGTCCATCAGCGCCCAAGCCGCATGTTCACGCGAAGAACCAGAACCAAAATTATCTCCAGAAATGAGGATAGATGCTTCTTTGTATTCTGGAAAGTTCAAAATAAATTCAGGATTTGAACGGCGATTTGGTAAATAGCGCCAGTCATCAAAAAGGTATTGACCAAATCCTGTCTTTTCAACCCGTTTTAAATAATTTTTCGGTAAAATTTGATCCGTATCAATATTATCATTCATTAATGGGATCGTTTTCCCTTGATAGTAAGTGAAGGCTTCCATTAATTTTTCCTCCCGACGATTTCTCGAACATCTACAAAGCGTCCATAAACAGCGGCAGCCGCAGCCATTGCCGGACTGCATAAATGGGTACGGGCATTCTTACCTTGACGTCCAACGAAGTTCCGATTTGATGTAGAAGCACAATGGACGCCCGCTGGTACTTTATCTGGATTCATGCCTAGGCACATGGAACAACCAGGTTCTCGCCATTCGAAACCTGCATCTTTAAAGATCTGATCTAACCCCAGTTTTTCTGCCGCTTTTCTAACTGGACGTGATCCTGGAACCACGATGCCTGTGACCCCATCTTTGATTTTTTTTCCTTCCAAAATAGTTGCGGCTTCTTGCAAGTCAGAGAGTCGACCATTTGTGCAGGAACCGATAAAAATATATTCAATTGGAATATCTTCGGCTCGCTGTCCAGGGTGCAATGCCATATATTGATAAGCTTGTTCATCATTATGGTCACGAATTTCAGGAAAGACTCCACTGATAGGCACTCCCATCTCAGGATTGGTTCCCCACGTAATATAAGGTTCCAGCTGAGAGGCATCAAGTGTCAATTGGGTATCAAAAACAGCATCTTCGTCGGTTTTTAGCGTTTGCCAGTCTGCAATTGCGTCAGCGAGCTCTTTGGGTGCATATTCCCGACCCGCGACATAAGCAAAGGTTGTTTCATCAGGGGCAATCAGCCCTATCTTCGCCCCACCTTCAATCGACATATTACAAATCGTCATGCGCTCCTCCATTGACAGATTCCGGATTGTTTCTCCATAAAATTCAATGGCATGACCTACTCCAAAATCCGTACCGTGAGTGGCGATCAGGGCAAGAATGATATCTTTAGCGTAGACGCCCGGTTGCAAAGTTCCCTTGATCTCAATCCCCATACGTTTTGGTTTCGTTTGCCAAATCGTTTGAGTTGCAAAAACATGCTCCACCTCACTTGTGCCAATACCAAAAGCGATAGCTCCAAACGCGCCATGTGTGGCTGTATGAGAGTCTCCACAAACGATCGTCTTCCCCGGTTGTGTCAGACCGGTTTCCGGGCCAACCATGTGTACGATTCCTTGTCGGGCTGAGCCATTGTCACATAACTGTATCCCAAATGCTTGGCAGTTGTTGCGCAGTGTATCTATCTGTTTCTTTGCAACCAAATCCGTGATCGTAAAAATATCTTTAGTCGGGACATTGTGGTCCATCGTTGCAAAGGTCTTTTCAGGGCAACGAACACGCCGGCCAGCTTGCCTCAGTCCTTCAAAAGCTTGAGGAGAAGTCACTTCATGGATCAGATGCAGATCGATATATAACAGCTGTGCCTCACCTTCTTCCAGCACTACATGACGTTCCCAAAGTTTGTCAAATAATGTTTTCCCCATTCAGTAGCCCCCTAATTTTTTGATTACCGCATCCGTAAATTCTGTTGTAGTAGTATTTCCTCCAAGATCACAAGTCACGACCCCATCTTCCATCACTTGATAGCACGCCTGCTCCATCTGATCAGCAATTGATTTCATCCCAAAAGAAGTTAGCATCATCCCCACAGACAGAATCATTGAAATGGGATTAGCAATATCTTTGCCGGCAATATCCGGTGCTGAACCGTGAATCGGCTCATACAGTGAAACCCCAGAAAGACTATGACTTGCACTAGCCAAAACACCTAATGATCCTGGTAGGACTGACGCCTCATCGCTGAGAATATCGCCAAAAAGATTTTCAGTCACAATCACATCGAATGCAGTTGGCTGTTGCAAGATCTTCATAGCGGCAGAATCAACATATTGGTGTGTTAACTGACAATCGGGAAATTCTTGCGCTACTTCATTCGCCACCTTTCGCCATAATTTGCTTGTTGCCAAAACATTGGCCTTGTCCACGGACACTACTCGCCGTTGTCTAGTTCGTGCGATCTGAAACGCCTTTCGTAAGATACGGCGAATCTCTTCCCTATGGTAATAATTCAGATCCGAAGCCTCTGTTGCCGATAGCTTTTTTTCTCCAAAATAGATGCCGCTCGTCAATTCTCTTACCAGTACCAGATCGGTTCCTTTAACGATCTGCTCTTTCAAAGGAGAAAAGGGTAAAAAAGCATCCGTTACTTTGATGGGGCGAATGTTGGCATAAAGATCAAGCGCGCGCCGCAAGTCCAATAAACCTTTTTCCGGTGTATAAGCTGCATTTTCCCACTTGGGATCTCCAATGGCTCCGAGCAAAATGGCATCCGCTTGCTGACAAGCTTGCAATGTTTTTTTTGGCAGTGGTGTGCCATACTGCTCAATGGCTTGTCCGCCAAATGCATAAGACTCAAAAGAGAAATACGGGTTGCTTGGCAAACACGCCTTTACAATTTGCAATGCACTGGTCATGATCTCCGGTCCGATGCCATCACCAGCAAGAACGACGATTTTTTTCATTTATTCTCGCCTCGATTCTTCAAAGCAGCGCTGGCTTGTACATAGGCTTTTGCAGAAGCTTGCAGCACATCAAAATCAACACCGATCCCACTGATTTGTCGGTTTGTCTCTGCGCATTCGATAGCTACATGCACTTCTGCTTGCGCATCTTCTCCACTCGTAAGAGCCGTGATTTCATAATTTAGCAGTCGCGGTTGCTGATCAAAAATCTGGTCGATCGAATTATAGATTGCTTGAATGCTCCCAGCGCCAATTGCTGAGGCAACATAAGATTGATGATCTTTTGTGATCGATACCACGGCACCTTGATGACCATTGGAGACATATTGTAGCTGAACAGCCTCTAATTCAACGCCCTCTGTTTGCGTGCGACCTTGATCCGCTGCTAACGCCAGCAAATCCTGCTCCGTTACTTGTTTCTTTTTGTCTGCCAGTTCTTTGAATCGTTTAAACAATGCATTTGTTTCCTCAGAGTCAAACTGATAGCCTAATTGATTCATCTTTTCTATAAACGCATGCCGACCAGATAATTTTCCCAGCGGTAGCGAATTTGTTTGAACACCGACTAATTGCGGCGTAATGATCTCGTATGTCTCAGGATTCTTCAAGACGCCGTCTTGATGGATGCCCGATTCATGTGCATAGGCGTTTCCTCCAACGATCGCTTTATTCTTAGGAACAGCGATCCCTGATAGTCGAGCGACTAGGTCACTGGTTCGTTTGGTTTCGCCTAACTGAATATTCGTTGTGCAGTCATAGAAATCTTGACGCACATGCAATGCTAATGCCACCTCTTCCAACGCCGTGTTTCCGGCCCGTTCACCAATGCCATTGATCGTTCCTTCCACACGAGTGGCTCCGTTCTCAATAGCTGCCAGAGCATTCGCCGTTGCCATTCCCAGATCATCGTGACAGTGGGAGGAAAACATAATCGGTTCCTTGCTTTTGGTATTGGCAATCAAATAGGCAAATAATTCGCCATAGGCAGTGGGATTACTATAGCCAACGGTATCTGGAATATTGATGATGGTCGCCCCGGCATCGATCGCTGTTTGGACCGCTTCTAACAGAAAATCTTTTTCTGTGCGGGTCGCATCTTCTGGAGAAAATTGAACCTTGTCAAATAAGGTTCTAGCATAGGTAACGTGTTCTTTGATTGCTCGGATTACTTCTTCTTTAGTCATGGCTAATTTATAACGGCGATGGACTTCACTGGTTGCCAAAAACACATGGATCTGGGGACTTACTGCTTGCTTTAATGCCTCATAAGCGCGATCAATATCTTTAATTTGACAGCGTGCCAGACCTGCCACTGTCATCGTGGATACAGCAGTTGCGATTGCTTGAACCGCTGCAAAGTCTCCTTCCGAAGCAATTGGAAAACCTGCCTCAATTGTATCAATTCCCCATTTTTCCAGCTGTAAAGCAAGCTGTACCTTTTCTTTCGTATTGAAATTCACTCCTGGAGTCTGTTCTCCATCTCGAAGGGTGGTGTCAAAAAACTGGATCTGTCTCAAACTGATTCCTCCTCTGGCTCATTTGTTCTTTTAGGGTATAAAAAAAGCACTCCATAAAGGTCTTCCCTTTATGCAATGCGAATAGGACTCTTCTGTTTCACGTCATCAGATCATGAAATACAAAAAAGAGTCCTCACGGTAATAATAAGTTGCTAGTGTTCATCGGCTTATTTCTATTCATTTTATTCACCTGTCACTTTCTGCTTCTCGTTACCTTATATAAGAAGATACCGAAAGACACTGCATCTGTCAATGCTTTTAATTGAATTTTCTGAATATTTAGATAGATAATATTAGAGAAAAAGAAATAAAAGTGTCCTTTTCTCTCTTCATATCTCTTAGAAGTAAGAAATTATTTTGAAATACGTTCCTTTAAAACAGATTTTTTTCAGCGAATACTGGTTATATCTTCACAGACTCTTAACACAATTTAAACATTGCTCTGTTAGTATCATTGTATACCAAAAATTATTTTTCAACCTTTCTCCCCTACCAGTCATTCGACTGGTTTTTTTGTCTTACTGAGCAAAAAATCTGTTCTTTTCCCAAGTAGAAAGGATTGAACTCAAAGAGAGTTATCCGTATAATAAGTAACAGAAATTATTTAGGAGGATCAGGATGCGTAACGAAATGATGCATCGTCCAGTAGTAAAAAAAGAACTAGTGGCGTTTATGCGGGAAAAACAAAAGCAATTAACTGGGAAATTAGGTCAAATCGAACAGGCAGCTCATGAAAAAGAAGTTCCTATTATTCCGCATGAGACAGTGGTGTTCCTGCAATTTTTATTAGGACAAATGAAGCCCAAGCAAATATTAGAAATCGGTACAGCAATCGGCTTTTCTTCAAGTTTGATGGCACAGTATGTAGGTGATGGTCACGTAACTACCATCGATCGCTATGATGTCATGATCAAAAAAGCCAGAGAAACTTACAAACAATTGGGCCTTGAGGATAAAGTCACTCTTTTAGAGGGACAGGCAGCAGACGTTTTGCCGACACTTGATGGTCCTTACGATTTTATTTTCATGGATAGTGCAAAGTCTAAATACATCGAATTTTTACCGGAGTGCTTACGACTTTTACGTAAAGGCGGCGTGTTAATGGTCGATGACGTCTTTCAGGCAGGAACGATTTTAGATCCTATAGAAGACATTCCACGAGGACAACGGGCCATCCACCGTAAACTAAACCTTTTCCTCAATACAGTGATGGATCATCCCCAACTGACTTCTAGCTTAATTCCCTTAGGAGATGGCGTTATTCTTATTACGAAAGAAGCAGATCATGTGGACGTGGCTACAACCAGCGAGTAACGAGTCATTTTAAAGAAAGTTGGCAAAAATAGCGAAAAGCGATTGACATTAGGCGCTCCTTTTTCTATAATGTTATTTGTTGCTGACTTGTCATAGTAGCTCAGCTGGATAGAGCATCCGCCTTCTAAGCGGACGGTCGGGGGTTCGAATCCCTCCTGTGACGTTATATTATCATACGTTCTATATACAAACCGTTAGGAATATGAATTCCTAGCGGTTTTTGTTTACCGTTTATGGACATCCCGGGACCTTTTTACGTCATACTAGTTTTATAAGCACACAGATTACACGAATCTATCGAAATTAAGCTTGTCAAATCTTGTATTTATCGGGCGACAAGAATTTGAACTTTTTTGTCACGTGAAATCATAAATTTTTCTGAGCTAAGGTGACGCAAAGAATATCTATAGGAGAAGCGCTCATCTCATGTAGCCTGTCTTTTATTCACTATCCTACTAAGCTTGTAGGTTTAAAAAAATGAAACTAACCATCATTATTGAAACTAACCATCATTAAAGAAAAAATCTTCTCCTCGATTCTAAGTAAAAAGGTTCTTAGTGGAAAAACCTTTTTCGGTTGTTCAATAATCATGTGACAAAGGCGTAAGTTGTTTTTTTACATTATTAATGTTAATCTCCACTTAGATATAATATATATACAATAATAACACTACAGAAAGGCGTGAATTAAATGAAAAGATTATTTATCGTCCTCTCCATTCTCTCTTTGTTATTCATTGGTCTAAGCTGCATTGGAAACGCTTATTCAGAAGAACACTCAACGCGTTCAACTACTACCACCGATACAAGCAACACCTTAATAACCGTTTCATCAACTGATATTTCTGATCCAATACTAACAAACTCACTTGAAGAAGAAACAGCACCTACTACAGCCACTTCATCAGAGCAAGAATCTCGAACATCTCTTTGGGATATGGAAGACGAAAACAAAGTAAAATATGATTCTGATCAAACAAATTCTCCAGAACTAACAGATCAAGAAGCAACGAAAATTAAAGAATTATATGAAAAAGGAATCGCTGAAGGAAAAGTTAATCGAGAATTATACTCCTATGAAGCTTTTCAAGAGAATTATCAAGTAAATAAAACAACTTATGAAGAAATGAAAGAAGTTGTTGGCGCTGGATTAACCTATGATAACTGGTTTGGAGAAATATTAAATTACAGTGCCTTCCCGGATGGAGAAGGACATTCTCCTCGCAATAATCAACGGCAAAAACGTGCAACCCAAAAGCAAAACGCAGACCGTTTCAAACGTGATCTTCGTAAAGGAGATATTATTGTTGTCAGTGGTGGTATGGGGCATGCAGCAATCGCCACTAGTGATAACTATATCTTGGAAATGACTGGGGGAAAAGTAATAGATAAATGGCCTACTGGAGTCATGAAAAATAATAACCATCAATATTCAAAGCATAATTGGCTGTGGGGAAATGAGGATCAAGAAGGTGTGAGTCCTAGCAAAAATATAGATAAGTGGATACAAATCTGGCGTATCCCTAATAAAGGAATGGCTAATCAGTGTGCAAATTATGCCGATAAAACATTTTGGAACTCATCTGGTGGATACAAAAAGAATCGTTACTATGACTATTTCATTGGACCTAACACGTTGTCTATGAATCCAACTTACTGTTCAAAATTGGTCTTTCATGCTTTTTGGTATGGTAGTGGTTCATCTCCAGTCATGCAAAGCTTTGCTTCAGGACTTACTTTCATTGCTCCGAGTGCTTTGCCTAATTTATTTACTAGTTCCTACAAACCCTATAAAGTTGGAACCTATTGAAGGAGTGTTTATTTATGAAAAAAATCAGGTTCTTTTTAATAGGGTTTGTTCTTTTTGTAATAGTTGGATTATTGTTATATGTCAGTTATTTTAAATATCATGAATATACATCTGACAAAAAGATTGATGACTTTATAGCCCGAATAGATAAAATTCCTAAAAAAGAAATCCTATTGGTAAAAGATACTTATCGACAATCAACCAAACAGGAAACCAATTTTTCAAAAAAAATCACTACTAAAAAAGATTTTGAAAAATGGAAAAAAGAAATTAAAAAAAATGGAAAATTTTATAATGGAGATTGCCTACCTAAAAACTATTTACCGAAAGTAGAAGATTGTGAATTAATTTATAACTTTGTGTGTCGTCTCCCAGATAAAAAAGTTGAATTTACTTACGTGATCACTGGAACTGGTTATATAAACAGCAAAAAAGTAATCAAAGAAAATTTTGCCTATCCTGATATCCCTTTCGATTATCCAGAAGAATAAAACTCATGAACTTCCTTAATTGAAATTACTTAGGTGAACCCGTATTCAAAAAACGTTGTTTTACCGCTAAGGACCCTTGGCCTTAGCGGTTTTTATTTTGCTTTGTGCCCAATCTGTGCCAAATATAAATCAAAGATGCACTCTTTGTTCAACCAAAAAGTGCATCTTATCAAACTAGCAAGTTCTTTTATTTTTTCATCTCACGAATGTCCGAGTTATCACGAAAAAACTGTAACACACGGATTCATAAATCAATTATCTAAAGGTGTTGGTCATTGCTGCCAGTCATCAATTATCTTCTGTCGTATTTCTTAGCAGTAAAAACCACCTTCTCTTTCGATCGCTTCATCCAAGCGATACGTACGCTACCGTTCTTCTCTGAAAGTTATTTACCGATTAATTAGCAACGTGTATTTGCTGTTGTTCAACTAACGGATAACTAATCAGTTTTTCACTGTCTAAGTCTTCTTTATGCATATCTACAGCGACGATTTGACTATTTTCATAGGTCCGATAGTAATAAATCCCTTTGTCGACATTGCAGCAAGAAGAATAAATGGTATATTCATATTTCCCGTCTCCCACATCACATAATCCTTTTTGCTGTTCGACAGACCCTAAAATATGGAAAAATTGGCTGATACTTTCTGATTCTGAATCACCAGATACAGAATTCAGTTTCGTGAATGCAGCCTTCACAAATCGAGACATCGAGGACAAATCCCCAGGCAACCCAATTCCGCCCATTCCTCGACTATACTCATTCAATTCGATTGCATCTGAGAAGGTATTGGTTGGCGTTTTACTAGATAAAGAACGATAGTTATTTAAATTGAACAAATGATAGTCAAAAGAAGGATTGTTCGTTAGGACACCAACAGGATTATCATAGATATGAAGTCCGTCTTTCATACTTTCTACAACGATTGAAGATTCTTTATCCGCTAATAACCAGTGTAAAGGCGATAGCGGAAGATTTTCGCTAAAATTGATATTAACCAAATTGATTTTATTCAACAATTCTTTTGCTTCAGCTACAGTGCTGCATTGCCCTAATATCCAGGGAATGAATTCAAATGGTGTGACATTGTCTTTATTCTCAACCGGTTCTTTGTAATCTGCAAAACCAGCAAAATTTAACCCAGCCATGCTTAAACCTTTTTCATTGGTAGCATCATAATACAGCGGATAATCCGCTATACCAGCAGCAATCCCGATCATCGCATAATGCTGTGATAACTCACCAACTTTTCGAAAAGACAGCTTATAGTTCCTAGGAGTAATCGTGACTACTTCTTCATAAGACAGCTCATAATCAAAGTTTCTACCAAAATAGTGATCTCGCGTTGAATAAGTAATTGATGTACACATATTTTTTCCTCCTAATGTTCATTTTTTCACTTATATTTTACTCCTATTCACTTTTTTTTCAAAAGAAATGATTGTGTCTCGAACTCAGTTCTTTTATTGGTTATAATCATCTCTAGGAAAATGAACGTTAACAAGTACTCTATTCGTACTTTTCAATAAAACTTATCGTTGTTACACTAGATTTCATACCTATCGTAAAAAAGCATTAATTATCAAAAAACCTTCCAATAAAAGATGTATTCTACATACAAGGAGGCAGTGAGGTGATTTATGGATTATACAAAAGACATTCAACTGGCATTACTCTACATTGAAAATAATTTGACTGGCGATCTCTCCTCAAAAGAAATTGCAAAAAAAGCCGGCATGTCAGAATTTCATTTTCAGCGTGTATTTAAAAAACAACTGGGCATGGGAGTATATAAATATCTTCAAAAAAGACGTATGGCCCATGCTTCCCTACTACTTTTGAAGAGCGAATTGAAGATTATCGAAATTGCTCTGATCAGCGGTTTTTCCTCACAAGAGGCGTTTTCCAGAGTTTTTAAGTCCTATTATCAACTCCCTCCTCGACAATATAGAATCCAATTTAAAAACTTTTTTAGGGGGAATCAAAAAATGTGTGAGACAAAAATAAATGGCTGGTTGCTTTCTGGAAATAATTTTGACAAATATGAAGTGACAATTGATCAAATGAATTTTCATAGTGGAAATCAGTCAGTAAAAATGAGCCAAACAGAGAGCTTATACACAGAGAATTTTGCAACTGTTATGCAACAAGTGAGTGCAAAAAATTACATTAATCAACGTGTGCGATTAAGCGCATACCTAAAATCAGAATCAATTGAAGGTTGGGGAGGAATTTGGTTGAGAATTGATGGCAAGAATTTTGAACAATTAGCGTTCGATAATATGCAGAATCGTCCAGTAACAGGCACAAATGATTGGAATTATTATTCTTCTGTCTTAGATGTCTCACAGGAAGCTGAAGTTTTAAATTTTGGGTTTTTGTTGCAGGGAAAAGGCACTTTGTGGGCTGATGATTTTTGTTTAGAAATCGTTCCCAATGATATTCAAACAACCGAATTTAATAGTGAACAGTATTACCCAACGGAACCCCAAAACTTGTCGTTTTCGGAATAAGAATAGTTAATAAATGAGCTACAGTAGAATTCAAGATGCCACAAGACCTTATGGAATACTACTGTGCTTGAATGATCCAAGCAAAAATCCTGCTCCCCTCCTTTTTTATACGAAAAAGAAATAGCAATCTGAATCAATGCGAGGTAAAATAAAAGAAAACTTTTTACCAATCAGCTTATTCTGAATCGGAGAGGAAGCTTTCTATGGATACAATGATGAAAAGTATCATTACAGAAAAAGATTTATTACGGCAGATCCTGCTTCTTGAAGAGTTATCCAATCACAAAACGATTACGGCAAAGGCATTGGCTGCTTCGATTCAAACTACAGAGCGGACTGTCTTTACAGATATTCAGTATATTCGAGAGCAATTGCCTGACGGATGGGAAATCGAAGCGACAAGTAATGGCTTTTCTTTACTTAAAAAAGATTCCCAACTAACCAATCAATTATGGGAAAGCTTCCTGCCGCTTTCAATTGGCGCTATGTTGATCAAACAGTTATTCTTTGCAAAAGGAATCTCAACACAATCTTTCTTGCACGACAGTGGTATCTCTTTTGAAACATTGAAACGTCATGTTACAAAAATCAACCGTGGCATTAAACCATACAATATTCGAATTCAGTTGAACGCCAAGCAAGCCAAACTGTCAGGTAGTGAGATCAGCATTCGAGTTTTCTTCCATCGTCTGCTGCTGCCTTTTACCCACAATAATTATTTCTTTGAAGATTATGCTATTCATGAATCACATTATCTTATCTTTTTACAGTCACTGAAACGTCAAGAGTTGGACGTTCTTTCTGAAGAAATTTTTGGCACTTGCTGGTTCTTCATCAATACAATCCGAATCAAAGCCAATTGTCGGGTCAATGCACTCGCTTTTGATCCTTTAGATCCGCTTTTTTTACAATATCAGCAGTCGCTCCAGCAAGTTTATCAAAAAGAAGGCGTCTATTTGAATCAGGAGGAGTGTTTCTTTAGTTTCTATTGTTTTCTGGAAAGTTGGAATTACAACAATCAGTGGACAAGCAAAATTGCTGTCACACTAGATGCCTATCAGGAAATCAAACAATCCGTCCAGCGATTTGTTCAAGAACTTGGGCAAGAATTGGCGATTCCCCTACTTTCTGAAACCCAGTTAGCGGACAATTTGCTGCTTTTGGTCTTAAAATTCAATGAATCCGCAAAACTGTCTGAACAATTTCAATTAGAGTATCAAGAAATGATGCACATTCGTCAACACAACTATCAAGCAATTTTTGAACGATTACGGAAATTTATCTTAGATCCAAAATTTGCCATTGTAACCGATGAACCTAAGTATATCTTGAATATGGCTTCACTCCTCGTACAACAAGCTGTGCTTCAGGCACGACCAGTAACGACCCGAGCTTTCTTCTTCTTTCAAGGAGAACCAGCATGGAAAGTTTTCTTGCAACAGGAAATAAGTGATTATTTGGGTTCTAGGATCGAATTAGTCCCAGTCGAACCAGCTGAATTCGCAGGGATGACTACTCGAAATGACGACTTCATTATTTCGAACGTCCCTTTGGATGATCCCAAATTACCAGTCTTCTATCTTTCAATGCTGCCAACTAAAAATGAGCTCAATCAATTGACTGAGCTCATCCAAACATATTATCTGATCAACCAATGACTTAGCTTAGTTCATTGGTTGTTTTTGTATTTTGCCGATTGGCGCGCCGCTTCATTAGATGCTTTTCAACTTCAACCACTGCAAAGAGTAAGAAGCCATTTGCTGCGATACTAAGATGCTGTACAAGCGTCAATGTAGTTGTCCCAATCAGTTGCTGCGCAACTGGCAACACCAGAACCATTCCTTGCAAGATCACCAAGATTCCTAGAGAAATGAACAGTGCCCGATTTTGGAACATACTCTTGTTCAATGCTGGCTCTAAAAGCTCCCGACAATTCAACATGTATACTGCTTGTCCTAATACGATGTTCTGCAGGAGAATCGTTTGCTGGACTGCTTGCCCTTCAAATTGCATGGACAAAAAGTAAGCAGGAATCATGATCAGTAGAGAAACATAGACGATTCGGAACATGCTGTACATGGAAAGAATTCCTTCATTGACTGGACGAGGCGGCCGATCCATCACATCTTTACTCGCTTTTTCGAATCCTAGTGCATAAGACAATGTAATTGTTGTTACCATATTGACCCACAGGATCTGAACTGGAGTCAAAGGTAATGGACGATTTAACAAGAGAGCAAAAATGACAATCAATCCTTGCGCTAATGCTGTTGGCAAAAAGAAGTTGATAGTTTTTTTCAGATTGTCAAAGATCCGTCGCCCTTCTTTGACTGCATTCGCGATTGTATGGAAGTTATCATCTGCCAAAACCATATCGGCTGCTTGCTTGCTTACTTCACTTCCTTTGATCCCCATAGCGATCCCGATATCTGCTTTTTTCAATGCGGGAGCATCATTGACACCGTCTCCGGTCATGCCTACGATCTCACCATTATTTTGTAGAGCGGTCACAATTCGTAGCTTGTGCTCTGGCGTCGTCCGAGCAAAAACATCCACGTGATTGACTTGCTGTGCCAACTCCTCATCGGTCATTTGGTCGATATCTAATCCTTCAAGAACTTTCTTCGTATGTTTCAACCCGACTTGCTCGCCGATGGCTTGCGCCGTTTCTTTGTGGTCTCCTGTGATCATTTTGACTCTGATCCCCGCTTGTAAGGACTCTCTCACTGCTTTGATTGCACTGTCTTTTGGCGGATCAATGATTCCTGCAAGACCTATGAAGACTAAATCAGTGACTCCTTCATGAGCAACTTGACTGGATGCTGGAACTGTCTTGTATGCGAACCCTAAGACCCGCTGTCCTTTCTGTGCTAGCTCAGAAGCCGCTTGCTGCCAATAGGATACTTGATCTTCTGATAACTGACTTTTATTTAGCAAAACTTCTGGAGCGCCTTTTACATATAAGATTGATTGATCCTCTTGCAAAGGATGTAAAGTTGCCATGTACTTGTAAGTAGAGCTAAAAGGAATTTTTGCTGCAACTTGTTGCAAGGGTAATTCCTGAGTCTCCACAAACTGCAGCAGCGCCCGCTCAGTAGGATTACCTTGCAAATCTGCTGCCCGCTGAGAACTATCTTGTTTCAGATCTTGACAATTTGCCATGATATCGTACATGAGCGCTTGCTCTTTTTCGGTTACAGTGACAGTATCTACAACGGTCATTTCATTTTTTGTCAACGTTCCTGTTTTGTCCGAACAAATGACTGTCATTGCACCAAGCGTTTCCACCGACGGCATCGTCTTGATGATTGCTTGCTGATCTGCCATTTCTTTGACACCCATTGACAAAATCATGGTTAAAACAGCTGGTAATCCTTCCGGAACCATTGCTACGATTAACGCGATCACTGAGGAAAACAACACGTTTAGTTCTAGACCATACCGGAATGCGGTAAAGAAAATTAAGAAGAGAATCAGCGCGACAATACCGCGAAAAATCTGCTTGTTTAACTGATGCATTTTCTTTACCAACGGTGTCTCTTGTGATTTCACTGACTGCAAAGCTTGATTGATCTTACCGATTTCTGTCTCGTCGCCAGTTGCTACTACCACACCGATAGCTGACCCACTTTGAACAAGTGTACCAGAGAAGACCATGTTCTTTTGATCTCCAATAATACTGTTTTCTGTGATGACGTGTTCTGTTTTCTTGACTGGCTCAGATTCTCCAGTTAAGATCGACTCTTCTACGACCAATCCATGATTTTCGATCAATCGCATATCCGCTGGTACGACATCGCCCGCCTTCAATGAGACTAAATCTCCTTGAACGATTGACTCTGCGGCAACAGTTTGCTGCAGTCCTTCCACAATGACTACGGCTTCTTGGCCCATCATTTGTTTTAAGCCGTCCAAAGATTCTTCCGCTTTTCGTTCCTGCCAGTAACCCACAATGCCGTTGATGATAACAACTAAAAGAATGATGCCACTTTCTACATAATCACCTGTAACAGCCTTTAAAGCTGCAGCAACCATTAACACGATCATCAACAGATCCGTAAAATGTTTTGCGATTTTTTGCCAAGTTTTGATTTGAACTTTTTCTGCAATGCGATTTGCACCATCTGCTTCTAACCGTGCCTGACGTTCTTTATTTGAAAGTCCCTGACGATCGGACTGTAGCTGCTTCATCAATTGTTCTTTTGAAATTTGATACCACTTCATTGTCATTCCCCCTAATGTCTTTTTAGCTTTCGCTTGTCTATAAGTATAGGGGGGATTCTTAAAAATAAACGGTCGATTATTTCAGTCTAATATGAAAAAAATGCCCATTAAAAAAACGCTCTATTAGAAAGATCCATTTCCTCCACCATCACCATGATTCGCTCTTGTGATTTTTTCATGAAACATCGCGATAGCCTGTGCGGTTTCTGCCATATTTGCGAGCGTTACACTTTTTTTCATTGCTTCATCAAGGAGAAGTGGGCCTGGTTGAATACTGAAAATACCAGCAAAATACTGACCGATCTCTCCTAGATCAGGCTCCCTTTGCCCACACAATGCAACAACTGGAATAGCATGGGGCTGTGCGATTTTGGCCACACCTAATGGCACTTTTCCGGCTGCAGTTTGACGGTCAAAACGGCCTTCACCGGTGATGATCAACGTAGCATCACTGATTCTAGTCTCTAATTTCAACAGTTTCGCAATGGTCATAAATCCAGGACAGATCTGTCCCCCTAGTAAGACCATCGCACCGCCGATACCTCCAGCAGCACCCGTTCCAGCGATCCCATTTAAATCAATTTGGTATTCTTGCTGCACGAAATACGCTACTTTTTTTGCTTGCTGCTCCAATACCTGTACCGTTTGAGGTAAAGCACCTTTCTGAGGTCCGAAAGTAGTTGCAAATCCTTCAGCTCCAGTATAAGGATTAGTTACATCTGCTAAAACCAACAGTTCGATACCAGAAAGCAGTTTCTGCACTGCTGTTATCGAAAAATAATTTATGGTCAACAAAGGATTGCGCGCATCTGCCGCAGGTTGATACATTAGTTCCGCACCTAATGCTTCCAGTAAACCCAGTCCGCCATCTGTTGTTGCACTGCCACCTAACGTTACATAGATCTGTGCTACTTTTTCATTGATTGCATCTGCGATCAAAAGACCTAGCCCGTTTGAACTAGCCTGTCTGGTTGTTTGATCTGAAGGATCAAGTAATTGGATACCGATGATTGCTGCACATTCAATAATCGCTATTCGCTTTTGATTGATTGTTGTCAGTAAATACGAAACTACTCGTTCTTCTCCTAGGGGACCGACACTTGTTACGGATTTATACTGTCCTCCATAGGCAGCAAATAACGCAGCCATTGTTCCTTCTCCACCATCTGCGATGGGGATTGATTCTTTTTCCCATTGTACTGGAAACCCTTTAAGTGCTGCCTGATTTAATTCTTCCGAGGTAGCACTCCCTTTAAATGAGTCAATCATTGCTATCACTTTCATATCGAACCCTCACCTCGTTTTCTTTCATTAAACACTGAAATACGTCTTACAACAAGAAAAAAGAGTGTTGCTACTCTTTATCAACCCATGGTTAACTTTATCAATCAAAAGTTAACTTGTTCTCCATTGTGCTCCTCTCTTTCCTGTTCTACAATAAAGCTAGCCAATTCAATGGAGGTGCGTCATGGAATTATCAATTGGACAGGAAATAGCCAAGAGAAGAAAGGACAAACAAATCACTCAAACAGAGCTAGCTGATTTTATGAGTGTTTCTAAGGCCTCGGTTTCTAAATGGGAGACGGGCCAATCTTATCCAGATATTACCTTGTTGCCACTCTTGGCTGCTTTCTTTGATTGCAGCGTCGATGATCTTTTAGTGATCAATTCTCAGCTAACAACTCAAGAAATCAAGCGGATTTACCAGTTGTTGAAAGACTCGTTTGAAACTAAATCCGCTGATGACGTGTTACTTATGCTGAGAGGATTCATTCGCCGTTATTATTCCTGCTATCCATTTCTGCTGCAGATGGGACTTTTTTATCTGAATCATTGGGATCTGTTGCCTATTCCAGCTCAAGTTACTAGGACAGAACAAGTACCAAATAATGAGAAAACTGTTGAGGATCAACGAAAGTATTACTTACAAGAGGCGGTTAAATTATTTGAATTAGTCAAAACTAACGGTTCCGCTGACCTCCTGCAACAAGCTAGCTATTATGAAGCCTATTCAATGCTTATGCTTGGTCAGGCAGAGGACGTTTTAGGTGTATTAGGAAATAAGACACCCGTTTTCTTGCCAGTGGAATCTTTGATTGCAGCTGCGCACCAACAAATGGCAGATGGCTCAGCCGCAGAAACTGTTCTTCAAAGTGCCATTTATCAATATGTCACAGTTTTACTCAGTCTGTTGACTAACTACACGCTTTTGCTGACCAAAAAACCCCAAGCTATGGAAGCAACTTACCAACGAGGGCTGGCCTTTTGTGAAACATTTGACTTATCCAGACTACATCCAGTCATTATGCTCAATTTTTTGGCTGCCTGTTTGACCACTTTTGCTGTACAAGGCAATAGTGCCCGCTTGCTTTGCGCTTTGACTCGTTATGTCTCATTGCTGGAAAAAACAGAAGATCCTTATCTCCTTCATGGTGATGCGTACTTTGATCAGATCGAAAGTTGGATTGATGAGTTGGAACTTGGAAATCAGATGCCCCGTAGTTCTAATATGGTAAAAAAACAATTGACAGGGCTGATTCTTGAATCACCCCTATTGCAGCCCTTCAAAGATCAACAATCATTTACAGAATTATTCCAGCGCTTGCAAGCAGTAGCCGCCCATACTGCAGATGACACTCATGGAAAGGAGGAAACACGATGATGACCACGAGCATTCCAGAAAATATTGGTGACTATCTACCCATTCTGATCCCATTAGCACTTTTGCAATTCGGGTTGATACTTGTTGCTGTTTTAGATATCGTTAAGCAGAAACACTTTAAATTCGGCAACCGCACGTTATGGATACTTGTTTCTTGTTTGATTAGTATTATCGGACCAATTTTGTATTTCACTTTTGGGAAAGGAGAAAAAGAATGAACGTCATTGAGATCAATCAATTATCTAAGTCTTTTGGCGAAAGAAAAATTCTAGATGCCATTTCTTTTGTCGTTCCCAAAGGGAGTGTTGTCGGCTTTGTCGGGGAAAATGGTGCTGGTAAAACAACAACGATGAAGCTGATTTTAGGCTTGCTAAAGTCAGATAGTGGGCAGATCACGGTCTGCGATGAGCCGGTTGTCTACGGAAATGCTCAAACAAACCGTAAGATAGGCTACTTACCGGATGTTCCCCAATTCTATTCTTTCATGACCGCAACAGAATACCTGCATTTTTGCGGAAAAATAAGCGGTCTTGGCAAACAGCTGACTAGCCGAATCGATGAGATTCTTCAGCTGGTCAATCTTGAAAAAAATACCAAAAAAATCAGCAGCTACTCACGGGGGATGAGGCAACGGCTGGGTCTTGCACAATCTTTATTATCAAAACCAGAAATATTGATTTGTGATGAGCCGACTTCTGCGCTGGACCCGCTGGGACGCAAAGCCTTTCTAGATCTTTTACTTGCCATCAAACAAGAAACGACAGTTCTTTTTTCTTCACATATTTTATCGGATGTTGAACAAATTTCGGATTACGTGGCGATTTTACATCAGGGAAAGATCAAACTCTTTGGTGAAATGGAAGAATTAAAGACACAATTTCGCCAAGAAGATTATCTTCTTCAATTTGCCACCTCACAAGAAACAGAGCATTTCTGTCAGCTCGCGAAAGGTGCGGCGATTAATTGGACGAGGGAAAAACATCAACTGATTATTCCAGAAAATCAAACTTTTCAACAAGGCCAAAAAGTGCTGCAACTCATGGCTGAAAATGAATTGGTCCCCTTACTCTTCCAAAAAAATGAATCCTCGCTAGAAAAAATCTATTTGGAGGTAGTTAAATGACGCAGCTAACAGTTTTTTTAAGAAAAGAAGTATTAGGCGGCTGGCGGAATAAAAAGATCATCATTTGTGGAGTGATTTTTCTGATGGTGGGCATGCTCTCGCCTTTTCTGGCAAAAATAATGCCGGATATCTTTTCTTCCATGGTGACAGATGGGATCCAAATCACTGTTTCCACGCCGACATCCGTCGATTCGTGGATGCAATTTTATGGCAATATCGGTTCATTGGGTCTCTTGGTTTTTGTGATACTCTTTGCGGATACGATTTGTGCGGAAATTGAGCAAGGAACTCTGATCAATCTAATCACAAAGGGATTGCCAAGACAAACGATTCTTTTAGCAAAAACACTTTATCTTTATTTCCTTTGGACACTTTTCTATGCTGCCGCTTTTCTCATTTGTCTTCTTTATACAAGAATTTATTTCAATGACTCTTTGACCCATCATCTTATCAGTGCGGGTTTTAGTTATTGGTTATTTGGGCTATTGTCAATCAGCTTACTGCTGTTAAGCTCCGCATTTGCTAAAAATGTTTACCAAGTCTTACTCTTTTTAGCTGCTTTTTATGGTATTGGCGTATTGGGCAGTCTCTTTGAATCTCTCCAAAAGATCAATCCTTATTCATTGTCCAGCCAGACAATTGCTTATATTCAAGGAAATTCAGAGCTGATGGACTTCTTACCAGCTGTTCTGATAGCTGTAGTCGGATCGTTTCTGTCATTAATCATTAGTCGTTCGATTTTTCAAAAAAGAAAGCTTTAGACTAATTTGATTATTTCTGGGAAGTAGTAAATAACAGCCTCTCTGACAATTGATGTCAGAGAGGCTGTTATTTTGAATAAGTGATATTTTTTAGTCCCGACAGTGCTCTCAATCTCTCTTCGCGAACGCGATTATCAACAAAGGGAATCGAAGAGAGGTTCCCTCATCCAGCCGTTCTTTTTTCTTTGACAGGAGCGGATGCAAGTGTGGACTCCTTTGCTTCCTTTCTTTTGACAAATTGACGCTGCCCTTTGAGCAAGATACTCATAAAGAAAGCAATGAGATAGATCGAGCAAGCAGAAATGATCGCTTCTCTCAGTCCAAAGACCAGAAAGTTCAAAACAATGATCGTTGTATTGGTCAAGAAGATCCCGACTGCTTTTTTTATGCCGAAATATTTTTCAAAAATCAACGGTGGGATCGTGACTCCCCCATTGGATGCACCGATACAGTATAGGGTAAATATCCCTAAGCTAAAGAAGAAGCTTCCTAGAATCAAAGAGGCTGGGTAAAATTCCCAAACCATCCATTCAGGAATCCATGCTAATATGACAGGAAACAACAGGCTTCCAAAGACGGTATTGATAAAGACTTTCCGCTCTAAAAAAAGAAACGCTAGTCCTAACATAATCAAGTTGATTCCCCAGACAATCAGATGGCGATCAATGGCTAATCCTGTTTCTATAAGATACCCGATTGAGCCCACCCCGGCCGAGGCAATGCTGTGAGGTAAAAGAAAGAAGTTCAATGCAATACAGATCCATAACACCCCTAATGAAATCAAGCCTATTCGTTTGATAGTCATCCACCTGTTTCCTTTCTGTATTTCAATCTATCGATCTTCTTGATATTGCTGTCATTTTAACAAAAAAAGCAGCAGAAAGAAGAGTCAAATTTTTCATGTCGCTATGAAAAATTTGACTCTTCTGGTAATCGCTAAAACGACAACCTTTATTTAATTCAACGGATTTTTTTATAACAAATGATTCGAAATAAACAAAGTTCTCTTAGCCAAGAAAGTTGGCAGCTCACTGATTTGCGCAAGTAGATCTGCTACTTGTAATTCGAATTCTCTTATCTGATTGTCCTTGCTCGTTTGCAGATCAGATTCAGGTGAACACTCATGCAAAAAAGCAGGAAGATGCAAAATCGTATAGTCACACATCGCTTCTTCATTCATCCGAATAGATAATGTCATTTGACTGCTTCGAGCTTTCTTGTGCGTCGTTTTTGTTTCCGGGATTTGATCTGACAGGAAGCTTTCCTCTGGTTTCACCAGGCAAAAGATTTCACAACCAATCATTCCTCGCAAGATCCTGCCTAGATCTAGTAAATCACCTTGAAACATGCTTTCTCGTTGAGGATCAAGCAATGTCGTCTGATTCTTTTTTGGCACGTACAAAACAAGCGTCTCGTCTCTCGCTAATAATTGTTTTCTGATAACAGAAGAAAGGGGATCTTGGGTACCGAAAATCATTACTTTTGTCATACGATTCCTTTCCTATTTTGGCTGTATCCTAATAGGGATTGCGTGTAATTGCAAAATTAATTCGTAAACGTTTCTTTGCGTAACCGAGCTTCAGCAGGAATGATGTGGTCATCATAATGTTCCAATTTGTATTCCAATCGTTCTACCGCTTCTGTCATGGTTGCAATTCGTTCATGCAATGCTGCGATTTGCTCTGCTAGCAATTGTTTTCTTTGAGGAACTGTCTGACTCCCTTCACGAAATAACGCCAAATAGGTTGACAAAGCCTCAATCGAAAGTCCTGCTTTTCTCATCTTACTGGTAAACTCGATCCACTTGAGATCTTCTTCATCAAAGACTCGAACACCATGAGCATTGCGTTTGACTGGTGGTAGAAGGGCAATCTTTTCATAGTAGCGGATCGTATCTGCAGAAAGACCGCTAAGTTCACTTATTTTTTTGATATTCACATAGATTCCTCCTGCTATTCCTACGATATTTCTCTAGTAAAATCAATCGGCGCCTACAACCGCATGCGGAAGATAAGGTTCTTCTAAGTAAGCAACTTCTTCTGTGGATAGCTTCAACTCAATGGCTGGCAAAGCATCCAGTAAATGACTTTCTTTTGTCGCCCCAATGATTGGTGCCACGACTGATTCTTTTTGCAATAGCCATGCCAAGGCCACTTGTGCTCGTTTGACTTGACGTGTCTCAGCAATCTCTGCCACACGGCGAACGATCAATTGATCTTGTTCTTTGGTCTGATCATATTTTGATTGTGCTGTTTTATCTGTCGCAAAACGTTTCGTTTGTGCATCCCAATCACGAGTCAAACGACCGGCAGCTAATGGACTGTAGGGTGTGACCGCAATTTTTTGATCATCACAAAGGGGGAGCATTTCCCGCTCTTCTTCTCGATACAATAAATTCAAATGATTTTGCATGGAAACAAATTTGGTCCAGCCATGTTTATCCGCAACCGCCTGTGCTTTGGCAAATTGCCAAGCGTACATTGCTGAGGCACCGATATAGCGAACTTTCCCTGTTTTCACTAAATCGTGAAGTGCTTCCATCGTTTCTTCGATCGGTGTTGTATAATCCCAGCGATGAATAATGTAGAGGTCTACATAGTCCATTTGTAATCGTTCTAAACTTTGTTCAATTTCAAAAAAGATCGCTTTGCGTGAAAGCCCACCGCTATTGGGGGCTTTTTTCATTTTAGAATAGAGCTTGGTTGCGACGACGATTTCATCTCGTGGGGCAAAATCATTCAACGCTTTTCCCAATATTTCTTCGCTGGCACCATAGGAATAGATATTCGCTGTGTCAAAAAAATTGATTCCTAGATCAAGGGCTTTTTTGATGACTTCTCGACTTTCCGTTTCTTCCAATACCCATTCATGAAAGCCGCTTTTCGGATCACCAAAGCCCATTGCCCCTAAACAAAGGGGGGAGACTTCTAATCCAGTATGTCCAAATTTTACATAATCCATTGTCGTTCCTCCTTAAGATTGATACTTCTAGCATACGCCTTCGAGTGAACTCCAAGTCAACCCCTTTTTAATAATTAAAAAAATTCAGATTGATCGTCAGCTCACGATAATTCGTATCTTGATAATTTTCCCGCCAATTCTTGGCCCGCTTCTCAAAATAGTGTTCGGTTTCCTTCTGATAAAAAATTCTCGCTAAAGAAATTGCTTGGTCAAAGCATCCATTGCCCTGTTCTGGTTGTTTTTCCAGATAAAAAAGAATTCCTTGGTTAAAAATATAGGTGATTCTGGGGCGCAATAAAATTGTGCGTTCGTCCAGACTCTGCCGATACAGTTTCTGGATCTTTCTGGCTGCTGGAAGATTGCGGTGAAACACATATTTAGAAAAAAAGTTCTCCAACAGATCATAATAAAGGGCATTGGTTTGCGGAACACTTTGGTACAGCTTGGCTTTTTTCAAAATGCTTTTCAGCAATAGATCCATCTGTTCTGTGTCCAATGCAAAGGTAAAAATACTGATCAAACGCAACTCCATCTCACCCCAATTATTGACTTGCTGGAGATAGCTGAGTACTTTTTGAGAATGAATGAATGGACGATTATTTCCTGCATTGAGTACATCTTCAATGAAACAGCCTAAAAACTGCGGCCAATCATACGGACTCTGACTTTCAGCAAAGAAACGTTGTGCCAACGAACGAGCCGCCTCTTCTTGATTCGTATTAAGATACTCCTGCATCTGCTCGATAGACTTTTCAAAACGGTCTTTAAAAGTCTGTTTCCCAACAAATTGAAACTCCTCGATCGTCACATTGATATTTTGCAAGCATGTAAAAAACTGATCGACCGTCAACATTGATTTTCCATTTTCAAAACGTGAAAGTTGTGCACTTGATATCCCTTGCTGACATGCTTCCTTCAAAGTAATCCCTTTTTCTAAACGCAGTTTCTTAAATGTCGCTCCATAGTCCATTCACAGCACCTCTTTACATATATGTAATTATTCCTTCGCTTTTACTTTACCCTTTTACAATAAAGGTATCAAGAAAGGTAATAAGAAAGGAGAAAAAAATAATGAAAAAGGTGTTATTGGTACATTGGAAAAATCAGGGGGTCGTCCTGCTTTTAATGGCAGGAGTCGCACTTTCACAAACGATAGCCAGCTTGCAAAATGTGCAGGTTCTAAACAGTCTCATCCAATTCGATCAAAAAGGATTTATCCAAGGTGTTGTAGGGATGGTCTTAGCCTATAGTTGTTTTCTGATGTTTATTTATCTGCAAATCCGTTATACAGCCTATACATCTCAGAAGATGTCCCTTTATTTGCGAGATCAATTATTGACTCGGCTACGATACAGTGATTATCAGACATTCCACAAAGTTACCGTAGGCAACTATGCATCAAAATTGAGTAACGATATAACCATGATCGAAACAGATGGCTTCGCCAATATCTATCAGGTCATGCAAGGTGTATTGTCTTCACTATTTGCCGTTATCGCATTAGCCCAATTTCATTGGTCATTGATCGTGCTCACCTTAGGTCAGTCCTGTTTGTTGCTTTTGTTGCCGAAAATCTTCCAAAAAAAGATGAAACAATCTGCTGTCGCTACTGCTCAGGCAAATGAAGCTTTTTTGAGTAAAACCAACGAACTGTTAGCTGGATTTGATACTTTCCTAAATTTCCAGCGTCTTGATTTTCTTAAAAATAAACTCTTGGGTTCCGCACAAAGAATCCAGTCCGCAAAGCTAAAACAAGCACAAGTGATGGCTGCTGTCTCTGTAACTGGCGGAATTGGCAATGTGACTGGTCAATTGAGTGTCTTAGGTTTTACTGGCTACTTGGCTTTTCTGCAAATCGTTCCCATCGGAGCGATTACAGCAACAGGAAATCTTGCTTCGACAATCTTTAATACATTAGGAAATATCAGTTCCTATCTGTCAAAAATACAAGGCACATTCCCTTTATTCGATGCATTTGCTTATGAGAAGCCAGCGCATGAGATTTCGCTACCCAGCAAAAAAACAAACGATGCAAAAGATCTTGTGTTGGCACAAGCTTCTTATTGTTATCAAACGACCGATGGAAAACCGCAACGAATGTTGTTCAATCTCTCAACCACTTTTAAAGCTGGACAAAAGTATGCCATCGTGGGGGAAAGCGGCTCAGGCAAGTCAACATTATTCAGTTTGTTGACTGGACGGCGCAAAGACTATAGCGGATCGATCCGCTTGGGAGAAACGGAAATAAAAGAATTCCCTTTAGAAGAATTGCAAGACAATGTGACAGTTATTGATCAACGTCCCTTTGTCTATCAAGCATCGATTCGCGAGAATCTGACATTAGGACAATTTTTTCCCGATGAAGAAATCGAGCAAGCGCTAAAAAAAGCGGAACTCTTTGCAGTTATTGAACAACTACCTGAGCAGTTAGACACAGTTCTTACCGAAACAGGTGGTAATCTTTCAGGGGGACAATTGCAGCGTCTTGCACTAGCTAGAGGCTTCCTATGGAAAAAACCTATTTTGTTAGTTGATGAAGGAACCTCTAATCTTGATCAAGAAAATGCTAAAAAGATCGAGAAATTACTGTTGCAACAACCGCAAACCGTCCTGTTTATTACCCACCACCTTCGAGACGAAATCGTCCAAAAGTTAGATGGTGTTCTCTCACTTACCCCCTCCTAGCAAATTGATCGCGATGACTCTTTTATCAATAGGTCCTATTTGCTAAACTGAAAGTAGCTGATTCAACAAAAATCAATGCTTTGATTCTTAATAAAGCATTGACTTTTGTTGTGATGACTTTTTGTCTGCTAAACAAGAAATGAGCCAATGGAGGTTTTTGATGGTCAACCCACAGCTAATGCATTATTTAGAAACAACAATCATTCCACAATACAAGCAATTAGACACAAGTCACTCCCCTGAGCACGTCTATCAAGTGCTCGAAAACAGTATAGAAATCGCTGCCCCATTATCGGTTGACTTAGACATTGTCTCTACTGTTGCTGTCTTTCATGATCTTGGTCTATTAAAAGGACGAAAAAATCATGAACGCGCTTCAAGATCTATGGTAGAATCAGATGCTTTTTTGGCGGATTACTTTACCAAAGAACAGCGTAAAATAATCGGAGAAGCCGTCGAAGATCATCGTGCTTCCCTCTCCTATGAGCCACGATCCATCTATGGCAAAATCATTTCAGAAGCTGATCGTGATCTTGATTTTTATCGGATTCTCGAACGCACGATTTACTTTGCCATCGAAAAAAAGAGTCTTTCTGATCCTGATAATCTTTGCCAAGAGGCATTTGAATACATTCAGCAAAAATACGGTCCCCACCATCACTTGACCTTTTGGCTCGGCTATTCAAAAAATATCGCAGGCTTAGCAGAGATCCATGAAATGCTCACAGATCCGATCAAATTTAACAGCGCTTTTTCTGATTGCTATGAACAACGAATGAAAAAAGCCGACTTCTTGAGCTAAGACGTCAAGATCCGGCTTTGTTTCATTTTTCTAGTCGTTCGATCATTTCTTTCATCTTTTCAATTTCTTCTTTTTGAGTTTGGATAATATCATCCGCTAGTTCTTTGACCTCAGGATCTTTGATGGCAGCATTGGTACTGGTTAAAATGGCAATCGAATGATGAGGAATCATTGCTTTCATCCATTTCACATCATCAACAGCCGTTTGGGAGCGCACCATGAAAAGTGAACCACAGAATACGAGTACACTGACAGCTAAAATCGCTAGATTCCATTTCTTATTTTCGTACATTTTCCACATAAATAAGAGCATGATCATCGCCATCACGGCCCCCATCATCAACGCCATAAATAATCGAGTCTGACTATAAAAGATATGATCCCATTGAAAAACATTCAGGTACATCATCCCAAACATCACGACCGTCGATACTAAAATCATCACACCAAAACGCACATACTGTTTCATTTCTATCTCCTCTTTCCATAAAAATATCCACTATTAGTCTATCAGGATTGATTGTTCCTACTCAAACGAAACGCTTAATTGTGATTAGGAGACGAAGCATTGTTCACTCTTGCAAGTTTTTTCCTGTTTCCTCTATGGATTGCCAGGTATCAGGATTTTTGTTCTATCGCTTTTCCTAGGCTTTTTTTCAGCTTTTCTGTCAGATCTTTGCAGGAAGGAAGAATCCATGCCAAAGCAATAAATTTTGCAGCTGAATAAGAATGTGGTAACTTGATTTTATCACCTGATAAAATTTCTAGGAGGAAGTTGTATGTTTTTAGCAATAAATGAAATCCGCCATTCTAAATTGCGGTATGCACTGGTTACCGGTGTCATGTTTTTGATCGCTTACTTAGTTTTTTTCTTGACGGGGCTAGCCTATGGTCTTGCCCAAGAAAACCGAACTGCTGTCGATAAATGGTCGGCATCAGAGATTTTATTAGCCGAGGAAGCGAATAACAATTTGAATATGTCCATGATCCCTCGTAATCTCTATGATGAAGTCAAAGCAGATGAGAAAGCTGTATTGGCTCAAACTGCGGGTGTGATCACCAAGGATTCCGGTGGTGAAAAAGTTGATGTCAGCTTTTTTGGGATCGAACCAGATCAATTCTTGGCTCCTAAACTCACGGAAGGCGAACTTTTCGCGAACGACGATGAGGCAGTTGCTGACAGCAGTTTGAAAGAGGAATACGACATTAAGATCGGCGATACCGTCAAATTAGCCGGCAATGAAAAGAAACTGAAGATCGTCGGCTTTACAGAAAATGCTCGCTTCAATGTCGCACCTGTTCTCTACACGACGATTGGTGCCTATCAAGAAATTCGCTTTGAAACAAAAGATACCAGCGATAAAGCCCGCATCAATGCCATCGTTACGCGAGGAACAGTTGAAGAAGTACCGGATGAATTAACAGCAACCAAAATTAGTGATTTCATCAATGAATTGCCTGGTTATAGTGCTCAAGTGCTAACCTTTGGGTTTATGATCGGCTTCTTGATCGTCATTGCTGCCATCGTTATTGGGATCTTTATTTATGTCTTGACTATGCAGAAATCTGATATTTTTGGTGTCATGAAGGCACAAGGAATTTCTAGTCGTTACATCGCATTTTCTGTCATCGCACAAACTTTCCTTTTAGCAACGGTGGGCGTATTGGTAGGATTAGCGGCGACGATCGGAACGGCGTTGGTCTTGCCGCAAGCTGTGCCCTTTCAAGTAAACAGCCTCTTTTTTGCAGGTATTAGTGTGTTGATGATTTTGATTGCGATTGTCGGTGCTTTCTTCTCAGTAAGAACGATTGTTAAAATTGACCCATTGAAAGCTATTGGATAGGAGGATAAAAATGAGTGCCATTGAATTTAAAGATGTGAAGAAAACCTTCAAAGATGGAGATACGATGATTGAGGCTTTGAAAGAGACAAACTTTTCCGTTGAAAAAGGAGAATTTGTCGCCATCATTGGACCCTCTGGTTCAGGTAAAAGTACTTTTTTAACTATTGCGGGAGGATTGCAAGCACCTACAGCTGGTGAAGTTTTGATCAACGATCAGCCTTTTAGTGACCAGAAAGAAAAAAATCGGGCCAAATTACGATTCAAAGAGATCGGTTTTATTCTTCAAGCTTCCAATCTTGTCCCATTCTTGACCGTTAAAAAGCAACTGAAACTAGTCGACAAAGTCAGCAAAAAGAATAAAACCCAATCTGCCCAAGATTTATTTACCCAATTAGGAATCGATAAATTGCAAAACAAATACCCCGAAGATCTCTCCGGTGGTGAACGTCAACGGGTGGCGATCGCTAGAGCTTTGTATCATGACCCAACAATTATTTTGGCGGATGAACCAACAGCCAGTCTGGATTCCGAAAAAGCCTATGAAGTAGTCAAAATTCTTGCGCAAGAAACAAAGGAAAAAAATAAAGCGACGATTATGGTGACCCATGATACCCGACTAACTGATTATTGTGATCGGGTGCTTGTAATGGAAGACGGTGTCTTAAAGGAAAAAGAACACACAAAAACACAACACGATTAATCTGAAGCCAAGAAATATTTGATAAGGAGTTCTCATGAAAAAAATTATCGTTGTCGGCGGCGGTGTCGCAGGACTATCCGCCGCTGTCAGATTGCAACAAGCAGGTTATGCGGTCACACTATACGAAAAAGAAAGCCAGCCCGGTGGCAAAATGAACCAAATCAAGCAAGCTGGTTTTACATTTGATGTCGGCCCGACCATTGTTATGATGCCGGAGATTTATCGCGAGATTTTTGAACTATGCGGTGTCGATCCAGATGACTATATCCCGATGGAAAAGGTTGATCCTATGCTGCAGCTCTACTTTGCTGATGAAGCACCTCTCACCTTTTCCAATGATCTGATTGAATTCACTAAAACATTAGAAGGGATTTCTGAAGAAGATGCCCAAGGTTATTTCGCCTTTCTGGCAGATATTTATAAACGCTACGTGATTGCAAAAGAAGCTTTCATCACTAAATCGTTTCGAGGATTCTGGGATTTTTATAATCCTCAATCCCTTTGGGCAGGAATGAAATTGAAAACATTCAACGATGCCTACACTTCGATCTCAAAGTTTGTTAAAGATGACCGCTTGCGCAAGTCGCTAGCCTTTCAAACATTGTATATCGGGGTTTCTCCCTATCAAGGGCCCTCTCTTTATACGATCATCCCTATGATCGAGTTGTTCTATGGCGTCTATTTCATCAAAGGCGGTATGTATACATTAGCGACTTCGCTGGCTCGCTTATTTGAAGAATTAGGCGGCGTGATTCATTATGACTCACCGATCGAAGAACTGATCATTGAAAACAAGCGAGCAACAGGGATTCGTCTAAATGGGCACATCCATTCAGCAGATGCGATTGTCTGTGCGGCTGATTTTCCTTATGCGATGCAAGAATTGATTCCTAATGAAAAAAATCGGGGCAAATACACCAATAAAAAAATCAGCCGAATGGCCTATTCTTGTTCATGTTTTCTCTTGTACCTAGGGCTGGATAAAAAATATGAAGCCAATGGCTTGCATAGCATCTACTTTGCCGAAGACTTCAAAAAAAATGTCGATGACCTTTTTGAGACTGGTGTTTTGCCAGAAGATCCTTCCTTTTATCTCTATCGTCCCACATTGAAAGATGCCTCACTAGCACCCGAGGGTCACGAAGGCTTGTATGTGTTGGTGCCAGTTCCCGAGCTGTCCAAGTTTAATGATTGGCAACCTAATACAATCACGAATTACCGCAACAAAATTATCCACACGCTAAAAGAAAAAACGATTTTCAACGATATCGATGAGCATATCGTTTTTGAAACCTACTATACACCACAAGATTTCAAAGACCACTACAACGCTTATAACGGGGCGACTTTCGGATTGAAACCGACATTATCTCAAAGCAATTACTATCGTCCTCATAATAAGTTTGCTTACGCAGAAGGTTTGTATTTTTGTGGCAGCAGCACTCACCCAGGAGCCGGTGTCCCAATCGTGATGCAAAGTGCAAAGCTTGCCGTAGAGGAGTTACTAAAAGATGATCAATAAGGAAAGCACGCTTTTTGAACGATATAAGGAAGACTTTGCTTATTGCGAGCAAATCATCAAAAAACATTCGAAAAGTTTCTACAGTGCTTTTTCGCAATTACCCTCAGAAAAAGCACGTTCCGTATTTGCCGTCTATGCCTTTTGTCGGCAAGCAGACGATGCCATCGATCGTTATCAAGACATCGTTAAATTAAATGAACTAGAACACGGGTTACGACAAATGGCTTGCGGAAAGGTCCTGGATGCCCCTTTATGGCGGGCTCTTTCTGTTGTCTTTGCGAAATATGATTTACAGTTCCAGCCATTTTATGATATGCTCGCAGGACAGAGGATGGATCTAAATTTTCAGCCACCTGAAACGGAGGCTGATTTGAGTAGCTACAGCTACTTTGTTGCTGGAAGTGTCGGGTTGATGTTGCTGCCGATTTTATCTAGTCAGGCAGGCAAGATCCAAGAACCGGCCAAGAAGCTAGGGGAAGCTATGCAGCGAACGAATATTCTCCGGGATATTGGGGAAGATCTTGCGATGAATCGAATTTATTTACCAAAAGAAACGATGCAGCGGTTTGAGATTACCATTCAACACCTCAGACAAAAAAAGGTCACTGAATCCTTTATCCAGCTTTGGGAGTTTGAAGCTCTGCTAGCAGAAAAACTGTACGATGAAGCCTTGTCCATGATGCCTCAGATCGATGAAGACTGCCAGGAAGCGCTTATGGCTGCTTTATTGATCTATCGCGAACTATTGACGGTCATTCGTGAGAAAAATTACCAGGTTTTTCTCAAAAAAAATGCTGTCTCTATCCAAAGAAAAGCTTTTTTATTACGTTCTGTAAAACAGCAGATAAAAACCAACCGGAGTGAAAATAATGCAAGATGAGATTTTAGACGTGGCTGAACAGTTGTTCATGCAACAAGGGTATAAAGGAACTTCAACAAGACAAATCGCGGAGTTGTTAGGCATTACTCAGCCTAATTTGTATTATCATTTCAAAAGAAAAGAAGATATTTATTACGGTGTTCTTGCGCGGTTAGCGATAGATGTATCTGAAAACTTATATCAGATCGTTAATGATCCCAATGACTCCTTAGCAGAGAAACTGCAACGGATGGCTCGATTTCTGCAAAAACGTCACCCTTTCAATTTCTACTTAATGATGGATGATATCAAACATACCGTCTCTGAAGAAACCGCCAGAAAACTCTACTTGATTTGGAAAGAAAACTATCAGCAACCATTTATTCGCCTTTTTCAAACAAGTGAACTACGATTACGAAACGAACTTTCCTATCAGTTTATTGTCAGCCAAATGTTTATTCTCATTGCTTCATACTTAGATTCAGCAGAGAAAGAAACTGAACTCTATCAGGCCATTGATTTATTTTTATATGGTGTTTTAGATAAAGAGTCTAACTAGACAAACGCATCCACTCATTCTTGATTACTAAATAAGGAGGAAGAATATGCCAGAATATACTGACTTGACTGCGTCTGCTGCTATCGTCAACGCCTTTATCACAAAATACAATCAGCTCAAATCAATTTATCCAGAAGCGGTGATTGAACTTTGTGACGACCAAGGGCATCAAATCACTGAGGTCAAAAAAATCAACAGCGAATTGATCGAATTGATCATCGACGATAGCCAAGGACCAAAATTTCGTTACATCCACCCTTCTCAATTTGATTTGACATTCACTGTCAAACAATAATCCATTAGGACGATGAAATAAGATACTGCTAATGCTTCTCGCAATGAGAAGTTTCAGACACAAAGGCATACTCACCGTTGCCTTTTGAGTTAGCTTTGATCTTATATCACTGTCCTTTTTTTATTGCAATTCTCTTTGATAGACGAATCGTATCTATTGACGTAAACTAACACTGATTTACTATTCTGAAAGGAGCATGTTATGTCAAAGAACCGAATCGAGGCCTTTACAGATGCAGTGATTGCTATCGTGATGACTTTGCTGGTCTTAGAACTTCACCAACCAAAAAACGATACCTTTCAAGCGTTTCTAGGCATCGAACATCAGTTTATCATTTATTTGATCAGTTTTGTGATGCTGGCCATTTATTGGAACAATCATCATCATCTCTTTCAAGTTGCTGAACATATTGATGGATGGACATTATGGCCCAATCATTTGCTGATACTCTCGTTGTCGCTTTTTCCTTTTGTTACTTCGTGGGTCAGTCAATACCCGCTGTCCCTCGCTCCTCAAATGCTCTATGGTGCTGTGATTTTCTTGACTGATTTTAGCTATTATTTGTTAGGACGAGCATTAAGCCGGGAAAGCCAAAATAATCCAACCATTAGGAAACTATTTCAACGCTATCAGAAATTAACCTTTACTCTTTTTGTCAACATTGTGGCATTGCTCCTTGGCTGGTTGATTCATCCGCTTTTTGTGATCAGTCTCGATAGTCTCGTTCTACTTCTTTGGGTGATTCCCGAAAAGAAAGCCGAACGCTACCTGAATCAATAATCAATGAAAACGACTGCTTGATATCCCCCTCGACAATCCATTCACTTGTTGTTCGTCTTCTTACCTGTCGAATAAAACAAAAATCATCCAACAAAGAGCCCTTTTGACGGCAGTCACTGATTCGCCATCAAACGCTCTTTGTTGGATGATTTATTATTGTTTACGCGTGCTTTGTATATCCTAGCGAATAATACTCAACGAAATAAATCTACCCCAGGATTCTTTAGCACTTGCTCTACTTGTTCCCGTGTAATCAAGGGAACATCTCCTAACATCGTATGGGCCAATACAGCATTGGTGATAGCAAAATCCGCGGTTTTTTTTAGTGGCCATTTCTCGGCATATCCTAAAAGAATACCTGCTGCATATGCATCCCCTGCACCGATTCGATCTAGCACTTGTAACAATTGAGGTGCAGTTTCAACAGTTTCTTCTTTAGTGTAGATCATCCCGCTGATAAACTGTTTGTCTTCACTGGCTATCCGTCTGGTTCCTGTAAACCATTCAATCCCGTACTGCGCCATAAAGGCCTGAACGATTTGCTGTTCCTCTAGTCCATCAATAGGCAGCTGCTCACCAAATCCCAAAAGACCGTGCAAATCTCGTACAGACCCAAATACCAAATCACAATAAGGCAGAATCGCTTCGTAACGTTTTTTTAAGATTTCTCGCTGTCCTTCTTCCAAATTCAGACTGGGACGAAAATTAAAATCGAAGCAAACTTTGATGTTCTTCAAAGTAGCTTGTTTTGCCAATGTTATCGCGGTTTGCCACGTTTCTTCGGTCAAGCTCAACGAAATACCACAAATATGCAAAAGATCGATCGTTTCTAAATATTCAGCGATGGGATAAGTTGCAGGTCCGGAAACCCCAAATGAACTACCGCGGCGGTTCTGATACGTCACATAGGTGGGGCGAGCGCCAAAACCAACTTCAGCAAAATAACTGCCGATATGATTGTGTGCCTGACCAATAAATTCTGTCTTGATACCATAAGTTTGCAAATTCGCTTTGGCCGCATCACCCAAACGGTTTTTTGGTACTTTCGTCAATAAGGATGCTGAAAGATTGAAGTGCGCCAGATTTCCTAAAATATTTACGCCCGTTCCTGTAAAATCCATCCGCAGCGAATGGGTTTGTTCTAATGTCCGATATTCAGGCGGTGTCAAGCGCAGCATGACTTCACCGTATGCACCGATTCGCATCACAATTCCTCCTTCACTCTTACTTCAATGAATCTTTCATCATCTTCAGTAATCGTCTCACATCTTCCGGACGGGTATCGCCCGTCTCTGGATCAATGATCGAGCTATACACGTGAGGAATGATTTTCTTGACTCCTGCATCCACAGCAATCTGCAAGATTTCTGCAAAGTTATCCAAATCAATCCCACCGGTCGGTTCAAGATAAAAGTCATGAGCTGCACAAGCTTTTGCCACCGCTTGATATTCTTCTTTGTGCGCCAATCCTTTCATAGGGAAATATTTGATTGAACTAGCGCCCATATCCTTGAGTAATGCAATCGCCGTTTCAAGAGGAACCTCAGTGGGTTCTTCCTGTGAACTTAACGGGCCAGTGGCAATATTGACAAAGCCGACTTTGCCTGTCGGAGAAACTAATGCATTAACAATAGTTTCTTCTTGTCCTAACAACGCCCGAGATGTTGCAGCTCCCGTGAATACTTGATTGACATGTTGCGGCTGCAACACAGCAGAAATTCGAGAGACCATCTCGCTCTGATTCGGATCACCGGCACCGAGACCAACTGATAATGCATTTTCTATTTCTGCTTGGTATTTTTTCATGTCTTCAATCGCTGCTTCATCCGTGGAATAATTTTTGGAAAGAACGCCTAATAAGATTTTCCCTTCGGCTGCTTCAAAACATTCTTTGGCGTTTTCCACTGAGTTAGCTAAAACGTTTAAACAAATTCGATCTTCTAAATAAGTCGGGGATTTTTTCATTCTTTTGGTTCCTCCGGATTCATGATTTCTTTTAATCGATTGACAATCACATGCATTTCAGTTTCTGTGACTGCCCGAATATCAAATTCAATAATGCCGTGATTTGCTTGATATTCTCTCGTGTAGATGGCTGGTTCTTCTACTTTTAATTTCTGGATCACTTCCATCGCCGATGGCCCATTTTGGACCCGAACCCGGGCGCGATAAATGTCTCGCCCTGCACCATCTTGGACGATATCTGCAGACAAGCCAGTAATTTGATTGAGCGCTGCGATGAAGGGTTCCAAACGATGCTTCATGGAAGCGCCAGACTCACTTCCTTCAGCCAGATACTCTTCTACTGCTTGCGTAAGCCCCATCATATTTTCTTTACCGATCTTCATGGAACGCCCGATGCCTTTAAATTGCAGTCTCACCCATTCTATTAGTTCTTTACGACCGATCACTAAACCAGCACTTGGCCCAGACAAAGCCTTGGCTCCGGAGTAGATCACTAAATCGGCACCCTCCTGAATGTACCTGAAAAGATCCTCTTCCGCTGCCGCATCCACGATCAAAGGGATGCCCGACTGTTTTGCGACTTGAGCAGTTTCCTTTACTGAAAGCATACTTTTTTGTACTGTATGATGACTTTTGATATAGAGAATCGCAGCTGTCTGGGGACTGATCATCTGAGCAATATGGTCAACAGAGCACATATTGGCATAGCCTGCCTCAACAACTTGGCCTCCACCTTGTTGAACCATCACTTCAACAGGTGTGCCATAATCCACATTGTGTCCCTTCGGCAAGATGATCTCTCGACGCTGAATCTTTTCTGAATAAGGATGGTAAAGATGGAATGATGAGCCTTGTCCAATGACTGCTGCCACAGATTGAGCAATTCCAGCAGAAGCTGAAGAGACGATTTGAGCATCTTCAACTTGAAGTAGTTTGGCCAAATAGGCCCCTGTTTTGACTGCTAACTCGCTCATCTCAAAAAAATGTTCCCCACCAAAGCGTTGGGCTGTTAAGACACCTTCGCTCACTTTAGAAACACCGAGAATCGTCATTTTACCAGAAGCATTGATGACTTGCTTCAAGCCAAGTTTAGTCAGATTCAATGTCATATACTTGTCCTCCAATTATAGTCTTTAGCGGAATGATCTGTCGATCAATACTTCGCTTGTTCCCATTTGAATCAATCAGTACTTTGGCTGCTTCTTTGAATTCAAAGATCGTGAAATCAGCATCCATTTCTTCTTCGATGGCACCTTTTCCTTTTAGTTGAAACTGACGAGCTGGTGCCAATGTTACTTTCTCGATGATTTCTTGCCAACTATACCCGACAACGGCTAATTTCTCCATAGTAGTAGCCAAATCATATACCGGACCCTTCATACGGTTACGTATATAAATATCGGTGCTGATAGAAGCAGCTTTCAAATTGGCGGCATAGGCTTTTTCTGCCACCGAAAAATTGAAACTATCTGTACCATGACCAATATCAAAAGCAACACCTTTGCCATAAGCATCAAAAACAAACGATTTGATGGTATTTGACTGACGATCTAAAATACCATTTTCCTTGCCATTGAAACAGTGGGTCAGAACGTCACCTTTCTCTAAACAAGACAAAATGTCAGCCAAATCTGGTGGTGCTGAACCAATATGAACCATCAATGGTAGGCCTGGGTGTTCTTTTTGGATGTTTTTGGCTAATTTCAATGGAGTGATGCCATTTTCGCCAATCACCGTCCTGCTCATTCTCGCTTTTAACCCCACGATGAAGTCAGGAAATTCATTTAGGGCCTTTGTGATCAGATCCCCCTTGATCTTAGAAAGATCGGCTAATTCATCTTGTTCGACGATGCCCCATTTTGAAATATTGACAAGCGCAAAGACATTCGTTTTGGCTGCTTGTGCAAATTCGTAGAAACGATGAATATTTTCGGCGCCAGTAGTCCCCGCATCGATTACTGTCGTTACACCTTTTGCCACACCGATCTGATCGGGATAATCATAGTACAAGCTCATTTCTTCAAAACAATGGACATGATCATCAATCCAGCCTGCCGAAAGATACTGATTCGGAAGAAGTGTCCACTCCTTTTGTGCGGATTCTTCGATCGTTTTTGCGATCTGGCAAATTTTCCCTTGCTGGATCCCGATATCGAAAATCTCTTCATTGAGTGTACGTGCCTGGCGGATAATCATATCCAACATGTTAATCATTCCTCTCGGTAAATTTAAATTTGGTCCACGGATGAATATACGACAACAACAGCCGTTCTTCTGCGACAATTGATCCAACTTTATTTTTTCGCGGATCGCAATGAGGGGTCAACACCACCTGTAATTCGTTTTTGTACTTGCCAAAATCATCGTTGCCGATCACAATATCTCCAGGTTGGAATTCCTCCAGATTATCGTGGGCTGGGTTATCAAATTGCTTGTATTTTTTTCGGACTTCTGTTGATCGAATCATCCGATCAGTAATGTCCCCTCGACGGTAATGCTGCTCTTTCAGAACGATCTTTCGTTCGCATGAAGTGCTCTCCGGTGTAAAAGTCACCGAAAATTCTGTTTGGTAACGATTGATTGCGCCAAGTGCTGCAAGTTCTGCTTCTGAGGCATAGGCATTCCCAATGATTACATCATCGATCAATCCTGTTGCAAAGAGATGTTTTGCTGCGATCTCTACAGGTAAATGCCGATGCATCTCTAATGTCGGTAATCCGTCATTGATATCCCATGGACCGATCGTTCCAGACTGTGAAGTGATAAAAGCGGCAGTTCGAATTCCTTTGGTTTTAAAACGCTGGCTGCATTTTTCGAAGAACTCATACGGTAATGCGGTGCCTTCCTGAGGATAAAAATTGTGACAGCCATATAAGAAAGGCAAGTTTGCTTGATACGTCAAAATATTGTCTAAATAAGCGACGTCGTTGCTCATATTTAGCTCGATCGCCAATCCAAACGGATTATAAGTCAGCATTGCTTCTTTGCTGCCGTCAAAACCTAAATCCAAGCGGATGCCATCCGCACCCAATTCGTGGAAAAACGTCAAATCATCATAAGAAATTTCCAGCTCTTCAAAAATTGCCGGTGCAACATCCAAAATCGTTTCGTAGCCAAGTGATTTGGCAAATCTTAATAATTCTGAGAATTTCTTGCGAACAATTTCTTTGCCTTCTGTCACTTCTAACATGCTCATAAAAATTCGACTAAATCCATAGCGTTGAGCCAATTCTAAATAAGCTTTGTCTTCGTCATTACTGCTGTGGTCTGGATAAATAGAGATTCCTAGTTGTCTTTTCATTTTGTCCACTCCTTCTGCGCACCAATTTGAGAAAATTTTGTGATCAGCAACGTACTGCAACCAACAGTCAGTGTTGTCAAGATCACCGGGGCAATCGTTGTCCTGCCAAATAGCATAACGGCAATGACTAATACTAATAAGGATCCGGCTATCAGTGTGCGGAAGCGAATCTGCTGGATAAATGCTCCATGTCTGGTTAGCCAAATTTGTAATCCGATAAATAATAAACATGCATACATCAGCATCATTTTATGCACTTAGTCTCCTTTCGATCATCAAACGAGGATCCTCGCGCATGAACCACTGTTTAAGCAACAAATGAACCCTAATTGCTTCACTCAAAAGAACCATCTAGAAAGCACTCTGGGATTGAGGTGTTTACTGGGATGATCCCGTAGAATTGTTTCTGTTCACCTAGAAGAACTCGGTATTTCCCAGAGAGCTCATTTGGTTGTCATTTATGGATCGTTCTTTGCTCCTATCCCATCGTCTCGTTTGACTTCTTGATAAAGAGACCCTTCATTCTTGAGTCGCTTGTTCTTCTTCACGTTCTAATTGCTGTTTTTCAAAGACTTTAAAGAATGGGTAATAGATCGCCAATGTGATCAAAAAGTTCACCACAACTAAGATTCCAGCGGCAACACTCCAATTTGTACTCATCCAAGCAGCAATGGGTGCTGGAATGGCAAATCCTAGACGGGCAGCCATCATTGGAACGATCCCTGTCGTCGTAGCAAAGTACGAAATTGTCGTTGTAATCAAAGGTGCTACAAGAAACGGAATCCCAAGAATCGGATTCATCACAATCGGAGCTCCAAAGATGACCGGTTCATTGATATTGAAAATACCTGGCAAAATCGAAAGACGTCCTAATTGTTTCAAATAGTTTGATTTTGAGAATAAAAACAAGACAACCAGCGCAAGCGTCGTTCCTGCCCCACCAATCCAAACAAACCATTGCAGAAATTGTTCTGTAAAGATGTTTGGTAATTCATGCGCATTGCCGGATGATTGAAAAACTTCCATATTTTCTGCAATCGAGATATCCCAGAAAGGACGGATCACCGGACCCATGATTGCTGGTCCATGAATTCCAAGAACCCAAAAGAAACAAATCAAGAAAACTGTCAATAAGCCGCCAAACAAACTGTTTCCTGCTAAAACATCTTTCAGCGGCATCAAAAGGTTACTTAAGAAGCCATTGATATCAAAACCGATGATATGACGAATGACCCAAAACAAAACAAGAATCGCTCCCCCGGGAATCAATGCCATGAAGGAATTGGTCACTTCAGGGGGTACACCATCAGGCATTTTGATCGTGATATTTTTGACAATAAAGAAGCGATAGATTTCCACTGACAAAATAGCTGTGACAATTGCACCAAATAGTGATCCAGAACCAAGGTTAGCAACATTGATGAAACGTCCAGCATCGATCACACCTTCTACCGATTCAAGAACCCGAATTGGTGGTGCTGCCGTGATCAAAAAGGACATTGTTGCCAAAATACCTGCTGTCAATGAGTCTAGTTTGTAACTTTTTGCCAATGAAGATGCGATACCAAAGGTCGCATAAAGTGCAAGCAGACCAACAGTATAGCGAAACGGAATGTCTAGAACTTCACGATATGGTTCAATAAATGCTGCAACTGACTCAATAGGAAAATTCAATAATATCGTGAAAAAGGAACCGACGATCGTCAATGGTAATGTGGCAATGATTCCTTTACGTATGGCCACCATATGTCGCTGCATACCTACCTTATTTGCCACTGGCATTAACTTTTGTTCAATAAACCCTACAAATCCATTCATTTTAGCCCTCCTAATTATAACATTATAATCTTTACAAGGACAATATAACACAGTTAAAAAGGTGTGTAAACGTTTTTTTAATAGGAAATAAGCTTTCTTCCTACAAACTGAGCGATGGAAAAAAGCTTATGTCTTTCATTGTTTGAATGTTTTTTCGTAGATATAGTCATCCATTACAAAACCTTGACCGATATCAACCTTTCGTTCCCCGACCCGGACAAAACCCCGGTGTTCGTAGACGGCAATCGCTTGTTGATTGCCTTTATTGACGTTCAAAAAGAGTGTTTTGCCAGCGGCTAAAGATTCAACCCAATCAAATACTTTGCTGGAGACGCCTTTTCCTCGCATAGCAGGTGTTAAATAAAGTTTACTCAAATACAGACGGTCTGCCTCTTCTTCGTAAGCTGTGTAGCCAATAATCTCATCTTCTAATCGAAGAATAAAATAAGCGGCGCCTTCTTTGATTTCTTGTTGGATCGTTTCTGGAGATTGATAAGTTTCTAGCATATAGCTGACTTGAGCAGACCCGATGATAGGTGTAAAGACTTCTGACCAAATCTCCTTAACGACAAGCTCTAATTCTTGAATCTCCTCTAAAGATCGGACTGGTTGAAATGTAATTTTCATGGTGGACTCCTTTCAAAGATGTATCCCTACATATCTTTATTATATCGGAATGTTTTTTAAATAAATAGAAAAGTCTTTCTTTGTCTTAACTATTGATAATGTTGTCTATCCGCAATTGAAAGAAAGATTTAGCACCATCAGAAAGTTCTGCTGATCGCATCAAGTTTGTTAGGAAAAATTAGATGCGATGACGAGAAACAGGACCAGCTCATTTTCTGGAACAGTTTCTCTTTCTTTCAATTTTTATCCGAAAGTGCTACCCCTCATTTTTTCGATAAGTTTTTTTCATTCCCCAAAAAAATCCGAGTGTGCTATACTGGTTACAAGAAAATAGAGACTGCCACCGGGTAGTTAAAAGAGGACGATCATTCCAGTAGGTCTTAGAAGGAATGGTCTTCCTCTTTTTGTTTTCTAAATAATCAAAAAGGAGGGAAATAGAATGGCTTGGCTCGAACTATTATTAGCTGGCGTACTAGAAGTATTCTGGTCCACAACGATGAAATGGAGTGAAGGATTTACAAAAATCAATTTTACGATTTACACCATTATTGGTATGATCGCCAGTTTTTTCTTTTTGTCGCAAGCAATCAAACAACTGCCAATGAGTTTATCCTACCCTATCTGGACTGGGATCGGTGCGGTGGGTTCAGTCATCATTGGTGTGGTATTGTTCCATGACAAGATAAACCCAGCCACTTGGCTTTTTGTTGGATTATTATTGATCAGTATTGTAGGCATTAAAATGACTAGCGGTCACTAACTTCAAAAAGTTTTTTTGAAGTCTTTTAAAAGACTTTTATAAAAATCGAATCACTTCTTTCTACCGAAATCTTTCTTATTTCTACTTTTGCTTTCCTCTAGGATATCATCAGACTACTGATCTTCTCTGACAAAAGAAAAGTTGGATTACCTTCATTCTTTCTTTTCTCAAAGGCTAAAAAAGCAGCAGCTTGATCATTGATGGATCAAACTGCTGCTTTTCTTTTTGTACTTGACTAAAACGAGTTGAATCTCAAACGAGTTCAGCTTTTTTTTCTGTAATTTGTTTCTGAAGAAGAGCTAATATCTGTCTATCTTCTACTGATAAAATATAATTTTTACAAATTTCTAAAAGGACAGGTTGTCCCACTTCATTAATTTTCTTTGCTTGAAGGTCAGTGATATTTATCATCTCCATACGATCCCTACTTTCTTTTTCTGATAAGAATAGTTTGCCATTCTTTCAATAAAAAAAGAAGCAACGGGATGTTTACATGCTAGAAACGTGGTGTTTACACTGTTTTTTTTAACTTACACAACACAAAATGACCCTTAAAAATAAATCGGCAATTAATCTGGTTCAATATGAATATCTGTATCATAGACATTGAAACGATCAGACAGCAATGCTTCTATGGCATCAGCTACTGCATGACTTTTTTCAACTGTCAAATATTTGTCCATCGTAATAACAATATCAAGAAACACATTTGCGCCATACATTCTGCCGCGAATACTCTTGACAGATTTTACTTCCGGAAAATCGGCTACGACTTGTTCGTACTCGTTGACCAATGTTTGATCAAAACCATCTGACAATGAGAAGGCACTTTCTTTAAAAATATCAATGGCCGTTTTTAGGATCAGAACAGCGACAACGATCGCTGTTAGACTATCAAGCCACCCCCAGCCAAAAGAAGCGGCAAAAATGGCAATGGCGGTTCCGATGCTGGTCCAAGCATCGCTGCGATTGTCTTTGGCAGCAGCAAGCAGTGCGGAACTTTTTACTTGTGCAGCCAATCTTCGATTGAAGGTATACACACCATACATGAGAATAGCTGAGACCACACCTATAATTGCCGCAAGCATATCAGGACTTTCTGTCTCCCCTTGAATCAAGGACCAGACAGAGGAATAAAGTACTTGCAGCCCTACAGCAAGCATGATCAATGACGTAATCAAACTTGCTACATTCTCTGCTTTCCAATGTCCATACTTATGTTCTTCATCAGCCGGTTTTTGAGCTAAGCGTAGACCTATCAAAACAGCCACTGAAGCGATTATATCGGTGGCATTATTTAAACCATCTGCCCATAAAGCTTCCGATCCAGCTATTTTACCGATCAATAATTTAACGAATGAAATCAATAGATAGGCAATGATACTAAGCAGAGCGCCCTTTTCTGCTCGCTTCAATTCTTCATATCTAGTCTCTCTCATTTATTTCCCTCCAGCATCAAGATAACAACTTGAAAATAATAACTGAATTCCTGAAACTTTGCAGTAATTATTGGAGAGATATAATCTTTTAGGAATAACAAACATTTGCTTTCTGCGCCACGAATGCATCTTGCAGGTCAAACTGAATGAAAAAAATTCAGAAGGCACCTTGTTGATTTCCTTTTGACATGTTAAACAAGCTTTAAATCATTCATTGTTCCCCCGTTTAATGAAAACCATTGTCACTGAATGGGAGACACTATGGGGTATCCTTGCTGCTTTGCGTAGTTCTCTTCTATAGTTCTCTTCTATGGTTTTCTTCTATGGTTTTCTTCTATAGTTCTCTTCTATAGTTTCCTTCTAAAAAATAAGAGGGAAAAATACGGGGGAAAATGTGAAAATTTTCTATTTTGGCAAAGTTTTCTGTTCCATTTCGAAGTGATCTCCTAAGATATGGCTAGAAATGAATCTAAAGAGCAGCATCTGTCTGATTTCTTAATATAATAAGATAGCAGTTTTCTAAGACAAAAATGAATAAACGATGATTATTTCTAGTGAAAAATCACCATTTGATTTTATCAATCGCGGGCTTCAAGGTATACTCAAAGAAAGTAGGTGAAAAAATGGAATCTGAAAAGTGTTATGCCAAAATGCAAGATGGCTCGGTCCTTTACTATGAGAAAATTGGAAAAGGCAAGCCATTATTCTTATTGCATGGCAATGGCGGGAGCAGTGCTTACTTTGCTAATCAGATAGCTGAATTAAGTCAGAAACATCAGCTGTACTTGATAGACAGCCGTGGGCATGGCAAATCAACGAATACCCGCAAAAAAATTGATTTTTTCTTGATGGCTGATGACTTGTATGCCATTATTCAAAAAGAACACCTGTCAAAGGTAGCTCTTCTAGGATTTAGTGATGGCGCAAATTTAGCTATGGTGTTTTGTTTTAAATATCCGGAATTAGTGAGTTGTCTGATTTTAAATTCCGGCAATACGGATCCTAAAGGGGTTCGGCTGTTTGCACGGATCGGCAGTCTGATCCAATATGCAGTCGTTTGGCTTTGCGCGCCTTTCGATAAAGGCATGCGTGGTTTTTTACCGATTCTTGCACTACTCTTTCGTAACATCGGTTTATCAGCCACCGATTTAAAAAAAATTACTGTCCCAACACTGATTTTGGTAGGAAAAAGAGATTCAATCAAATTGTCTCATTCATTTTATCTAGCCAATCATATTCCGAATGCCAATTTCATGGTAGTAAAGGGACAAGGACATAGTTTTGCTCGCAAAAATCCAAATATATTCAATCAGAAAGTTCTTTCTTTCTTAGATAAGGTGGGACAATAAAATGAAACTTTTTACATGGATTCGTAACCATCTCTCCTTGTTCAAAGGACTCTTTTTGATCGCTGTAGCAGTGATCGTTTTAGGTGAATTGCTTTCCTTAAGCAAGACGATTTCCGTCGATCAATTGACGACACTGTTTTCCGAATTAGCGGTTTGGCGTGTTGCATTGATGCTTTTGATTAGTTTGCTTTGTATTGCGCCAATGATTGGTTATGACATTATCTTAAATCGGCTCTTAGGACAAAAGCTTTCTGCCCGTTATTTAAGTGAAACAAGCTGGATCATCAATACCATGAATAATCTTGTAGGATTCGGCGGTTTTATCAGCATTGGTCTTCGCTCCGAATTCTATGGCAAAGAAAAAAATGGCAAAGATGTTGCTCAAGCAATTTCGAAAATTTTTATTTATCTGATGTCTGGGTTATCGCTTTTATCATTACTGGCATTAGGGTTCGTCGTCTTTGGGCCAACAACTGATTATCTGCAGCAATATTGGATTTGGCTATTGGGAGGAAGTTTGTACTTTCCAGTGGTCTATGTCTTAAGTTTGTCGAAGAAGAATGGCTATTTAGGCGGTCTGACCCCTTCTGACCGCGGTCAACTGATTTTGGTTTCATTATTGGAATGGGTAGGGGTATTTACGGCCTTTATCACCACCGGTATGCTGATGGGGATCTCTGTGGATATTTTTCAAATACTGCCATTATTTATTGCTGCATCTGTGATAGGGATCGTATCAATGATTCCCGGAGAATTAGGAACCTTTGATGTCATGATGATCATGGGAATGGGTTCATTGAATATTCCCCGAGAAAGCGTCGTAGCGTGGCTTCTGCTATTCCGGCTATTCTATTACATCATTCCGTTTTTGATTGGGGTGCTTTTGTTCTCTAAAAATGTCAGTGTAACGCTCAACACACGCTTTTCTGGTATTCCTAAAGGATTGCTTTTAGAAGTATTCCATAAGATTGAAGTACTGTTGCTCTATTTGACTGGTACGATGCTGGTTTTGTCAGCAACGATTCCGGAAGCATTTGACCACATTCAATGGTTAGCCCATCTTAATCCGATACGGTTGAATTTTGTCATGCAATACCCAAGTATTTTCTTAGGCTATCTTTTCATCATTGCTGGTCGTGGGGTTTCAGCTCGTGTTTCGCGCGCTTATTTTCCAACATTGCTGTTGATTGCAGCAACGATCGGCTATGCGGTCTTAGCCGGTTTCCGCTTTTCAACCATGTGTTTCTTGCTCTTCTTATTGGCGATTATGGTCCTTTCCAAAAGTGAACTATTTCGTAAGCAACTGGTTTATTCTTGGGAATGGCTGACGATCGATGGCCTTTTGATGGGATCTTTGACTGTCCTTTATGTGATTATTGGGGTCTATAACATGCCCCATTTAAATCGTCATCCCGCCCATCGTTCCATTGATTTTCTTTTGTTTCCTTCTGAAAAGTTATGGTTGCAAGGCTTTCTGGCTATCATGATCGTCGCTATCGCGGTCTTGCTTTTCTCACGCTATTTAATGGGACCCAAACATCAAATTGGACAGAGACCTGAGAATGAAAAAATCTTGACTCTTTTAGAGACCTACGGTGGGACTAGTGATAGCCATCTTGTCTTTTTGAAAGATAAAGAAGTCTATTTCTATCCGAACGAGACCGATCCTACCGTCTTTTTCCAGTTTACGACCTATAACAATAAATGTTTGGTCATGGGGGACCCAGCTGGTAAGCAAGAGGATTTTGCTGCTGCACTAGAAGCCTTTATCACAGAAATGGATCAGTGGAATTATTTGCCTGTCTTCTATGAAAGCAGTGAAGAAATGGTCATGCTGCTTCATGAATTCGGCTATGACTTCATCAAATTTGGTGAGAAAGCCTTCGTGGACCTACAGAATTTCACCTTGTCTGGCAAAAAAATGAAGGGTCAACGGGCATTAAACAACAAAATCAATAAAGAAGGCTTTACTTTCGATGTCCTACAACCACCGTACAATGCGGAAACATTTGCCAAGCTACGAGATATTTCTGATCGCTGGCTAGATGGTCGCAAAGAGAAAGGTTTCTCATTAGGATTTTTCTCTGAAGATTACTTGAGCACCGTCCCAATCGCTGTCGTCAAGAACCAACAGCAAGAAATTGTGGCATTTGCTTCTTTTATGCCTACTTATCAGACAGGTTGTGGGTCAATCGACTTAATGCGTCATGATCCTGAAAAAGCACCTAATGGCACAATGGACTTTTTGTTCATCAATCTCTTCGATTATTTTAAAAACCAAGGATTCGAACAGTTCGACTTAGGGATGGCCCCGCTGGCGAATGTAGGGACGTTCAGAAGCAGTTTCATTCAAGAACGGATCGCCTATTTGATCTATAACTTTGGTTCTCACTTTTATTCCTTTGAGGGATTGCGGGAGTACAAGAGCAAGTATGCAGCTTATTGGTCTCCTCGTTATATTCTCTATTCCAGAGATAGTTGGATCGGTTATGTGATGATCGCATTGTTGATAGTAGACAATCGAACTATTACTACGTCTTCTCTTTAGGATAAACAAAGACTACGCCACAAGTACCAATAAGACAACAACTATCCAGTAATCAATCTATTGTTCAACAAATCAAAAACGAGCTCCAGCCATGTTTATCAAACAATGGGTGGAGCTCATTTATGTTGGTTGATTCAGTTAGTTTGTTATTCGCTGGTTTTGTCTGTTTGTTCCCAGAGTTGTTTCACAACTGGAATATTGCCTAATTCTGTCATGTTTGATGGTAGAATGACTGTATTCGTCTTACTGTTGACAATATCTTTAAAGGCTTCAATGCCCAAGTAAGAGAGTGAACGTTCGTCTAATTGACTTTCTTTGATTGCTTCATTGATGGCTAAGATCCGTTTACGTTCTGCTTCAGTAATTTTAGCAATTCGTTCTGCTTCGGCGTCTGCATCGATCCGTACACGTTTAGCACGAGCTTCCGCATCAATCTGAGTTTGTTCCGCTCTGGCTTGGGCATCGATCGTCATTTGAGAAGCTTTGGCTTCCGCACTTAAGACAGCAGAAGATTTCTCCCCTTGTGCCCGCGTGATCATGGATTCTTTATCCCGTGAAGCAGTGATCAGTTTGTTCATTGATTCAATGATTTCTTGCGAAACTTTGATCTCACCAATATTGATTCGGTCGATCGCCAACCCATACCCCGCTGTGATATCTTTAATGGAAGTAAACAACGCCACGTTGATTTCTTCTGTTCCGTTGAGAACTTCATTTAGATCCATTTTCCCAATGATTCCTCGCAAATTGGATTGCGCATCTTGGATCATAGAAACGACCGAGTTTTCATTATCATAAACAAACGCCCGGACATCTGTGACATGGTATTTGATGGCTTCATCAATTTGAACGATAACATTATCCTTCGTGATAGCACTTTGCGGTTCAATTTCTAAAGGAATCTGTTTAAGTGATACTCGTTCTCTGACTGTATATAAAATAGGGACTAAAAAGTGTAGACCTGGTTCAAGTGTCTTAACATACTTCCCAAAACTCTCAACTACTTTTACTTCACCTTGTCGAACGATAACAGCAGTGCTTGCCAACAGCCAAATCACGATCGCTATGACAAGAACGATTAAGATAATTTGTACGATAATCATTGAATATACCCTCTTCCATTTTCAAATAATGTATTGTTCACTTGTGTCAGCAAGATCCCATTTTCAACGCCGATGATCTCCAGCATCACATTCTCTGCTGGAATACCGGCAACAACCCGATATTCAGTATACGTACCAAAGATTCGAATGAATCCGGCATAATGATCTGTCGCGGAACGAAAATATTTCCCGACTGCGCGGTTTTCCATATATTCTACGATTTTAGTCACCCTCTTCACTAACCAACTATCCTTAGATTCTGTGCTATCATCATATCATGTTTTGCCTTGCTACACAGTAATTATTTAAACTTTTACTTTCAATTTAATGTAAAAACAAGTAAAAATATAAAAACCTGCTTTTGCAAGCAACTTAATTGCTTTCCACAATTAAATTGCGTGCAATCTAATTGTACAAAATCAAAAAACAGGAGTGAAGTTAGATGAAAAAAATGTATTCTACAAAGATGATCAACACAGGTGGCCGTTCAGGAGAAGTTCATAGTCCTGATCATTCCTTCGAATTATCCATCGCAGCACCTGGTAAACGGGTCGAAAATGCCACTAACCCAGAACAACTTTTTGCCGCTGGTTTTAGTGCTTGTTTCAACAGTGCTCTTGAACTTGTAAAGCAAAGTAAAGGAATTGATGGCGCATCAACCGTAAGTGCACAAGTTTCACTTTATGCCGAAAATGAAAGTAGTTTTGTTCTAGGAGTAGAGATTGAAGGATTTGTAGAAGGTCTTTCATTAGATGAAACACAAGAATTACTAGAAATTGCTCATACCGTATGTCCTTATTCAAAAGCAACAGCCGGCAATATTGAAGTAACCGTCAAAGCTGTTAGTGAGTAGACTTTCCGATACAAAAAAGCTATGATAAGAAGCGTCAGTATAAAAAGGAGTGAGGACATGAATGACTTAGCACTTGAAAACCAACTATGTTTTCCTCTATACGCCGCTTCGAAAGAAATTATCAAGCATTATAAAGGATTACTGGACCCACTGGACTTGACCTATACGCAATATCTCGTGATGCTCGTCTTATGGGAGCAAGGAACATTGACAGTAAAAGAATTGGGCGATTCTCTGTGTCTGGACTCTGGAACTTTGACTCCGGTTTTAAAGAAACTCGAAATGAAAGGCTATCTTTCAAGAACTCGCAATCAAGAGGACGAACGTTCTTTAAATGTGTCATTGACAGGAAAAGGGCAGCTGCTCCATGATTCTGCGGTGAATATTCCCAGTAAAGTCAAAGACTTCCTGCCATTGTCTCCTACAGAACTAGCTGATTTACATCGCTTGACGACAAAAATGCTGCATCAGTTTCAGAAAACTAGCTAAAAAAGATCCGACTTACCGGATTGCTCGAAACGTTAGCCGAAAAACTAACTTCTTAAGCGCAGTCCATAAGTCAGATCTTTTTTTGTTGGCTCTCTTTGGACAAGCAAGATCACTGATGGTCTTTTGGCATTGAAAGCTCTTGTTTTTTAGCAGTAATTTTGTCCATTAACATCGCTAACTGCTTTTCTTCGAGACGACCAATCGCCACCTGAAGCATAGCAAAAATCTGATCTTGGTTAAGAATCGACTGCAGTACTTCTAATTCAGTCACTTTGGGTTGAAAACGACGTGTTAAAACCGAACCGCTCATTTTGATGCTCGCAACTTCCAGTATGCCTTTATTGACTAATTTTCTGATGACTGATAACGAAGTGTTGCGATTCAAGTTAAAACGCTCACTAAAATCACTGCAACATAGTGGTTCCTGAGCATTCCAAAAACAAATCAGAATCTCCCACTCTTTTTTTGAAAAATTCAAATAATCCATATATGCCCCTTTCTCTTTGCTCATTCCATGAACAATGTTATATAGCTAATTTCCTGAATCCAGTCTAACTGTAACGCTGAATTGAAAAGACTTTTCAGTTATTCTTCATTCATATATCAATAATAATCTATATTTACCATTTTTTCAAAATATTTTTAAGATTATTGAATAAACAATGCGTAAATTTAAACAAATAAACAGCCGACCACTGATGCTGGTCGGCTGCTCCTTGCGATTTTAGGAAATCATTTATTTGATATTGAAGATAAGGCTTTCATGTTCCTGATCTTTCAAAGAATAACCGCAAGATTCTTTATTTAAATGAGTATAATCGGTTTCGATCATTTGGATGATTTCTTCTTCTGTCAAGAATTCATCTCTTACTAGAATCAATGAGTTCAATAAAACAAACCGTGAATCATACCCAAGTATTTCTGGAAAAAGTTCCCAAAAATTTGAACCATCTATTTGTTGGACAGCACATTTGAAAGAATCAATCAATTGGTGGATGTAAGTATATACCTTAGGGTACTCTACTTCCACAAGGTCAAGCACCTCTTTATCGATCACTTTCTCCAAATAGTCGGCTGTTTCTTTATAGAGCATTAAATCAATCACGCGAATTATCAATCCTTTCATGCGGACAGTTCACAGTCAATCTACTGAAACTTCCTACGTATATATATATCATAAAATCGGCTAAAATTATTCTCATTTTGAGGGAATAACGAAGAAAAAAATGAGAATAACATCACAAAGTATGAGTGAAGCTGAGTTATACTCAACAAAACAATGATTTTAGCTAAGAAAAATTTGTTATATATAACGGTAGTATTATTAAAAAAAAGGAGGATTTTTACGGACCTGCTTTAAGAATCAAAAAGGCCCGTAACTTATAAGGCAAACATAGCCAGATAATCTAAGTGTCTTGCATCTGCTATCACAAAAATCACAGTTATCAGGTTTGTTTGCTCTTAGTCACGGACCTGCACCTATTAATGTGCCTGATGATTGACTGAAAGAGATGATGCTGTGCTAGTAGAATGATCATTCTTAGCACGAAGTGCAGATAGAATGGATACTGTATCGATCACTTCTTGTAACAAAGCGCCAAACAACGCTGGGATCACACCCGTGCTGGCAATCAACATTAAAACGATACAAATGAAGATTCCTAGCAACACGGATTGGCGGGCGATTCTCATCGTGTCTTGAGAAATCTGTACGGCTTGAGAGACCTTGCTGAGATCATCTTGTAGTATTACCGCATCTGCTGCTTCCGTTGCAGCACTAGTACCATGGGCTCCCATAGCAATGCCTATATCAGCTGCTGCTAAAGCTGGGGCATCATTGACCCCATCCCCCACCATGATGATCGGGCGTTCAGCTGGTTCTGTTTCTTTTATAACGGCAATTTTTTTTGCCGGCAAGCAGTCTGCTAGAACGGTTTCGATCCCTGCTTCAGCTGCGATCTTCCGAGCAACGAATGCTTGGTCACCTGTCAACATGATCGTCTTTTTCAATCCTTGATGACGCAACTGCTCAACCGTTTGTTTGGCTTCCTTGCGTAATGTATCTTCAAAAAAGATCGTTCCTATCCATTGGTCATCTTTACCAACACAAACATTGGTTTTAGCTTCATCTACACCAACTGCTCCAACAAAATCAGGTTTACCGATTTTGATCTTGTGTCCAGCAACTGTTGCTTCGATCCCTTGCCCTACCACTTCTTTCAAGTTGGTGACTGGCAGCAAAGTCAGCTTTCGTTCCATAGCAGAAGCAACCAGAGAGCGGGCGAGAATATGAGTGGAATCCTGCTCAGCACTAGCCGCAATGCGCAAAAGCTCTTCGACCGATAGTTGATCAGCAGTCACAGTTATTTTTTCAACGTGCAACTTTCCCTCTGTCAATGTGCCTGTTTTGTCAAAAGCGATCGTTTTTGCTTTGGCTAATTTTTCGATCGTGGTGCCGTTTTTCATGACAATCCCATTGCGGCTTGAGCGACTCATGCCTGCTACTAAAGCCACTGGTGCTGCCAAGATTAATGGACAAGGTGACGCCACTACTAGGACTTCCGCAAAGCGGACAGGATCTTTTGATACAAACCAAGCAATCCCCGCAATCACATAGGCTGCCAACGTAAATGGTACAGCATACTGATCCGCTAAACGAACAAAGCGCGCAGGTTTTGCTTCAGATTCTTTGACTAAACGAACAAGAATTTGATATTGGCTATCTGCTGCTTTTTTCGTCACTTCAAAAGTAATCGCAGTTTCCCCATTGACTGAGCCAGACATCAATTCATCACCGGGATTTTTCTCTACAGGTCGTGACTCACCAGTCAAGGATGATTCATCGACAAGGGTATTTCCTTCAGTGACACAGCCGTCTACGGGAACGATTTCTCCCGGGCGGACGATGACCAGATCACCAATAGCTAGTTCTTCAACCGGAACATCTTTTTTATCATTCAGCCGATGGGCGGTCTGTGGAGAACGTTGCAACAGTTGCCGAAGTTCTCGGCTGGCTTGTTTGCTGGCGTATTCTTCCAAACTATCGCCGCCTGTCAGCATGATCAAAACCATCAAACTGGCCCAATATTCGCCAACAGCAAGTGTAGCAACAATGGCTGTGATCGCTAACAGATCCACGCCATATTTTCCTGAACGCAATGTTTGGATCATGTCGATCAACATCGTCAACGCTGTCAACCCGCCGATGATCGCGATCAAACCAAAAGCAATGGGAGGTCGATCAAAGCCAAATTCAGCGATCAACGCCGCAGCTCCTACGCCGATGGCAATCAAAAATTTACTTAAACGATTCATTTTATCCACCTCACCTTTCACCAAAAGCGTACCACTTGCAGGAATGAAATGAAACAAAAAACCGTTAAATGAGAAAGAGAATCGTTAACGTAGCAGGCTTTCAAGCCATTTTCAAAGTTCATCCGCCTCATTGTAGATAAACCTATTGCTGGTGTTTTAAGGTAGCACGTCAAATCTCCCGAATCATTCATACCCAAGAAAATAGGCTATCCGCGGTCACTGATTGCTTTGAGAGGAGAACAGCGTTATCTCGGACATAAACCCGTTGTCCATGTATAATTGATAGTAAGAGATTGATGAAACATCGATAAAATTGTAAAGGAGACGGATCAAATGAAAAAACACTGTAGGTGCGGAAAAAAACTAGATGGCGCTGAAACGAAATGTGCTGCTTGCAAACAAAGCAAAAAACAAAAAATCGAGTCACTTGAGAAATTTGTCAAGTATGGCAGTTTTGCCTTGGCTGCCCTTTCTTTAGTACTAAAAGTAGTCAAAGATCGGGAAAGCTGAGTTCTTATCCTTAGACAGACAAAAAAACGCCGAAATGGCGTTTTTTTGTCTGTCTTTCTGACCAACGTGCATTAGTCTGTGATCGTGCTGTCTAACTGCCAATTGACTTTTCCTTGATAGGTTCCTGGGGAAAGGGTCTCTATCTTAGGGGCAAACCGTAAATAACAATTATACTGACTTAAATCGAGAGAAAGATCTTTATCGCTAGGCGTCTGCTCAAAAAGTACTTTTTTATCTGAAGTAATGGTGCAAAACAATGAATTATCAGTAGAATCGTATAGAACTAGTTGGACTTCATCAGCCAATGAGGCGCCACTATTCATAAATGGGGTGGTTTGTCCCGATAATTTCCATGTACCTTCACTCGTATTGCTGATTGCGAGAGGCTTGCTGGTTGTTGCAATTGGAACTTTTATTGATACCAAGCCATTAGAATCCATTGCTCGAGCCAACTCGTTGATTGTGACTGTTGTTCCTTTGAAAGATTCTGGGACTGATTTTAATTCGACGATTCCTCGAAAATCAATGGCAAAGTAATGGATTGCTGATGAATTGCCTTCTGTGTCAACGATATATGTTGCAAAATAATAGGTAGTCCCTGGGGAAAGATCACTCGTCTCTGACTCTAAAGTGTAGTGAAAGGGATCTGACAAATCTGTTCGTTCAAGAACTGTTTTTAGAGTAAAGTCTTCTTCCTGTAATTCCTTCTCTTGTGAAAATAAATCACTTATAAATAATTGCGCCTGCGTAGAATTACTATCTTCCACAGAGATGTCAGTATAGGCATTTCGATTTTGTCGAAGGATCGGCGCAGTTTTCTGCGCTTCTGACATTGTGGCTTGTCCGCTGGTCAATGTTGGTGGGAGTTTGCCTTTTACCGTATAAAAATGGGTAGTGGCTCCTCCTGAAGTAAAACTGGATATAAAAGCATTTCCACTAAAGGTAGTCTCAACTGGTATTACTTCATCAATATTCGCATCTATAGGGGTCCCACTATACTTGACCCTAAAATGAACAATATAGGCATTCCCTTTTTCCAATTTCGGCAATACTACACTTATTTGTCCTGTCTCTCTTATATATTCGATTGGGGCCCCCCCATCAGGAAAACCGTTGATCATGGTATCTTCTGGTTTACCAAAATAGACAGTATCTTTCACAGATACATTATCTGGAAGTGTGAGTTTGAGTTTAATCCCTGGATTCAAACTTGATAGATCGCTTGTTTGTTTAAAATCAATATAGGTTGCATAAGTAATCTCTTTACTTGCATCCACTTCAATTGGTTTATCCATTACTGTTCCCGTGTCCAGCATAAACTGATCTGGCTCTCTTTGGAAGACGCCCGTCCGCATATCAATTTCGACTAGACCTTGAACATCCACGAAAGCGACTGCTTTGTTTTGGGCAAATCCGCCATTGGCACCGGTAAAACCAAAATAAACTGGCGCCGAATTTGTTAAATTAAGATTGCTTTTAAAAGTATCATCGACAGGAATCGATACATCTACATTAAAATCTGGAATAGCATAATGAAACTGTTGGGTAGATTCATTGTAATCCACGATAAAGGTATGCCAATTTCCATCGGAAATGTCCGTAACGCCAACCGTGTTATAGTGATTTAAGACTTTATCCACCATCAGCCAGCCGTCTGTCGTATAAGAAGCATCGGAACCAGGGTAAGACCAAGCAATATGGTGTCCCTTTGTTGTCACATCACGATCCATCATCCGATCAGTAGCAAGGATACCGCCATTATTGTTGTAATATGTATCAAATTCAATTGCGATACTATTTGCGATTGCACCTTGACTAAGTGGGTCTGTTCCAGAAATATTCGACCAAACTCCAATTGTTGATCCAGCTTCTGAAGCTAGTGCTTGAGGCCCGCTACTTTGCATCACAAAAGCCAGTCCATCGCTATCATTAGCCGTATTCTCAATATAGAAAGCCATTTCCAAATGGAAATCTCGTGTGAAAGAAATCGGATTGTTGAACCAAACTGCCCCGCTAGAATTTATGGTTGTGTCATTGATTTGAACGTAGTTATGCCCTTCTACACCTTGCAATGAACCTGCTTTACCTGCAGTAGAGATCATTACTTGATTAATTGGTAAAGTAGCAAAGTCCGGCGCAGTGACCGCCGCAAAGACTGTTTGCTGTCCTTGCAACAGCCAAAAAGTTCCTATAAAAAGAAGCGATAAACAAAAAGATTTTAGCATTTTTTTCATTCTTCTCACTCACTTTCATCGGAGTTTTTACGCCGCTTCACTAACAAGAAAAGGATGATTGCAATCAATAGAATGATTATAGCAATCAATAGATAGAACAGAAAATTTCTTTGAGCGATAGCCGCTGCATTTATCGTAGTTCGGTTGACAGCTTTTGCTGCTTGACGATCGATAACGACCTTATCATCAAAAACCCATGTGCCTCGCTGAGAGGATAATTCGATGCGAATCGTATAAGTGCCCGGTTTGAGTTCTTCTTGTTCAAATTCACTATAGAGATCTAAGACAGAGTTTTGTGCGAATTGAAAATTTTCTGACTTAAAGCCACCGACAATAGCTTGATTCTTATCACGTATCGTCGTATTCACAGAAATATTCCCAAATGCGACGGGACGAATATTACTGATACTGCTTTTTAAAGTTGGCTTGCCATTTTTTTCGACTGCTTTAGTTTCAACTAGTTTTAAATCTGGCTTTGGCAGCTCTTGTAGACTTTGACGCATTCGTACCCCTAACTGCAACTGATAGTTTGATTCCAAACTTGCATCAGCTTCGTGAGCAGTTTCTTGAGGTTTGACTTCTTCGAACAAAAAAGCCCCTAAGATTTCTCCGTCAAACACTGTTTCCTTTAAATCAAGTGTAAAAATCACCTTTCGTTCCTCACCAGATTTTAGGCGTACTTCTTGAATGGGGTTTGAAACAAAGCTAGTAAAAGACTTACCTCCATAGTCTTCGGCCGTTTTCTTTCGTTGATAACTGATGATTCCAGTGGAAGCAGAATAACTATTCAGTGCATCAGCGGTGATCGTTATCTCTTCGGAACTCGTATTGTGTACGGCGATAATCAATTCCTGAACAGTCTCTTTATTTACCAGCAAATCGAAATAAGTTGCTTCACTTGCTTGATTTTGGGGAAGTTCTGGTATAACAGTAAATCTGGTGGTCTCAGCATAACCACGAGTCACAGGAAAATAAACAAAGCTGATAAATAAAAAGATCCATACTGCATTCTGAAGAAGTCTTCTCATTGTCATCCATCCTATTACTGTGCTTGATAAGAATTAGATAATGTCCACGTAATCGTTCCTGTATAGTCACCACCATAAACATTTTGTTGGGGAACGGTCAACGTTGTGGTCGAAAAATCAAAGGTATTGATTGCTAACCCAGTTGCGCCATCTGCGGTTGCTACTGAAGTAGGATCGGTAGCTCCAGCAACCAATTCAGCATTTGCTGATAAAGCTGCATCTCCTGCTGTTTCGGTACCTTTTAGTGTAATCTTTGCATTTGCTAATTCTTTTTGATCGGCATTCGAGATTTTTGATAATTTTGCTGTTAATTGCCAACCAACTGTGTTTGGACCACGAAAATCAGAAACAGATGACGTTTCATTTGATACCGTGGTGATCACTTTCTCTTGTTGAGCGAAATCTGCGATATTCCCAGTACCAAAATCAAAATTTGAAACACTATCAAGGGACAAAATCCCTGGATTGATGGTTAGTGATGCTTCACTGGTCATTGAAGTAGATGGATTTGCTTCCGCAGCTAAACCAGTCACTGGGACCCCTAAACTACTTATTCCTAAAATACCTAATGCCAACACCATTTTTTTCATAAGTCATTCCTTCTTTTTTGTTTATTAAACAAGATGCCAATTTTCTGGCAATACTTTCATTTTTTCAACCACAAAAAAATGATTGTTTCTTCATCGCCTCACATTGACTTCTCATTTGTACTTAGTATAATCAAAAGTACCAAAAAAACAGATCACAAAACCTTACAAATAGGCTTCATATTTTGCGTAAAAATGGAGCAAAAAAGGAGAATACTGATGTACCGAGAGTTCATTTCTCCCGCAGAGGAAAAAAAGCTTGATATATTCAAAGCAGTATGTAACACCAATGGAATCAGCTTATTAAAATTATCAAGAGTATTGAAAATCCCCATCAAAAGCTTGCAAAAACATATCTACTTTTTGAATGAAGACTTGAAATATCTGTCCGTCAACCTTTGTCTCGCCAAAAATTCCTACAACCAATATTGTATCGAAAGAAATGGAGATAGTGCCGAACCTTCTTATTCACAGCTGGTCTATCATTACTTGCTCAGTTCTCCACAATATCAACTGGTTCAGTACCTTATTGGGCATACAGATTCTTCAATGTCCCAGTTATGTTCGGATCTTCACGTTAGCCAATCTCACATGTATCGTCTGATAAAAAAAGTCAGTCTAATATTAAAGAAATTTCACCTCTCAATCTATTCCAATGAAGAAAATATTGTCGAACTTGCTGGAAGAGAGTTGGATATCCGCATCTTTATTTATAGTTTTCTTACGCAAAGTGCACCAACCGAGTTTCAGCTTTTATCTGATCAATATATAACAGAATTCGAGCGATTCAACAGCTTTTTTGATGCTACTCTCTTAGATCAGTTGACTAAAAATAAATTGTTTGCCTTTTGGAAAACAATTACCATCCGACTTTCTCAAAAGAAATATTTGCCTGAAATCGAGAAAAAAGCTCAAGCACTCTTGAACTTTTACTCCTTTTTGCCGATGGAAGTTCTCGATTCGTTCTTTTTCTCCAAAACTAATTTAGATAAACGGATCGCTCAAGCCGAATACTTGTATTTAAATTTCTTTTTGCATATTTTCCTTCCTGCAGTTGTTGATCGCCAAAAGATTCAAGAGAGTATTGCGCTGGTTTACCAATCAAAAAAGCCTCTCGTTCATTTTTTTATTGATATGATCGAAGATTGGCGACAAAAATTTGTGCCGACTATGAAGCAAGATTCATTTGACCAACTTCTAAACAGTTGTCTCTTATTTTTTAATCTATCGATTTTTATCGATGTTGATTTGCTGAAAGTTTGGAATTTAGACTATAACTTGCCCGATGAAAGTTCGATTGACAACAATAGTCAAACTTATGCAGCAATTGCTCACTTGTTAACAGAACATGTCAATACCTTTCCAAACAATGATTTAGACAAAGAATTCTTTCACCGTAAACAATTGCGCTATCTTGCCCAACTACTCTATCTGGAAACCACCATGCATGAAAGTCCAACTATTCGGATTTACATTCGAACAACGATTCAATATCGAACCAAAATGCTGATAGAAGCCCGTATCCGATCCATCTACTCAGAGAAGTCGGTCTCATTCACTAAAGATATCGAAGGGGCGGACTTGATTATTACCGACAATTACGAAGAAGTAGCGATAACGGAAAAGCTTCTGCTACTCTCAGATATACTTAATATGTATGAATGGGAATCTTTGTTTGCAAAAATCAATCAAGTAATTACCAAAAAAATGTTTGCCCTCACCTGCAAATCCTCTTGTTGAAACAAATTTTTTATCATGATTCCATAAAAAAAGCGAAGCTGAAATATCAGATGGGTTCCTTGCTAAAGCAATGCAAGGCCTCTGTATTTCTTACTTCGCATTTTTTATTGTCGTAAGCGTTTTTTAACAACGGGTTTTAAGCAAAGAAGCTTCCGCCTGTTACACTATAGACTTGTCCTGTGACATAGCTGGCTTCATCTGACGCTAAGAAAACATAAACTGGCGCTAATTCAACGGGTTGGCCAGCCCGTTTTAATAATTCTTTTTGTCCAAACTCAGGGATCGCTGATTGTGGTTGTCCTCCTGAAATTTGTAGTGGTGTCCAGATTGGTCCTGGTGCTACAGTATTCACGCGAATACCTTTTGAACTCAATTGTGCTGCCAATCCTTTACTAAATGAAGTGATCGCTCCTTTGGTTGCTGCATAGTCTAACAGATGAGCACTAGGTTCTGCACTTTGGATGGAAGTAGTGGTAATGATACTGCCGCCAGCCGGTAAATAATCCAGGGCTTCTTGAACTGTCCAATACATGGAGATGATATTCGTTGTAAATGTGTCCGTGATTTGTTGGGTGGTCAAATCTTTAATATCTTTGACCGCTTGTTGCATACCTGCATTCAAGACCAAAATATCTAAACCATCCAACGCTTTCGCTGCATCATGAACCAACTGACGCGCAAAAGATTCGTCTTTCAAATCGCCAGGAATCAATACAGCTTTTTGACCTGCTTCTTCGATGATAGTCTTCACTTCTTGGGCATCTTCTTCTTCAAAAGGCAAGTAGTTGATAGCCACATCCGCGCCTTCTTTAGCAAAGGCAATGGCTGCTGCACGACCGATGCCTGAATCCCCGCCTGTGACTAATGCTTTGCGGCCTGCTAATCGTCCTGAACCATTGTAGCTAGTTTCACCACAATCTGGTACTGGCTGCATTTTTCCTTGGACCGCTGGTGCTTCCTGTTCCTGCTTTTCAAATGTGCCGTTATAGTACTTCGTTAATGGATCATTGATTTTTTTTGACATGTTCATTTCCTCCTTATTTTTTTCATGCTCGTCATGTAGAACCATGACCTTACTTAAAAGTGTAGAGGAATGTTCATGAAATGAAAAACGAAACGCTCACTTCATGGAAAAATGCGTTTTTCTTGCAATTTTTGAAAAAAAGGACCACGAATCCTTAAGGATTCGCGGTCCTTTGATTTATTTTGCGATTATTGTTAATAGCGCGTCACGAAGAGCCTCATAATCAGATGCTGTTTGTAGGAACAGATCTGGCTGACTTTGGTGACTATCTACCATCCATTCTTGACTATTGGGATTTGTCAAAAAAGTATCCAGTAAGTCTGCTGTCTGTTCTGGCTGCTGTCTTTCAGCTTGTTTGACTAGATAGAAATCTTCGATTCCCCGCTGTAACTGTTTGTAGCGTAGCGACAGTGCCAAATGTCCAGAGTAAGCTGGATAGATCAAGCACATATCGCCGATCGGCAGCGAACTCGTATTGTAGCGAATATCTTCCCGCGCGTTTTCCGGCCAACAATTATAAGCCCAGCGTAAAAGCCCATCGGTTTTAAAATGGTGGGCCAAGATCCCTTGAACGCGAGTTTCAAGTAATGGACTATGGAGGAATGTATTCGGCTTGTCTGGGTAATTGCAGACATAATACTGGGTTTTTCCTGAATGACTTTGACTCAACTCTTGGTAATGATTGCAGGTACAGTAATAAGAAGTCACTGGATAATCAACCAATGGCAAAAGTTCCGTCAAGACATCCTCTTTGTCAAAAGCGACTTTGACTTGCAGCGTCTCATCGATTGCTTTTAATTCAGCAAGCGACTCTTTGAACAGGTTGATCTGATGTTTTTTTGGTTCATCGGAAACGATCCGGACTTTTTTCCAGACACCCAGCTCTTTAAAGTGGGCAAAAACTTGTCTAATGTAGTTTTGCAAATCTGCTTTCTGCTGAATAAACATCATTTTGCCAGTCGCTTCATCTAAGTAACGAACCACTAATGCCTCCGGATAATCAATAGGCACTATCGGGAAGAAAGGCGGCTGCCAAACACCTAACAGACCAAAAACATCGATCTCTTGATCAATCCCTGCTTGAAAGAAACAATTCAAATACCGATCCAAGACAGAAAAATCACAGGTGATAGCCCCTGATTCTGTCTTATTGACGTTGATCATTGAATACTCATAGAGATTCGCAGGATAGTCTTTGACGATATAATTAAACCAACCTTTCCAGGGAATTTCACCGGCAATCACAGTAATCGCCTTTTGACCGATTTTGGCCAAACTTGCTGCCATTTCCTCTAACAGACAGAAGTGTTGTTCACTCCATAGCGGTACATCATAAGTTCGCGCAAGAATCGATGGCTGTTGCCAAACATCTAAGTTAAAGCCATCGCGGTAATCTGCCGGAAATTCAAATGCGGAAACTTCCACCGTGATTTTTTTGCTTAAAACAAGTGAATCAGCGCCGGCCAATTGGGCGCGGTAAATAGCGATCTCCACTGGATAGCTGCCTGCTGCAATGGACTGATCCAATGGGAATTCTAAATAAACTGTAGCCATCCGATCTCCTGGATAGGTTTTGGCTGTTTGATCCAGCAATTTATCTGCAAAATCGATTTCCTGCTGTCCAGTATAATAGCCGACAAATTGACTCGTAACCGGCAATTCGCTAGTAATTTCGATCCGGTACATAGGGATCTCGATTTCGTCAGGGATCGCAAATTCACGTCCTAAAACAAAGTGGTTTCGCTTGCCATCATGCAGTAACAGTTGACAAGCGGCAAAACTATTTTTGCACCCTTTCACCGTTGATAGTTCAGCTGGCACCTCAGCAAAAGGTGTCGTGGCTGCTTTATAACTTTCATGAACGAGCCAGGCTTTCATTCTATTTCTCCTCTCCTTGGATCCACCAGCTGTGCAACTAACTGATCACATTGTGCTTGTGGGAAGCGTTCCGGAATGATGGCAGTCAACTGTTGCAAACTGAAGTTTTTTACGATTTTGAAGGTACTCTTCTCTTGCCAACTTGGAAAAGTGTTGACTAATAAGGCGCGATTTTTCGGTTCTTTGATCAAGGCTGCAATGGGCCATTCAACAAGCGCAGCTGGCATTTCACCTGTCGATGATTCCGCCCAGTTGATCTCCATCCATTCCACGCACTCGTTAAACCAGCGTCCAAAACGGGGATCGACCATTTCTTCTCGATTACCGAAACGCTCCGTTGCCAATGAAAGACCGTGTTTGCCTTTTTGAAAAAGATGCGTTTCGAAAGGCACATCATTTTCTTCCAACGCCCGCAGATATAAAAGTGAATTCTCAATTGGTACCACATTGTCTTCAAACGTCGAAAAGACAAAAGTAGGCGGCGTTTCTGGCGTCACACAAGTTTCTAATGACGGGGCCTTGATCTGCATGACTTTTGCAAAAGATTGTAAGATAGCAGGATAACCTAAAATACAAAGACTCGGTTTTCTCTCAGAAAGCGTTGATAATGCAGCTGCCAGATGACCACCGGCAGAAAAACCAATCACGGCGATTTTCTCTGCATCGATCGAAGGCCATGCTCCAGCACTCAATTCGGTGATTTTAGCTAGTGCTTCTTGCGCATCTTGTAAGGAAGCGTCAAAACTGCGAAACTCCCCGACATGATAACGAAGCACCCCCGCATGGTATCCTTGAGCAAGAAAATTCAATGCAATGGGTTCCGCTTCCCGTTCGCTACAAAAGGAATAGCCTCCTCCGGGAATCACTAAAATGAATGGTCGTTTGCCGACGCGGGCAAACTCAGGCTTTTCTTCATGAAGGTAGACGGTTAATCCTGCCCCTGCTGCTTCATCGAAAGAGTATTCTTGCATGTACATAACTTACTCTCCTAATCCATTTTGTGCAATCACTTGTTGGTACCAGTAAAAACTATCTTTTTTCACTCGGGCTAAATCCAACAAATCATCTTCTGTGCGATTGACATAAATGAAGCCATAACGTTTCGTGATGCCTTCATGGGTACTGATCAAATCGATCGCACTCCAAGGACAATACCCAATCACTTCGACGCCATCTTTGACGGCTAATTCCATTTGAGCAATATGCTGCTGCAGATAATTAATGCGGTATTGATCGTGCACCTGTCCATCTTCTGTTAAAACGTCTTTGGCTCCGATACCGTTTTCGGTGATCAAAATCGGCAACCGATAGCGAGAATAAACTTCATTCAATGTGAAACGGAACCCTTCTGGGTCAATGGGCCAGCCAAATTCAGTCATTGGCAGATTTTTATTTTCAACTGCTTGGAAGAACCCCGGAATTCCAAAGCCTGATTGCTGATCGATTTTATTTTCTTTCTGATAATAACTGCTGACGGTCATCGTGTTGTAGTAATTCAATGCAATATAGTCACAAGTGCCGTCAAGAAGGATTTGACGATCTTCTGCCGTAACTTCTGGTGCGGCACCAATGGTTTCCAATAAGTGCCAAGCATTGTGATTGTATTTCCCAAAAACGGCCACATCAAGGAACAACCAATTTCTCAAGGCACTCATGTATAAAGCGGCCATCTGATCTTCAGGCTTATCCGAAGCTGGATATACACTGGCGATGTTTGGCGCTGGACCAATCTTTCCAATGTGATCGCCGGCATGGAAATGCTTCGTGACTAACGCTTGTGCCACCAGCATATGATGGTTTTCTTGGAATTTTTCTTTCATACTCTTTTGGCTTGTACCGATGACAGAACCAGCTAATGCCATCACATTTTGTTCATTGATGGTTTGCCATAATGGTACTTTGTCACCAAAGTGTTCAAACAGCACTTGGCAGTAGTCTGCAAAAGACTGAATCGTTTCCCGATTTTCCCAGCCACCTTGTTCTGCGATATAAACCGGTAAATCAAAATGGAAGACAGTAACGACCGGCTGAATCTCGTTTTCAAGCAATAAATCGATCAATTTCTGATAGAATGCCAAACCTTCTGGATTAACGACGCCATTTGGCATGACACGACTCCATGAAATAGAAAAACGATAGGCTTTCATGCCTAGTTCTTTGAACAATTTGACATCTTCTTCATAGCGATGGTAATGATCCGAAGCCACTTTAAAATCTGTGGTTCCAGCAGGAATCTCTTTGACATCTTGGACAGAAGGACCTTTTCCATCAGTGTCCCAAGCCCCTTCTATTTGATAGGCACTGGTTGATGCCCCCCATAAAAAATCATTTGGAAATTTACTCATACATTTACCCCTTTACTGCGCCAATCAAATTTGCATCTGCCTGAAACTTGGCCGCTTCGATGTTGATTGGTCGTAATGTTTGTTCAATGATTGGTGCTGCTTTTAGTAGCCGCTGATAGCAGCTTTGGATGGTTTCAATTAGTGTTGGCTGTTGGCTGATCCCGCCGCCAATCACGATTTTATCGATATCCAATAGGCATTGGATGTCAAAACAGAGAACGGCGACCTCATGGCAATAATCAAGAAAGAGATCCTGTGCCATTTGGTTATCAGAATCTGTCAGTGTCTGAAACACGATTGGTCCGTCGTTAGCTACTTGCAAGGTTTCAGATAATTTTTGGATCAGCGCTACCGCCGACAATCCAACGCCAACAAATGAATCTGGACCTGTAATGCGCCGGTCTCGGATCATAAAGCTGACTTCTCCTGCTTGATAGTGACTCCCTTTGTAAAGCTGACCATTGATACACAGTCCAACACCCACGCCGGTCCCTAAAATAATCGCTGCTCCATTGGATACATTTTGTAAATGCCCCCAAGTCATTTCTCCTAATGTGGCTGCCTTGGCATCATTCTCGACGGATACTTGGTAATCTTCCGTAAGATCGAAGTTTCCAATTAGCTGACCTAAGTTGACTTCATTTAGATAAGGCAATGCGCCACCAAAGAAGACAGTACCGGATTCGTTGACCGAACCTGGTACTGAAAAAGCGATTTTTTTAAAGGAGTGGCTCTCTGAATAGCTGTTGATGATCGTTTCCAGCAATTCAGAAAATTCTTCGAGAGACTGAGGTGTTGGGAAATTGTTCTTTTCTGTGACGATATTTTGCTGGACCAATCCTGATTTGATTTTTGTGCCGCCAATATCGATACTTAAATGACTCATTCTTCCCACTTCCTTATATTACGCTTGAACAAACTTGATTATGCTTGAATTTCTTCTACAGTCATTTCTGCTTCTATTTCTTGTGCTTTCATCTTTTCTGATTCAAGTTCTAATTCGTATTCTTTCTTGTCCGCAATTTTCAAGAAAGGATACCACATAATGATACCAATCAACATACAGATCACCATCAAGATCGTGTAGTTGACGCCACCTGAGAATGGCATTTTAATAAATGTTGGTGTCGTCCATGGCAATAAGCTCATTGTTGGATTCAAATTGATCGGCAAAATCGTTGTAGTTAGTCCCCATGTCACAAAACCAGCGATCAGTTGAGTAAATACTTGTGGAATAAAGAATATCGGATTCAAAATAATCGGCATTCCAAACATGATTGGTTCCGTAATATTGAAAATCGATGGGATAAAGGATAATTTACCTAATTGTTTCATTTTTGCTGATTTGCTGCGTATCATGAAGAATGTGACAAAGCCCATGAACCCAGCCGCATACATGCCCATGTAGATAACTGATGGAACGAGATAAGGAAGTTCTTGTCCTTGTTGGTATGCCGCAATATTTGAAACGACCATTGTCATACTGATTGCCCCAAGAGGTCCTTGTAACACAGCATTGTGGATACCGAAGAACCAAAGCACCGCCAAAACTTCCATAATAATGATGATGGACAGTGGACTAGCGACCAATGAATTCAACGGCGCATTCACCACATCAATAAAGAATTGGAAGATTGATCCAGACGCCGTTAAGCCAAATAATACGCGAATGATAAAGACGAGAACAAAGATGATCGTAACGACAAAGACTGGAGCCAAAGATTGTGTCACCATTGGCGGTACACTGTCTGGCAATTTGATCATGATGTTTTTCTTAGAAAGAAAGGCATAGAAACGAGTAACCAATAATGCCGTCAACATACCAATAAAGAGTCCTTGGCCTCCTAAGAAGTCCAATTTCAATGCGCCAATCGTTTGTTCTACGGCTTGACCATCTTGCATCACAGTTGTAGCGATCGTTTGAGGCATCAGCATGATAAAGCTGGCTAATGAAATAATTGCTGAGTTCCGTTCATTTGAACCTAACTGTTTGGCATATGAATACGCTAAGCTATAGACAACATACAATGCAAAGACGCCAGTAGCACCATTAGTGATGGCTTCGACATGTTGAAAAATACCGATTTTCGTTAAGTAGTCTGTCCAACCAGGAATTGGGAAGTTCCCGACGATCGTAATGAAGGCGATCCCCAACGTAATCGGACTGGTACGAATAAATCCTTCCATCAATGCAGCTAACACTTTATTTCGTTGTAGCTTTTGAGACATTGGCAATAATTTGCTACTTAAAATTGCTTCTAATTTTTCCATGTTTTTTACACTCCTTCTCTTATACTGTCACAGTTAGTGACTCTTCTTTTCCATCAATCGCTAAAACGAGCTGATAGTTTCCTTTAGTAAAATGTTTTTGTCCTTTATTATCATAAAAGACAAGATCTGTCAGCGATAGTTCGATATTTAAGGAACGTTCTTCCAGTGGTCCCAACGAAACAAATTCACTAGCCACCAATTGTTTTATGGGACGTACGATCGTTGCTGGTCGTTGATTCAAATAAACGTGAACAACTGTGTCAGCCGTGCGATCAGAATCATTCTTGATGTGACATTGTAAGTTGATCGTTTGCTCATTGACCTCACTGCCCAGCCATTTTCCTTGGAACGAGCTATAGCTAAGACCTTCACCAAACGCAAACAATGGGTCATTTGACTCATCCCGATATTTAGAGATAAAGCGATCTGTTGGATTAGCCGCTTTAAAGGGACGTCCTGTCGGAAGCTGGGCCCCATAAATAGGGATCTGGCCCTCACTTCTTGGGAAAGTCATTGTCAACCGTGCAGAGGGATTCGCTTTTCCTGTCAATAGATTTGCGATACCGATGCCCCCCATGATTCCGGGATACCAAACGAGTAACAAACTATCGAATAGTGGTTCCACATTTGTCAAGACCAGCGGGCGCCCTGTGTATAGTACACCAACGATTGGTTTGCCCGTTTCCTTCAGCGCTTTGATCAAGCGAACTTGTTTTTCCGGCAGGTGCAGATTCGCTCGAGAAGCGCCTTCCCCGCTTTCTAAAAACTGTTCGCCAAACGTCAAGACGATCACATCGGCTGCTTCTGCGGCTGTCACGGCTTCTGTCAACAATTGATCAGCTGGCTCGATCGGACCATTCAGCATCTCAATCCCAGCTTTGAGGGGACCAAACCCGTCATAAGAGTCAAACAAATTATAGCCACGAGCAAATTGAACTTGCTCGGTGGATAAGTTCTTCAATAATCCTTCTTTTAACGGAACAGCATCTTGTGGTTTTCCACTGACGGATGCCCAGAAGCCTAAAGTCAATCGGCTTTCTCCATAAGGTCCGATCACAGCGATTTTTTGGTCTTTTTGTAAAGGAAGACTACCATTGTTTTTCAGCAGTACGCTGCTTTTTTCAACGAGCTTGACTGCTAAAGTTTTGGCTTCTTCTGTTAAGATTTCACCAGTTTGCTCACTCTGCAAGCCTCGGTAAGGATCTTCAAAAAGTCCCAATTTATTTTTTAATTCCAAAATACGCCAAACTGCTTCATCCAATAATTCTGCGAAGGCAGGCTCTTTAATTAATTCCGGTAGATGTGTGGCGTAGACCGAAGTCATCATATCAAAATCGACGCCTGCTTCCAATCCTTTTTTGGCTGCTTCTCTGTCATCCGCAGCATAGCCGTGTGGAACTAGTTCTTTGATTGCCGCGTGATCTGAGACAAGAACACCATCAAACTCAAAACGTTCCCGCAAAATTTCTCGATTTAACCACTTACTGCCAGTTGACGGTTCGCCGTTCAACACATTGAAAGCCGTCATGACTAACATCGTTTGCGCTTTGATCGCCGCTTGATACGGCTGCAAGTATTCATTGAATAGACGCTGGTTGGACATATCGACAGTGTTGTATTCTCGACCACCTTCTGGAGCACCGTAAGCTGCAAAATGTTTGATACAAGCTGCGACATGATTCTCAGGGACACCCTTGCTACAATCTCCTTGGTAGCCAGTCACAACACTCTTAGCAAATTGTTTCGCGGTATACACATCTTCTCCTGGCGATTCCATCACTCGACCCCATCGTGGATCCCGAGATAAGTCCAACATTGGTGAGAAAATCACGTGCAATCCATTCAGATAACTCTCTTTCGCTGTCATTTCAGCGGCTTGTTGAATCAAATCAAAATCATATGATCCAGCTTGTGCTAAAGGAATCGGAAAGATCGTCCGAAATCCATAGATCACATCTGACATGAATAGTAAGGGGATTTTATGCTTACTGTTCTTCAGTGTTTCTTCTTGCAATCGTTTTAATTTTGCAAAATCATTTACATTATAAATCGAACCAACCTCGTAAAAGTTCAACTCTTCTGGTAAACCCAAATCTTGCATCGGACCTGTATTCATTACATCGTTTTCCACGACCAAACTTCCGTTAAGCTGGACCGTCTGGGCAACTTTTTCTTCAGGTGATAATTGCATAAATAACTTTCTTAATTCTCTTGTGTCCATTATGTTTCCTTTCTGTAAGCGTTTTAACATAATGTATTATAAAAAGAAGTCAACAGATTTTATACTAAAAAAATAGCGTTCATAGCAAAATATTCGTTGCATGCTAAAAAATTTTGATTATACTTTGAGTAGAGATAGAACTACTAGGTAGAACTATTATGCAGAACGAATAGATAAGGTGGTCAACACATGAATATAGAAAGCATTAAACTTGCGATGGATCTTTTATACCGGAAATATCTTATTCCTATGATCTTATTAGATGAAAATGGTACTTGGTTGCATCCAGAAAGTTCATGGCAGACAAAAAAGCCCATCAGCCACTATTTAGAAGCAACTGATGAACAATCCGTAACGCTTTATCATTTTGGAAAATATATGCTAGGTTGTTTTCAATTTCAATTGGAAGGCCAACGTTTTTACTTAATGGTTGGTCCTTGCGGCGTGATCGGGACACCAGAAAACTCCTGTGTTTTTCTAGGACACGAATACCATTACAATATTCACTACTCTAAAGAAGACAAATATTCATTTGAAGAATACATTCAATTAATGCATACCTTGTTTGCGAATCAGCCTTTAACTCAAGAACAATTGCGCTGGCATTACCAAACAGAGCCAGGTAATCGATCGATCCAGACAGACTTCAATTTAGAAGCCAATCTGTACGACCGGCGTGTCCATGAATCAACTTTTGACTCTTATCATTTTGAGTTGCGCTATCTTGATTATATCAAGCGGAATGAACCAGAAAAAGTTGCTTGGGTCTTCAAAAAGATGAAGGAAACTTATAGTGTCTCTTTGTCCCCTTTTGAATTGGAAGGCTTGAAATTAAAATTTTCTGCTTTTGTGGCTGTAGTCACCCGCATGAGTATCGATGAAGGCGTCCCAGTCAATCAAGCATTCGGATTATCGGATTCATTGATCCAAGGATTGATCTACATTCACACGGCGGATGAATGCCTGCGGTATATCAAAGAAGCGACCTATCGTTTTATGGAGCTGTTGCACAGCTATCCTTTCGCCCAAAAATCGTTGCTGGTCAAAACGATCGTCAACTATATCGATGGCCACCTCTATGAAAAAATCACCATCGATGACTTAGCGGATATTACTCAAAAGCATAAGACCCATCTTTGCAGTCAATTCAAAAAAGAAATGGACAAAACAATCCATAACTATATCCAAGAAAAGAAAATTGCTGAAGCCAAACACTTACTCTTATTTACGGATCATTCTTATGAAAAAATCAGCACATTATTGGCTTTCTCCAGTCAAAGCCACTTTATTCAAAGTTTCAAGAAAATCACTGGGACAACCCCAAAAGAATTTAAAAATATTCATTACGCTCATGCCCTAAGCTGACTTCGCTCAAATCACATCAGCTAGATCGATAGGATCTTTCCTGTCATTCAACCATTGAAAACCTTCTCTCAGCGTTAAACAGAATAATGAACAAACATACCCGAAAGACTTAGTAGCAGTAGCGCAAACGTACAGTCTGCGCCACGATGCTCTGGCATTGCCAGAACACGGCTACTTAGTCCTCCGGGTATTCATTTATAGCGAAATCCTTTTTACTTTTTTGCTTTTTACTTCCTTCTATTTATTCTATCTCTACTTTACCGAGAACTATCCGTCACACCAATCGCAGCCCATGGATTATGATCGACATCGTAAGCCCATGAAAAATTCGTCACGCGGTCAGAGATCGGCAGGATCTCACTTCGGAACAATGTTGGAATCGCAAATGCTTCTTCAAAGGCATATTCTTGCCATGCATCAAAAGCTTCTTTCCGTTTGTCCTCGTCAAACGAAGCATTCGAGTCGATGGCAGCTAGCAACTCGGTATTTTTATCTGACTGATAGCGCGTATAATTGAACGGCGAATTTGGTCCCCACAATCCTGTTGGCGAAGGGTCAGATCCGGTGTTCCAAGCACCCATGAAAACATCAATGTCTGGATCATCATTTTCCAATTTGTCATAAAATGCTTGGAAATCAATCAAGCGTCCAGTCGAAAACTGAACATCCAAACCGATCTCGTTCCACTGTTGTACATAGTAATCGGCTAATGGTTGAGCAGTTTCTCCGCCAGACATAGAAGCAAAATTGATCGTTAGTTTATTACCGTCTGGATCTTCACGGAACCCATCGCCATCGGTATCGATATAGCCAGCATCATCGAGTAGCTGATTGGCTTTATCTAAATCTAACGTATACCCTTTGATTTCTTCGTTATGCAAAGAACCGAAAACTGGCGGGATCAATGTGGTTGCGTTGGTGCGCAATCCATGATAGAAACGTTCACCGATTGCATCGTTGTCTACTGCATAACCCATTGCTTGACGCAATGCTTTGTTCGCCATTTTAGAATTAGGATCATAAGCAACCGTTTTGTTTTCAGCATCCCATGTTCCCAGTTTAAAGCCAAGATAAGTGTAAGACTGCTGTAAACGACCAAGCATTTGGTACCCATCAGTATTTTTGTAAGCATCAAAAGTATCAGTTGGCATCGACAGTGCTATATCATATTGCTTGGCATTCAGTGCCTCATTGATGGAAGCAGACGGTACACCTCGAAGAACGATCTTATCTAAAGTTGGTTTTTCCCCATAATAATATTCGTTGGGAACATATTCTACTGTTTCTCCGGCCACGATATTGCTCATCACATACGGCCCAAAACCAATAGGATTTTTCCTAACCGGATCGCTTGATTCCATGTCTTTGATTTCAATTCCTTCAAAGGTATGCTTTGCTAATGCAGACATCCAGACGCCTCCGCCTGATTGCATCATACCCGGGTGAACTTCTTTGTATTCGATTTGAACAACTTTATCATTGACAGCAGTAATTCCAGAAATTGTGTCTGATTCACCAGCATGATATTCTTCCATACCGATCACGTTCGTGAAATCATTGTCATAACGAATCCCTGTGTAATCTGCGTGGCCGATCACTTCGTAAGCAAAGATCACATCTTCTGCAGTTACTTCTTCTCCATCCGACCATTTCAAGTTGTCTCTTAGTGTAATGGTGGCAATTTTGTTTTCTTGATCCAATTCTAAATCCGCAGGGCCACCGTCCACAATCTTAAAGTCATCGTCATTTAAAAATAAGTATTCATGACTTGGAGACATAAAGTGACGATCATAGGTATCTTGATAGAATTCCCATTGAAATAAGCCCTGAAACTGTGTATCCATCACAACTGCCACATCCAGGGTTTCTCCTTCGATAGGATCACCATCATTTTTGACCTCTAGTGGCATATTTTCTACATTGTTTGCTGTTGTATCCTCTGTTCCCTGTGCCCCTGTCGAGTCCGTTTTGTTATTTCCTTGGCTACAGGCGCCCAGAACAAAGACTGACATAAGTGTAATTAAGCCAAACCGATATTTTTTCATAGCTTCCTCCTTAATCTTACCCGATAATCGTCCACTTATTCGTTTTTCCTTCTCTCAGACTAATCTCTATTTATTCATACACTGCTAAAACAGTTAACCTGTGAAAGAAGGCGACTTTCCCCGTCGACCAATAAGTTTGCTCTCTAGATGCGCATAAATTAAAAAATAAAGAGAGATTAGTGTTGATTATAGCAAGTTTCCTCATTTTTTATATGTCATTATTTTCATCGATCACTGAAATATTTGATTGAAAGATGCGCTTTTTTTCAGTCATAATTAGCTCTGCCAATCATTCAATAACACTATAAGCTTTCGAAATTGAGCAGCTCATCTTTATGCAAATCCGTGCCAGGTCTATCCTATCTTTTCTCAGAAATAAAAAATGTACAGCGCTTTTTAGCGTATTCACTAACCAATCTCAAAAAACAACAAAAAAACTTTTTTGAATGACTGAAAGTATCCCGAATCCAGTCGATCTATGCTAACATAAAAAAAAAAGGAGGATTTATGGCAAATAAAAAAATCTTTTATCAAACAACGAATAAGTCTTTTGCACCGATTTCGCAATTGTTGACACAACGATTATTGATTGCTTACAGCATCCTTTTGATTGCTATTGGTGTCCTGAGTACACCGATAAGTGATCTATGGTTCGGTTCACTACGGATTTTGACTTCTCCTAGTAATCTCGTTTCGGATTACTTTGCCATCGGCAACTTAGGCAGTGCCTTTTTAAATAGCGGCGTGTTGACCTTGGTAAGTATCCTAACCACCAAAACAAAAGGAAACAGTATCACCGGACCAATGATTGCTGCCTTTTTCACCATTTCCGGATTTTCTTTTTTCGGGAAAAATTTATTCAATTCGATTCCGATCCCGTTAGGCGTTTATCTTTATGCACGGATTCAAAAAAAGCCCTTTGGACAGTACTCGCTTGTTGGTCTATTCGGGAGTGCAGCTTCACCTGTCATCAGTTATTTGGCTTTTGGGATGGGTTTCCCATTAATGACCGGCGTTCTATTAGGCTATACTATTGGAATTATCTTAGGCATTTTATTGCCGCCCCTGGCCGCACAATTCTTACACTTTCATCAAGGCTTCTCTTTGTATAACATTGGCTTTGCCACCGGAATCGTGACCATGTTCTTTACAAGTTTCACGCGTCTATTTGGACGTGACATTACCGAACAAACGTATTTGACGACTGAGTACAGTTCCTTTTTACTCTTCTTTTTGTGCGGCTTATGCGGGTTGCTCTTTTTAACCGGTTATTTATTGAATCACCGTTCTTTCCAAGGATTGGCTCATCTATTCGATGTTTCCGGTAAACTGGTGACAGACTTCGTCACGATTTTTGCATTAGGGGTCACACTGATGAACATGGCGATCATGGGGATGCTGCTGCTTGTATTCATCTACTTGCTTGGGGGCCAGCTATCAGGTCCATTACTTGGTGCTGTTCTGACAGTGGTTGGCTTTAGTGCTTTCGGAAATCACTGGAAAAATAGTCTGCCGATTTTGATTGGGGTCGTTCTTGCCACACGTTTAGGTTTTACCACTGAGACTTCGACCTTTCAATTGCTGTTGACTGCGATTTTTGGAACAAGTTTAGCACCAATCAGCGGCTACTATGGACCAATTGCAGGAATCTTTGCCGGTATTGCCCATGCGGCGTTAGTAAGCAATATTACCTACTTACATGGCGGGTTGAATCTTTATAATAATGGTTTTTCCAGTGGCTTTGTGGCGGCAGCTATGGTACCTTTGTTAGATGAGATCAACCAAATCAAAAGGCGGATGAACCAATGATAGAAAAGGAACAAGCACGGCGGATCGTGGATGAAGTGGTCACCTACTTTCTTTCCCACGACTGCCCTCATATCACTACTGAGATGTCTTTCGAAAAAACAGGATTTCGAGCCATTATTGCTGGGACCTGTCCAGAAGAGCCCAGTGATTTAGCCGTATTTGCGGAAATGTTGAATACCCCACGAGACATTGCGCTAGAAAGTTATTATATTGAACTTTTAGGCGGGCACCAGTCGATTCATGAAGAAAAAGACTTTTATTTATTAGGATTGTTGATCGATGAAGCAACAATCAGTTACGAGAAGGATCGTTTGATCATTACATTGTTTCGAAAAAAATATTAAAGACCATGGGATCTCTTTGATGAAGGAGATGCCATGGTCTTTCGTTTACAACGGTCTCTTGATACACGGAATGCGTTGAAAAGGTGAATCTTTGATTAACAGTTCCCAATACAAAGAAGGACATCATGAAATTGCTTTCATGACAAAAATGAAAGTTTATTGATAGGTTTTTCACACTACAATTGTTTTTACGCCCGCTATAATTCTCTTTAGACTTTACAAATTAAAGGAAGTGAGAATAGATGAAGAAATTTTGGATCGGCCTGGGTATCCTAATAATCGTTTTGTTTGCCGGGTTACAAATTGCTGAGAAAGTCATCATGGGCGGCCAAAGTTACTATGTTCAGATCACGACCGATGGCGAAAAGATCGAAACCGAAGACGATCGAGGCAATCAAGTGATCGAATATAAATATGAACTACCTGGTTACGACAAAGACGCAAAGAAGAAAAATCTGGAATTCTTAGGGATGAAAGATCGTCCTTTGAAAAAAGACGCTTACTTAAAAATTACCTGGAATCAAAACAAGGGCGTGACTTCCTATGAAGAAGTGCAAAAGAATGCTATTCCTGAAAAAGCGTTGAAACAATTAGAAAGTGAACGGTGATAAACAAATGGCAAAAATTATTGAAGCAAACGAATTAACGAAAGTTTACGGCAAAAATAATGAGAAAAAAACCGAAGCCCTAAAAGGGATCAGCTTTGCGATTGATAAAGGCGAGTTTATTGGTATTATGGGTGCTTCCGGTTCTGGTAAATCAACGTTGTTGAATATTTTATCCACATTGGACCATCCATCTTCCGGAAACATCCGCATCAACGAAAAAGATATCACAAAATTACGCGGTGATGCATTGGCAGATTTTCGCAGTAGAGAAATCGGCTTTATCTTCCAAGATTTCAATCTACTAGAAAATCTCACGGCTTCTGAAAACATTGCTGTGCCTCTCTCTTTACAAGGCGTACGGCCGAAAAAGATCAAACAGCTCATTCAACAAGTCGCGAATCGCTTATCCATCAGCCAAATTTTGGATAAATATCCTTCCGAGATCTCTGGTGGTCAAAAGCAACGGGTAGCCGCTGCGCGAGCATTAATCACCGAACCAACGATCTTGTTTGGGGATGAGCCAACGGGTGCCTTGGATTCAAAAAGTGCCAAGGATTTATTAGACATGATGGATGATTTAAACAAAAATGACCAAGTATCGATCTTACTCGTAACACATGATCCGCTTTCGGCAAGTTATTGCAAGCGAATCTTATTTATCAAAGATGGTAAGATCCATCAAGAAATCAAACGAAATAATCAAACCCAAGAAGACTTTTATCGTCAGATCTTAGTCATCTTAGGAAATCTGGAACAGTAGGAGGATAATGGTATGCTTTGGAAATTATCACTTACTGGTATCAAAGGCCGCTTAAAAGACTACATCGTCTTGTTTTCTGGTCTGGTTATGGCTTCTGCCATCTTTTATATGTTTCAATCAATGGCTAGTAATGAAGAATTCTTGAAAAACAATTCAACGGTTGGTGTCGTTGTCATTATCTTTCACTTTGGAACGGTCTTACTAGGAATCATCACATTTGCCTACATTCTCTATGCCAATTCTTTCCTAATGTCGATGCGGCAGAAGGATTATGCCATGTTTATGATGTTAGGAGCAAAAGGACGAAAAATCGCCCAAATGATCTTCATCGAAACATTTTTTGTAGGGATTATTGCAACCATTACTGGTGCTTTAGCAGGTATCGGATTGACGAAAATTGTCAATGATCTTTTAGTACAACAGTTAAATATAAAGATTACTCATTTTTCGCCATTCAATGTAAAAGCACTTGTGATCACACTGGTCTTTTTTGCCATTCTCTTCCTGATCGCAGCAATCGTCAATGCTTCAGCCATTGCCAAAAAAGCCATCTTGGATTTGTTGAGAGAAACTAGTACACCTGCACAAATCAAGCAAAAATTCCCATTCTTATTGGTTCAAACTCTTTTGGGGATCATCTTTCTTGGAATCGGTTATTATGTTATGAGCGATCTAATGAAATTTCAAATTATGGGTATTGCGATTGCCCTAGTCACGATCGTTTTGGGAACCTATCTAGTTTTCCGCTCTGTGATCGTATTGATTTTGACATTATTAAAGAAATCAGATGCCATCGCACTGAAAAAATTGAATAATTTCACTTTGTCTCAGTTAAACTTCCGTATCCGTGACTATACGCAGATGCTTTCGTTAGTATCCATGCTGTTCGCACTAGCACTGGGCGCATTAACCGTTGGCCTTGGTTTCAGAAATGAAATCCCTAAAATGGCCAAAGCGATGACCTCTTATGACTTGGTTCTGAATAATGCCCAAACTGTCGACCAACAAAAAATTGCGGATTTACACCCAACATTGAATGTCAGCTATCGCCAAAAAGAGGATGACACAGCCATTTATTACATTCAAGAAGAATTTGACAAAGATCCTTTGATCGTTACAGAACAGGGAGATCTTAGTCAGAGAGATGGTTACCGCTCACTAAATGGCCAAGCGATCGCAACTGATCTTGCAGAACAGGACCAGCTGCGCAGCTTTGAATTGCCCGAACAGCGAGGGAAAGAAGTCAAGCTGCTTTCTGCCAATGCCTTTGAACAAGTGAACGCACCCGAAACGATCTTACAAGTCATTCAAGTCAAAGACTTTGAAGCTGTCCTGCCAAAATTAACAGCACTTGCTAAGCTGGATCAAAAAAACAATCCATCCTTAGCAGGAGAAAGTAATCTTATGCAACGAGCGGATGCTTATGACACATTCAACGGCATTTTCTCAGGATTTGAATTCATGGGCTTCTTCTTAGGAATTGCCTTTCTAACAATGTTAGCTAGTTGCTTGATGTTCAAAATCCTTTCAGGGGCTAACAGTGATATTATGCGCTACACCATGCTTAGAAAAATCGGTGCTCGCAATGGGCTTCTGAAAAAATCGATCCGCAAAGAGATCGGCGTGCTTTTCTTAGTCCCAGGATTATTAGGAATCGTTCACGTACTATTCGGACTGCAAATGTTTAAAATGCTATTGAGTGATCCCTATGATCAGATCTGGTTACCATTTGCGATCTTTGTTGCCCTTTATGCCGTTTATTATCTTTTAACGGTATGGCTCTACACCAATATCGTTTTAAAAAATACCGGAAAACAATAAGCACCCGCAAAATGAACACAGTGAAATAGACAGCAAAAAAACCAACGTCCAGTGTGAACTGACGTTGGTTTTTATTTTGATCTGAAGCACTGGTCTTTGTTTTCGAAAATGAGCTGATTTTCTCAGCAACATCCCTTTAACAGCTTCTATGTCAACACATGCTTTTTATTGGATTCAGTTGGTTGGTTTATATCCGAGATGCATGGCTACAGTACCTCCACTATAGCTTTTGACAACTATATTAGTCAGTCCTGCTGATTGAAAGTAGTGAGACAACTCTTCTTTGCCAGGAAAATCTCTAGCTGATTCTTGCAACCAAGAATATTCTTGGTAACTTTTAGCAAACAGTTTTCCTAACAGCGGCATAATGAATCGGAAATACGCATAATACAGCTGCCGCCAACCAATTAAAGTGGGCTGTGATGTTTCCAGACAAACCACTTTTCCGCCAGGTTTTACGACCCGCTGCATTTCTTTTAGAACGGTTACAAGATCAGGAACATTTCTCAGACCAAACCCGATCGTCACAACATCAAACGTATTGTCTGCAAAAGGAAGTGCCATTGCATTTCCTTGCATCCATTCGATCTTTGTCTTTTGCTCCGCTGCTTTTTTCTTTGCCACAGCCAACATATTCTCACTAAAATCAATGCCGATCACGTTCCCAGTAGATCCTGTTGCTTCTGCCAGTGCCAATGTCCAATCTCCTGTTCCGCAGCAGACATCAAGGATATCATTACCTGCTTGGACTTGCATCCGTTTCATCGTATCTTTTCGCCAGCGTTTATGTTGTTGAAAAGAAATCACGGTATTCATCTGGTCATAGTTCTCCGCAACACGCTCAAAAACGTGATGGACACGTGCTTCCTTGCCTTTGTCACCTATCAACCTCTACACCATCCTTTTGCCTTCCAATCACGCAACCTGCGTAACCAAACGATTGAAAGCTTTTTCCATTTACTACAAAATTTAGTGTAGCATGGATAGTCAAAAAAGAAAAAATTCCTGTTTAAATCTGCATATTTTCTACTAACATCTCTATTCTTTTCGCTCTCAGTCTTCGTAACTCTTCAAACCATTAGTAGAATTGGTGGTAACGCAGCAGAAAGGCTATATAGATTCAGGAACATTTCTAAAAAAGGCTCCTGCGACATGGACACATCGCAAGAGCTTTCTCTTATGGATCAGCAATTATTTGCTTTGGTCCAGTTTCAGCAGTTACTGATTTTTTTTCTTTCTTGATTTGAAGAAACCAAGACTACCGATCGCAACCAGTGCAGCACCGATCATTGATGCAAACCAAGTACTTTCACTGCCAGTTTGCGGCAAGTATTTGCCTCCACTATTATTACTATTGATGTTGTTGCCACCGCTGATGTTCCCATTGCCGATGATATTGATTCCACCGTTATTGCCATTACCGATATTATTTCCTCCGGTATTGCCGCCACCAGTGTTACCACCTCCGGTACTACCGCCACCAGTGTTACCACCACCAGTGTTACCACCGCCAGTATTGCCACCGCCAGTATTGCCACCGCCAGTGTTACCGTCGTCAACTCCAGCAACCGGGACTGTGACTGTAGCAGCTGCACTGCGGTATTCTTTGCCACCAGCAACGACACTCGCAACAACATATAAATTATCTTTTGGTTCGACGCGATTGGCTGCTACTACGATCCGGTAATTGCCTTCACTGTCTGTCGTACCAGTGCCCACCACTTCTCCTTGAGCATTAGAGATTTCAATGGTTACATTTGGATCAGCTTTCCCCGTAACCGGATACCCAGATGATTCATTGCCGCTGATTGTTGCAGTAGGTGCGGCAACCGTCACGGGACTAACGACGATACTCATCGGATCACTGACATATTTCCCATCAGTTTGTGCAGTAGCCGTCAACACATCTCCTTCCGATAGCTCGGCTACATTGATACGCCAATTGCCAGCTTCATCCGCTCTTAATTCAAGTGGTGCGGCAAAGGCACGGGTGGTGTTCAACCCACCCAGAATTCGCGCCATCACTGGTGCTGCTTCATTGATGGTCAGAATGACTGAAGAACCTGGCTCTGCGGTTCCGCTGACTGTTTCGTCCCCGGCAATCGCTGGATCAATGAGTGGCGTAGCCGTTTTTTCCATAGGTACTGTGATTGGTGTATTACCACTGCGGTAGTCTTTGCCACCAGCGGTCACAATCGCTGCGACGTTCAAGTTTTCTTCTGGGTCCACTTGATCTGGCGCAATCACGATTCGGTAATTGCCTTCTTCATCGGCTGTGCCGGTACCCACAACTTCGCCTTGAGCATTGGTGATTTCAATCACTGCATTAGCCACTGTTTCCCCAACAACGGGATAGCCATCGGTCTGATTGCCGCTGATTGATGCGGTTGGTGCATCAACTGTCAAGCCATCCACTGTTACTGTGATTGGGGCACTTGGATCCTTGCCGTCGGTTTCTGCCACGACAGTTATAGTGTCGCCTTCCGAAACTTCTGGTACTTCAGCGGTCCAGTTACCTTCCTCATCTGCTTCAACGACGACTGGATCTTTGTCGCCATTGGTGATGGTGACAGTGGAACCTGGTTCTGCTGTTCCGCTAATTGTATCGTCTCCGGCTGTGACGGGATCAATCGTTGGGGTTCCTGTTTGGTTGTCTTCTGGTACAGTGATCGGCGTGTTGGCGCTGCGGTAGTCTTTCCCACCAGCTGTTACGATCGCTGCGACGTTCAAGTTTTCTTCTGGAGCTACTTGATCTGGAGCGATCACGATTCGGTAATTGCCGTCGCCATCAGTAGTGCCAGTCCCTACCACATCCCCTTGCGCGTTAGTAATTTCAACTGTGGCATCAGGTGCTGCTTTACCAACAACTGGATAACCGTCAATCTCGTTGCCGCTGATTGATGCGGTTGGTGTGGTAACCGTCAGTCCATCCACCGTAACTGTGATTGGTGCACTTGGGTCTTTCCCATCGGTTTCTGCCACGACAGTTATGGTATCCCCTTCGGAAACTTCAGGTATATCAGCAGTCCAATTGCCTTGATCATCTGCTTCAACGACGACGGGATCTTTGTCGCCATTGGTGATGGTGACGGTTGAACCTGGTTCTGCCGTTCCGCTGATTGTCTCATCACCGGCTGTGACGGGATCAATCGTTGGCGTGGTCGTTTGGTTTGCTAAAGGCACGGTAATTGGTGTTGCTCCACTGCGATAGTCTTTCCCGCCAGCGGTTACGACTGCCGTCACATTCAAACTTTCTTCTGGAGCTACTTGATCTGGAGCGATTACGATCCGGTAATTGCCATCACCATCAGTGGTGCCAGTAGCTACCACATCTCCTTGCGCATTGGTGATTTCAATGGTTGTATTCGCTGCTGCTTTACCAGTCACTGGGTAACCATCGATCTCATTGCCGCTAATTGACGCGGTTGGTGAAGCAACAGTGATTCCTCCAACAGTGACACTGATCGGTGCGCTTGGATCTTTCCCATCCGTTTCTGCCACAACGGTTACAGTATCACCTTCGGAAACCTCTGGCACATCCGTCGTCCAATTGCCTTGATCATCTGCTTCGACAGTGATTGGGTTTTCTCCGGTGACTGTAATAGTTACTGTTGAACCCGGTTCTGCCGTTCCGCTGACTGTCGTATCACCAGCACTAACAGGATCAATCGTTGGTGTTGCTGTTTGATTTTCACGATTATCGGCTGGCACAACTACTGTGGTTGCTCCGCTACGGTAATCTTTCCCGCCAGCAGAGACGACTGCTGTGACATTCAAGTTCTCTTCTGGTGTGACTTGATCTGGCGCGATCTCAATACGGTAATTGCCATCGTCATCTGCAGTGCCGCTACCCACGACATCTCCTTGGGCGTTGGTGATTTCGATCGCTGCATTAGCTACTGCTTTACCAACTACTGGGTACCCATCGGTTTCGTTCCCACTAATTGCTGCAGTCGGTGTTGCGACCGTCAAACCACTAACACTTACTGTCACTGGTGCGCTTGGGTCTTTGTCGTCAGCTGTAGCTACGACGGTCACTGTATCTCCCTCTGACAATTCCGGTACGTTTGCTGTCCAATTGCCTTCTTCATTGGCATTGACAGTCACTGGCCCTTCGCCACTCACATTGACCGTGACTGTTGCTCCAGGTTCTGCTGTCCCGCTGACCACTGTATCTCCTGCTTTAACTGGATCGACAGTCGGTGTTTCTGTAAGAACCGTTGCTGGAACAATGATTGGTGTATTGCCGCTGCGGTAGTCTTTGCCTCCGGCAGTCACGACTGCTGCCACATTCAGATCCTCTTCTGGTGACACACGATCCGGTGCAATCACGATGCGATAGTTGCCATTCCCATCAGCAGTGCCACTACCTACGATTTCTCCTTGCGCATTGGTAATCTCGATCGCAGCGTCAGCCACAGATTTACCCGTAACCGGATAACCGTCCAACGTGTTGCCGCTAATAGAGGCTGTTGGTGCATTGACGGTCAATCCATTGACCGTGACGCTCACAGGTATACTTGGTTCTTTTCCGTCAGCAGCAGCTACTACAGTCACTGTTTCACCTTCAGAAACTTCCGGTACATTCGCAGTCCAATCACCTTGGTCATTCGCAACGACTGTTACTGGCTCTTCTCCATCCACAGCCACTGTGACGCTTGCCCCTGGTTCTGCTGTACCGTTGATTGCTGTATCTCCTGCTGCTATCGTATCAATGGTTGGGATTTCTGTTTGACTGGCTGCTGGAACCGTCACTGGTGTATTGGCACTCCGATACTCTTGACCTCCAGCAGTCACGATTGCTGCCACATTCAAGTTTTCTTCAGGTGTCACTTGATCTGGAGCAATCACGATCCGGTAATTGCCATCACCGTCGGCAGTACCACTACCTACGACTTCTCCTTGGGCATTGGTGATTTCAATGTCTGCATTCGCAGTTGTTCGACCAGCTACAGGATAACCATCTCTCTGGTTACCAGTAATTGATGCAGTTGGTGCAGAAACACTTATTCCGCTGACGATGACACTGACAGGTGTACTTGGCTCTTTGTCACCAACAGTAGCTACCACAGTCACTGTTTCGCCTTCAGAAACTTCCGGTACATTCGCAGTCCAATCACCTTGGTCATTCGCAACGACCGTCACTGGCTCTTCTCCGCTCACAGTTACCACTACATTGGCGTTCGGTTCAGCTGTACCGCTGATCGTTTGATCCCCGGCATTCACCGGATCGATCGACGGCGTTTCAGTTTGGTTTTCTTGAGTATCGGCTGGCACAACAACCGGTGTTGCTCCACTACGATAGTCTTGCCCTCCGGCAGTCACAATTGCTGTAACATTCAAGTTTTCTTCAGGGGCAACTTGATCTGGCGCAACCACAATCCGATAGTTGCCCTCCCCATCTGCGGTTCCGCTGCCGACAACAACTCCCTGAGCGTTCGTGATCTCGATGGCAGCATCAGCAACCGTTTGTCCGATTACTGGATAGCCATCTGTCTCATTACCGCTAATCGTTGCCGTCGGTGCCTCAACCGTCAAACCGCTAACGCTCACACTGACTGGCGAACTTGGTGTTTTTCCGTCAGCTGTGGCTACTACAGTGACCGTGTCACCTTCCGTCACTTCTGACACTTCAACCGTCCAATTTCCCTGGTCATCTGCCACTGCTGTCACTGGGTCTTCTTCGCCGACTGTGACTGAGACTGCTGCTCCAGGTTCCGTTGTGCCATTGATCGTAGTATCGCCAGCCGTCACTGGGTCAATCGCCGGCGCTGTTGTTTGTTCCGCTGTATCATCGATTGGAACAGTAATTGCTGTTTCTGGACTACTGTAGTCTTGACCACCAGCCGTCACGATTGCTTTGACATTCAAGTTTTCTTCTGGGGCGACTCGATCGGGGGCAATTACGATGCGATAGTTGCCATCACTGTCAGTCGTTCCACTGCCGACAACGTCTCCTTGAGCGTTCGTGATCTCAATCGCTGCATTCGGTGTTGCTTTCCCAATGACTGGATAGCCATCTGTTTCATTGCCACTAATGGAGGCTGTAGGGGCTGCAACGGTCAAACCTGCGACGTTCACTGTCACTGGCTCGCTTGGATCTTTGCCATCTGCTTCTGCCACAACGGTCACTGTTTCCCCTTGAGAGACTTCTGGTACCTCAGCTGTCCAGTTGCCTTGGGCATCCGCCACTGCTGTAACTGGCTGTTCATTTCCGATAGTCACTGTTACTGTTGAATCTGGTTCTGCTGTTCCGCTGATAGTGGTATCACCAGCCGCAACAGGATCGATGGTTGGTGTTTCCGTTTGTTCTGCTGCAGGTTCTGCTGCTAACCAGATGGAATTATTGCCATCCTCATCTGTAAATAAATCAAGTGTGAGTAGATTAGATTGAGAAAAAGTACCTGCAAATCGAGCTTCGTATGGATTCGACGGATTCGTCACACCATTTGCAATCAGCTCTGAAGTCGTTGGTGTCGTCACGGTCGTTGGCATCACAACTGTCGTTTGACCTAAAACAGATGCCGATGCGATTTGATCAGCAAGATCTGTCGTTCCATTCAACACAGCTTGTGCAGCATCGACGGTAACATTCAGAGTGGCTTTAGCTGTGTTGACTGTTTCTTGGACAAGTGTATTGACGCCATCGATCAATGAGCCAATCCCAGGAATGTTACTTGCTCCGCCCAAGATGCTTACTTGGATTTGCGCCTGTTTCAAGTTCTCCAAAATGGATTGGATGCGTTGGTTGACCACAATAAATAAGCCGTCATCCACATTGGCAATCAAGGCACGTTCATTATCTGTCAATCCAGCAGGCACTTCAAAATCGGCTTGTCCAAATTGTCCTAACTGATTCAATAAATCCAATTGTTCATAGATGTCATCTAGATTGACGGATACTACTTGACTGATATCAACGATGGAAGCTGCTTGATACAATAAATTTGGAAAGCCATTAATCGTTTCTGGAATCCCTAATGCATCCGCTAAGTTCTGATTCACAAGAGCATCCACCGTTCCTACCAATGTGTCAACAGCAGGCGTAAGCGTTCCAATCAGTGTTTGGATAGCGGCAATATTTTCAAGTTGCAGAGTGATATTTGTTGATACCCGGGCATTGCCATTTGGTTGTACAAAGCCAGTCAGCCCTTTTGGCACACCAACGATTGCTACTTTATCACCGTTTAAGACGTCAAGCGTCACCGCATTCGATCCGCTGATGGTAAAGTTGACTGGGTTGGTATCTCCAGGATTTGAATATGGCGCTGCAGCACTTGTTCCAGAATCATTTGATGCTTGGACATTACTAAAAATCTCAGCAGAAACCAATGATGCTTCTGCGGTCTTTGGTGCCCACAACAATGTAGTGGGAACAACCACAGAACTCGTCAGTAACATCCCGCTGACCGTTAAATTCGCTAGTAGCGATTTTTTGTTTATTGCGCGTCTTTTTCTCCTTGAATTCATTATTTTTTTATAGTCATTGCCCTTCATTCTTACTCCTCCTATTCAAATAAATACAACCAACAAAAGTGACCAACCAACTTTGGCATTCGTCTTTTGATGTTCGCTATGATCACATATCCGGAGAAAGAGATCACAAACAAAAAACGTTTGCAAAATAAAAAAACACCCATTCAAATACTCGAAAAAATCTCAATTACATTTTTCAACATACCAGAACGATTTCCGTGCTTTTTTGTGATTAAATAACTAAAATATTCAGTTATTTAAGCAAATTCTAGCATTTTTATTTTTATACAACAAATTATTAACACCATGAATAATTAAAAAAACATTTTATTGAAAATAAAATAACAGAAACCTTTTATTTTTATTGCCATCGTTAATTATTTATTACTTGTGCTCCTCTTTTCGCAAAAAAATCATTAAAAAGAGATTTTTTTGATTTTACTCCTTTTTATTAACAAAAATTAGAAAATTTTTAATGTTCTCAGAATACGCTTCCATCTTTTCTTCTGATATTTCTTTTGTAAAAAAGTGAAATAAGAATTATTTTCTAAACAGTATTCTGTTTTTTTTAAATCTTTAAAAAAAAAACAGAAAAAAATTCCTTAAAAAAGGCGATTTTCACCGCTTTCTCCTTTTTAAAACAATTTTCAAACAAATAAGCCACCAGAAATCGTGAATGATTTCTGGTGGCTTAGACCATTTTATGAGCTACTTCTAAAGGATCAATCTTGTAATTTCTTATGCATAAACAACGTTGTTTCTCGATAGTCATAGAAGATTTTTGAGAAGGCCATCAAATCACCTTCTCGCAAGTAACTGTCGTCTCGAACAACCAAACTAGGGCTCCCCGCGTTCATGCCAAAAAAAGCAGCTTGTTTAGCAGTCAGTAATTCAGAGCGGATAAATTTATCGATGAAACTGACAGTCACTCCCTTTTCTTGTGCAAAATATTCAAACATGGAACCGTACATAGCAGATTCTGGGATCTGACCAACGATATCTGCCAGATAATAGGATTTCTCAATCAAATACGGCTGATCATCCAGTGTGCGAAATCGTTCAACTTCAATAAAAAGCTGATTATCAGAAAATCGCTGGTGGCTTGGCGAAAAGTCGATCTCAGCGTACGAGACCAAACGCTGCGTTGCTTGAACGGTTTGAATCAGTTTTCCTTCTCTAGCAAGATCTTCGGTAAACCCAAGATCACTTTGGACTGCTTTTTGCTCTTGCGTCAATTGATCGTGGACATAGGAGCCTCTCCCTTGAACTTGATAAATATAGCCGCGTTTACTCAATCTGCTTAGTGCTTGCCTTAAGGAATACCGAGAGACCTGATAGTGTTCCATCATTTCCTTCTCACTAGGTAACTTTCCGTTGCGATCAGCTAAACTCTTTTTTTCGATTCGGGCAATTAAATCTGCCGCTAATAAATCGATCGTCCATTGTTTTGTCATTCCACTTCTCCCCCAAATGTTGTACTATTCCTATTTTACCGCAAAAGCCACTGCCTTAGTGGAAATCTTTCTTTCATCTCATGATGACAAAAGAAAACCCAGCTAAACATGCCTTAGCTGGGGTCTGTTCATTCAAACTTGCACTTTCGGTCAAGCTTTTCCTTGTTCTTGTGCAAAAAGTTTGCCATCATACATTTTGATGAATGGGAACCAAATTAGAAAGGCGACCAAAGCGCAAATTAATGCCAGTACAAAGGCACGCCAATCACCACCTGAACCAATAACCCCTGAAAGACCAATTGGGGTTGGCCAAGCGACTTGGGCAATCGGTGGATTGACAAACCCTAAATTGATTGCAAAATATGCCACCGACATAGAGGCCATTGGTGCCAAAAAGAAAGGAATTGCCGTATATGGGTTATAAACAACTGGCATCCCAAACAAAATTGGTTCATTAATGTTAAAGAATGATGGGACGATCGCGGCTTTACCTAATGCACTTAGTTGTGCCGATTTAGCAAAGAAGGCGATGAAGATCACCATGCCCAGTGTCGCTCCTGAACCGCCAATGGTCACGAAACTATTATTGAATTCACCGGCAAAAGCAATATTTGCACCGCTTTGGTTTTCAACCATGTTGGAAAGAACGATGGGCGTCAAGAATGAGGTCACGATCGTTGCTCCGTGGATTCCGACGATCCACAATGCATGCATCAAGAAATAGATGACTAACAACCCAACCCACGTACTCGTCAATTGCGAAACAAAACTAAAGGGAATCGCAATGACTTTGAAGATATCGGTCCCTAAAGCTACTAAAGCACCGTTGATCACGATCACGACTAAAGCAATCAACGCAGTCGGAATCAATGCAGTAAATGAACTTGAAACACCAGTTGGTACAGTATCAGGCATTTTGATGTAGATATTTCTCTTGACACAAAACGCGTAAATTTTCACTGCAATAATAGCCATAATAATTGCAGTAAAAATACCAGTCGTTCCTAAACGTGTCACACCACCCGCCATTTCCCAACCATCAATGATTTTTTGATCATCGGAAATAAGGGTCACAAGAGTCGCTACTCCGCCTTCAAATACTAATTGAGGTAAACACATGAAGAATGCCATCATTGACAACAAAGCCCCGTTTACAGGACTTAACGAAATTTTTTCTTCCTGCGCTTGGATCTTGGTATATTCATAACCAAAAACAATACAGAAATATAAGGCCAAGATCCCCATTGTTGCAGTATTTCCTAGCATATATAAACTTTGGATCTTATCAAAAGAAGCCGCCCAAATCGATGCTAAAGCTGGGAAACTTTGAGGTAAGACACTAATAATCAGGAACATTGAACCAACGATCGTAAACGGAATCGAAGCCATCCCGGCCGCCATCACCCCACGGACGATTCGAAATTGCGAGATTCGCCCCATTGGTCCCATTAAGTACTTATCCAGAAAGGTAAACATTTTACTATTTTCTGTGTTCATCTATTTTTCCTCCTTTATTCTCAAATGTCCGCAGATAGTTCAAGTAACTATCCCGATCTTTTTCGATCAACCATGCTTTTCGTTCCATATATAAACAACAAATCAATCCCAGAGTCAGACTAACCAGTAAAATCGGTCTGGCCGCAAGATTCAAAAATGGGAAAAATCCGTCTTGCCACCCTAACAGGATAAAAAGGATACCAGTAGCGTTGACCCCTGTTTGAATCCAATAACCAACTTTAGTCAAGTGCAATCGATTTGATGTCTGCCAATATTTTTGTGTCTGCTCAAAGATGATGGCGCCATCGACCAAAAGCAAGAACACCGGTACCAGACCCATCACTGTCCAATTTGCCAGACTAAGCAATGCCCAATAAAGATTGATAAAGAAAAAAATTGCTGTCATATAGCGAAAAATCAGATAGCGGTTAAATCGCATATTTTTTTGTGCGTACGCATTGGCACCGGACGACTGATTTTGTCCTCTCATAGTTATGATCCACTCCTCTCTCATCATTATTATCGCGAATAACAACCAAACTTGTTCGAACAAGTTAATTTTAGCATAAATCAAAAATCATGCAAGCGATTACTTTTTGATGTTTGGTTGTAAAAAATAAACTCCTGAAGAAAATCGTCTATATTCGCACAACTTTTTAAGGACTATTCAGGTATCTTCCAGCAAAGTTTTGCTCTTGTGAAAACGGGGATTTTATGTTAAAAATGAATAAAAGGAATGTTGATTCAAAAAGATGTTCGCTTTTCAAGTTATAAAAAAAGGTTTTTGGTGCAAAATACTTACTTTAAAAGGAGAAAGACGAAAATTATGGCAAAAGAAGTAACCTACGAATTTATCAAAGAAATTCCCAAAGCTGAACTCCATCTGCATTTAGAAGGAACATTGGAGCCTGATTTGAAATTACGATTGGCACAAAAAAATCAAATTGATATTGGTCAATCAACAATCGAAGAGGTGGAAGCAAGTTATCAGTTCGACTCCTTGCCTTCTTTTTTGAACATTTATTATCCAGCGATGAATGTCCTCCAAACAGAAGAAGATTTTTATGAATTGGCAATGGCTTACTTCAAGAAAGCTGCCGAACATCACGTCACTTATGCTGAAGTTTTTTTGATCCGCAAGCCCATACCTCTCGCGGTATTTCTTTTGAAACCGTCATCAACGGCTATTATCGAGCGACACAAGAAAGTGAACAAATTGGTGTACGAAGTGCCCTAATTATGTGCTTCTTACGGGATTTTTCTGCTGAATCAGCAGCAGAAACCTTAGAACAAGCACTACCTTTTAAAGATAAGATTTTGGGGATCGGGCTTGATTCGGATGAAAAAGGCAATCCACCACTGAAGTTCAAAAAAGTCTTTGAAAAAGCAAAAGCCGCTGGATTTCACTTGACGATGCACTGCGACATTGATCAGGAAGATTCGATCGAACACATTCGCCAAGTCATTGAAGAAATCCAAGTGGAACGAATCGATCATGGAACAAATATCGTAGAAGATGAACGGTTAGTCGATTATGTGCGGACGCACCAAATCGGATTGACGTGTTGCCCTGTCTCCAACAGTTTCGTCGTGGATGATATGAAGGGAAAAGAAATCATCGAGTTATTGGCAAAAGGCGTCAAAGTGACGATCAATTCAGATGACCCAGCTTATTTCCAAAGCTATATTTCTGACGACCTTTATGCATTGAGCAAAAATTATCAGCTAACAGAGGACCAAATCATTCAATTGGTCAGAAATGCCTTTGAGATTGCTTGGTTACCAGAAGAAGAGAAGAAGTTGTATCTAGCGGAAGTCGATGCTTTTGTCGCGGAGAAAAACAATTAATTTTTATTCTTATACAGGCAAAGCTGCACAAGGGTAAAACAAACAATCACTCCAAATACAGGATTGGAGTGATTTTTTTTTGCTTGTTCACTAAATATGAAGATCTTTCTTACAAAAGACCATGCCCGATGCCACGAACAGGATACACGCTCCAATCAATAGGACAAAGATTCCGATGAGACCACTACGATCTCCTGCGATCAAAGCATCTGGATCAAACAATGTAAAGAAAGTAAAATACTTTACTTTTTCTGCATTTCCGCCGGTGTTGGCAAGCATCTGTAAGACGTACATTAATGCTGGTATCCCACCGCCGACAGCAATACTGTATTTTGAATCATTAAAAACACAAGAAGCTAAGAAAGAGATTCCTGCGATAAACAACTGCAAACAAAGCAACCCACCATTCAGCAGCAACAGTTTGGGAATCTCGAGTTCTCCTTTAAATTGTAATCCGCAAAGGATCTCTAATGCAGTGCCATAGATGATCAAAAAGAAAATACCCGTTAAAAGAACCGACATCTGCGTCATGACAATCGTTCTCCGTTTGATGGGTGCTGCCAGAAGGGCCACCATCGCATTACTGTCCACATATTTGGCAATCAATGCATTCCCTCGAAGAATCGAGAATACCATTGGAAAAATGATCAAAATAAAACCATAGAGGTAAGAAGACATGAAACCCAATAATGAGTTAGCGCCGGCTTTCATGCCGACTGCCGACATCAATTCTGGCAGCATCTTGCGCATTTCTTCAAGAGACTGCATCATTTCTGGATTGTACATACTGACAATGATTGAGATGTAGAGGGTCATGACGGCACCAAAAATCACAAGCGTCAGGATGCTGCGGCGCAACTCGCGTTTGTAAAGGGTGAAATTGATCATTTCTCTTCACCTCCATAATAATCCATAAAGATCTGTTCCAATGTTTGACTCGTACTGACTTGAACTTGACTAGGTTGTGCCGGATCGATTTCTCCATTGAAATCTGCTGCAAAGGCTGCCGCCAGTTGTTCATTTGGCAAAGTGACGGTATAACGACGCAGATGTTTTTCTCTTAATGTGTCGGTGGAATCCAACGCAACTAATTTTCCGGCACGAATGATGCCAATTCGATCACAGGTCCGCTCAACTTCTTCAAACATGTGGCTAGACATGAGGATGGTTTTGCCGCGCTTTTTTTCTTCAGTGATTAAATCAATAAAACGTGACTGCATCAAAGGATCTAAGCCACTAGTAGGCTCATCCAAAATCAAGATCTCTGGGTCGTGCATGAAAGCCACAACAATGCCAATTTTTTGTTTCATCCCTTTACTCATTTTTTTGATCTTGCCGTTCGGATCTAACTCAAATCGATCAAGTAATTCTTTGGCCCGTCCATTTTCAGTATTTCCCCGATACTTTGCGATAAATTTAATAAATTCGCTTCCGGTCATATCATCAAAAAAAGTCATTTCGCCAGGAATGTAGCCTAAATTTCTTTGGATTTGTTCTCGTTGCTGCCAGCAATTCATCCCTTTGATCAAACAGTTGCCGCTTTGAGGTTTGATGAACCCCATTAGATGACGGATCGTTGTGGTCTTCCCAGCGCCATTAGGACCCAGAAAACCAAACGCTCCTGCTTCCACAGAAAATGACAGGTCAAAAATTCCTTTGCCATTGCCATAATCTCGTGTCAGATTGGAAATATCAATTTTCCCCATCATTCATTCCTCCTATTGACCAACGTCTATTCACTAGCAAAACGTTTGCTGGTTTGCCCCACTTGCTTTTTGATACTCCCGCTTTGCAAGTGATCAGTCAAGGCCATCGGTCTTTGCCATACATATCGTATGATGATAGCCAAAGTATAGCCTATGTTGCTGTTTTTGACTACCAAAATATCCACCGTATTCTAGAAATAGTCTGACCAAAAAAAGCGCCTTTTTAAGTCGCGAATTGACGAAAAAAAGCGGCCTCTTCCATTCGAAGACCGCTTTATTCGACGATTGCTGTTAATATGATTTGAAAAAAAGACGCTTCTCATTCAATTAGAACTTAAGGCACCAATCATGGTCAACATAAAAGGAGTTTATCAAGTACCAAGAAAAACTGTCATTATCTGTCGATAATGCGAAAACAGTTTAGACAAAAGGTGCCTTTTGTTCCTTGATTTCAGTTTACAAAAAGAAGCTGCACGATACAAGAGGAACGAGTAAGAAAGCTCCTGTCTGGGTCCTTCACTTTTATTCTGACTAAATAGAACACCTATTTTTTGCTGCTTGTCGTCTCCTCGTGAATAAATTGCTGCCAACGGGCTCTCAACTTCTGACGATAATAATAGCGAGACTGTTTTGATCCCTCTTGATTGACCCAATCAAGCCACATTTGTCGTTCTTTCGGTTTCAGAAATGCCCAGAATTGCATCAGCAATAGATGATTGTCAATGTCTTCTTTCAGATCAATCGCTTCTTCCTGCTCTGATGCGATTGCTTGAATCAGTTGTTTTTGACGATTACTTTTTCGTTGTAAATCAATCACTCGCCATAACAAAAAGCCAAATAGATAATTCACTTCATTTTCGTTGCGAAAGATCCCTTCATCAGGATACCTTCGTGCGCGCTCAAAGAGCATGAGTCGCAACTCTTGCAAATAATCTTCAAAATCTGGATGACTGGGGAAGATGCCCGCCCGAATCAGCACTTTGTAAAAGAGGCGCTCATAAGAAGCCATCAGTGTGTGCCATTCTTTCATTGTATTCCTCCTTTTGCTTGGTGTTCCCGCGGGTACATTAACCATAGCAAAAAGAGGAAGTGACTATTTTTATCAAAAATCAATAAATCATTTGAATTGTGCACTTTTTATTGCAAAAATAGTCAGATAATTTTATAGTTGAAGTATCTAAAATGAAGGAGTTTTTCTATGAAGAGATGCTACTCCCCTATAAGTTCGAATAAACTTGATCCTTATCGTCTGTCCTTTGATCCAAAATGTAAACGATTCCTCAATTCTAGTGATCAGGCCACTTGCCAGGAACTTGCTGCTTTGATCCGTCCAACCATGACAATTGACTTCGAGAAAGAAATTTTTGCCATTCTGCCTTTTGTTCGCGATGATCGCACGCATTCTTTGATCATTTATCAAGACTATTGTTCACTTCTTCCACAGCCGCCATTTCCTATCATCAAACAGATTCTTCTCCATTTCCATTTTTATGAGTACGCGCTTTTCAAAGATACACTGTACCATTTATTCAGCCAGTCGAATATCAAACGTCAATACAAGATTCCTTGTGCGACTAGTGAATATAGCTTGCTACCCCTAACAAACGCGACCAAAAAAGACACGATTTGGGTGAACCCTGGAAAAATCATGACTTTGTCCGCTTCTGGACCGCAGCTGTTCATTGAACTGCACAATCAGTTCTCTTTCCCCTGCTTGGTTGAGTCCCGCCGCTTAAAGCAAACCATGCTGATCAGTTTCCTTGCTCACGGCATTATCAAACGAGAACATAGCTATCAACTGCCTCGGGCGAACACTAGCCTCACTGAGTTTTTGGAACTTTCTTTTTCTCCCCTCACCAACCACTTACTAGAAGATCTTCATTTTCATGATCTGCCTGGCAAACGAGGAAGTTTTAGTCTGATTTATCAAGATCTCTATGCAGAAGAAAGCCAACAAAAAATGCGCCAAAAATGAGTGCATTTGGTCAAATTTCCCTCTTACCAACGCTTTTGCTTCTGAAAGGATCAGCTACAGAAAATTTAGAAGAAATTCAAAAGAAAAAATTTTTTTGATCTTTTAGCGTATTTTATTTTTGAGAAACAAAAAGGTACTAGTTTAAGAAAATAGTGCTCTAAGAAGATAGTGCTTTAAGAAAGTAGTGCTTTAAGAAAAAATTACTTTAAGAAAATAGTAGCGGAATGCTGCGAAGGAGGAAAACTAGTATGCGTATCGTTAAAATTTCAGAGACAGAGATCTATGTCGAAATGACAGGGAAAGAATCATTTACAGTTACTTGCAGCAGTGAGCAGCTCGCTGAGCGATGGCTAGCGTTGTTAGAAGGTTTAGTCGAGTAGAGCAACTGATCTTCGAAGCAAGATCCACAAGCGAAACCGCAAGTCAGCTGAACCCATTGGCAGTTGGCTGATGCAATGCCTGAAATGCCTTTCTTTTCTCAAAAGAGGACAGCAAGCAATGACCATAATAAAAAACAGCGGCAAAAATGAAGTGTGTCCGAAAAGTTGACTTTTGGTCCAACTTTTCGGATCACTGCAAGCAGCCGCTGCTTTTTTTATTTAGAGGCCTAATTCAGACGCAGGGTCAAAGAAGCCTGACCATAGTCCTGTCGCCATTCCCAAATGTAGATGGACACCAGTCGAATTTCCAGTTGTTCCCATTCCACCAAGGTATTGACGTGCTGTGACACTTTGACCGCTACTAACAGCAGGCAATGCATTGAAGTGCATGTAATAACTATAGATGCCATTCGGATGCTTTATGATCACATAATTTCCTGTGGACGGACCATAACCGGCTTCTACCACTTTCCCACCTTGAATCGCATAAATCGGTGTTCCACTGCTGCCGGTAAAGTCGATCCCATTGTGCTGGTTGCCGGAAGAGCCCGTTGGATCTGTACGGTATCCAAAACGACTCGAGATATGGACAGAATCGACCGGTAAAGACCAACCGCTTGTTTGATTTCCACTAGCAAGCTCCGGTGTTTCTTGATCAGTATCTTGATTGGTTTCTTTTTTACTTGTTTCTTCAATGTTGGTCTCTTCATTGATTGGTGTAGAAGCATTAGCGTATGTCGTTGCTTCTGTGCCGGTTTCTTTTGCCGACTCTTTTTCTTGAGAGACCGTTGCTTCAGCGGCTACTTGTTTTTTCGCTTGTTCCTGAGTTTTTTTTGCCTCAGCTTGTGCCTGTTTCTTAGCTTCTGCGGCTAACGCTTCTTCTGCTGCTAATTGTTTCAGTGTTTCTTCCCGTTTCTTTTCAGCAGCCGCTTTTTCTGCTTCCAAGTCAGACTTTTTGCTCTCTTCTTGATTCAGAGACAATCGTAAGTCGGCCAATGCCACATCCTGATTCAATCGTACATCCGCAAGCTCCCCTTGCTTTTGTTGCAGCTCGCTCGCATGAGTTTCAATTTCGGATAGTTTTTCTTCTAGTTCTTTTTCGAGCTTGATACTTGTCTCGATGTCTTTTTGCTGTTGCTCAACGATACTATTGCTGGCATTCATGATGGTGACAGAAGCAATGGCTCGTTGAATTGCTTCACCTAGTGAGTCAGCATCAAGTAATGTCGTCATCATGGCATTCGAAGGTTCTGAAACTTGAATATCTCTTGCTTGATTCGCCAGTGTTTCTTTCCGTTTGGCGATTTTTTCCTCCAATTCCTTGATTTCAACCGCGATTTTGTTGACCTTTTGCTCTGTGCTGGCCTTTGACGCCAAAATCGAATCCATTTCAGATTCAAGTTGTTGGATCTCCGCTTCCGTCTTTTGTTTGAACGCTTCTATTGAAGCAGATTCCCCTTTGATTTCATTGATTCGCTGGGTTTGTTGTTGAATTTGACGATCGACATCCTCTGCGTTTGCAACCAATGGAAAACCTATCCACATCAACGAGCTTGCAACTATCAATTTTTCCAGTTTTTTCATGCTATCTCCTTTTGAATCCTATTTTTCATTTCTACTAGCATACCGAATATTTTGCTGCTTTTGGGCAGAATCACAGGAAAAACATCTGGATGCAAAATTCTGACATCTCGTTGCAATCAACTTGTTAGATTCCAGCATGAATCGTAAATTGCTTTTTGTATCTTTTCATGAGGAAAAAACAGATAAGAATTTTTTGCAAAAAAAGGTAGATGAATGCTCAATCATTGAACATTCATCTACCTTCGTTGGAGTTTCATTTGACGTTCGTCAAAATCAGATGAATCGCCTAGCTGCCAAATCAGCTGCAGCTACTACCATCGCTTCTTCAGGAAAAACCATTCCGGTGGTAAAAGCATTGGGATAAGCTAATACTTTCAAGCCCGCACTTAAAGCGGCCGTCACCCCGGTTGGACTATCCTCCAGTGCAATAACTTCTTCTTCTGACAATGCCAACTGTGCAAGACATTTCTGATATCCCTCAGGAGCTGGCTTGCCTTCCTTCACATCATCCCGGGTGAGGATAAGATCAAAAACAGACATCAACTCTTGATGATGAGCAAAGAAATGCATCAATTCTGCTTTCCTTGAATTAGAGACGATCGCTAGCTTCAACTGGTTCTTTTTGCCATACTGGATAACTTCTGCAATGCCTTCCCGCAATGGCACCTCAGGATACTTCGTTGTCTGTGCATGAGTAAAACATGCTTCAATGGCTTCTACATCGACGGGCTTCCCTAGAGATTTTTCTAAGTGTTGATAAAACACCCCATCTGCTGAACCAATACTTTTTTGGTAATCTCTCCTTGTATAGGTTACCTGGTAGGTGTCACGAAGGTATTGCTTTACTGCTTGATAAGCAACTTCCTCGGTATCCACAAGCGTACCATCAAAATCAAAAATAATTCCCTTTACCATGTGCTCCCCCATTGAATCTTTTAGAATTGGATCTTAGGTTTCATTTCAATCTACTTCCCGAAACGCAGCGAAATCTTCATAGAACGTCTTGGGGGGTACATCCGACTTTTGCCGCTGCTTGTTAGGGATAAAGGTCGTTCCAGCTACTTGCGTAAAACTAAAATAGTGTTTTTGCCCGGTAGCCTCTTGATGGTATCCAGATTGTTCCCCAATGTATAAATCATCTACTGAACTGATCGTCTTTGTCGTTATTTGTGATGATACTGAAGCATACAGCTGAATCTCTGAATCGACAATGAACAAATTGGAACGCTCGTCTTGAATGAATTGATTGATCACCGTTGCCAGCGTCGCTAATTTAGAAAAATTATAACGGTGCGGCAGGCCAAATCCTAAAAGCAATACTCCGCCTACTACCAATACCATCGCACTGGACCATAACCACTGCTGCTCACCAATCATTTTTGTGACCGCAAAGATACCTAGAGCCCCGGCTAAAATCAAAGCTATTTTTATCATCCCCAAAACTTTGATATAGCGTAACCGACTTTCTCTTGTCAGATGGTCTTTCCCCCAAGGAAACCATTCTGGTGTCGAGATATCAATGATCAATGTGTAAGTAGCATTTTCTCTGAAGAAGTAGTCTCCTGATTGCTGACAATTTGTAGCTTCAGTTAAATACTTACCGAGCCATTGCCGAAAAGTTTTTTTCTGCTTCTGAGTAAAAATCCGAGGAAAATACAAGCAAAGAAATTCGAACAATTCTTGTTTCATTTTTAATACGCTACTTTCCGATAATATCTGCGTGTCTTAGCACTCTTTCCCGTTTTTTCTGTATAGACAGTCAATAATAGATCAAAGAAGTGATTCAAAAACCAAGGCATCAAAAATTTCTGTGTTTCTTTTGAAAAACGATCCAACCCAAACTCATTTAAATCAACCGTTTTAGCTTGCGCAGAGTGAGAAGCAATAAAGCGTTCCACCCGTTGATCTTGGTCACGATTAGAATCAGCGTTCATAATCAAGTTGACTTGGTAATCCTCGGCCACCATTTCGAATGGACCATGAAAAAATTCAGAAGAATGGATCGGCTGTGCTTGGATCCATTGAATTTCTTCCAAAATATAGTTACAGAAGCAACAAACTTCACCCCATAAACGTCCAGATGTCACCCACATTTGCGGTTTCGCCACATCGACAGTCGCAATCAGTTGTTGCGCGAATTCTTTGGCCCCAGCGATGGCTTCTCCGACAAATGTGCCAAGTTGGAGAATTTCTTTTCGCATCTTAACCAGTTTGTCTTGATCCATTTGAGTATAGCACTCAATGAACCAGCCGAACAGAACCAAATGAACATCTGTATCAACAGAGCTCGTCCGGTAATCAAGAATATCCGCTCCATCCAAAAGTGTGTCATCATCACCGATAAACCCATAAATCGTTGTTTCAGGATAAACTTGATGCACTTTCCCAAGTGTATCAAGAATCTCTTGCGTAGAACCCGTCTTTGTACCAGCAATAATCAATGTTTGATCATCGATTTGATCAAAATAAAGGCTTAGCAACTCTTCCGGGCTGACAATCAAAAATGGCACAGATAATTTTTCAAACAATAGTGGTCTTAATCCGACAAATTTGGTGAACGTTCCCCCACAACCCATCAAGAAGATCTTAGTAAATTTCTGCTGCTTCATTTCGTCAGCTGTTTCTTTCACCGCATCTAATTGATCGATCACTTGAGAATAGTTGCTAATAAATTGTTCTTTTACAAATGGCATGAGTTTCTCTCCTTTTTTATACCGCTAAAAATCCGAATACCGCCCCTAAAATACTTACAGCTAGAATTGCCAATAAGATATAGAAGACTTTGACATCCTTTTTCAACAAACGGCAGAATAGGAATGTGATCAGTAACGGCAATAAGGCTGGCATCATCGAGTCTAGCAATCCTTGGATCGTTTGCGCATCTTTACCGCTGGTCAATTTCACTGGGATATTGATGATCACCATTGAAGCGACCATCCCACCGATTACGGTATTTCCCAGAATATTGATTGCATAAGTGATATTATCCATCAATCCGCTTGACATCTTGTCAATAAAAGAAACCCCGGCTTTATAGCCCCACATGGTACCGAAATAACGAACGAGAACATTCGGGATGTTAAATACGAGCAGAAACAAAATCGGACCAAGAATACTTCCTTGTTTCGCTAATGAAATCCCGATACCGCTGGCAATGATCCGCAAACTTCCCCAGAAGATCGAATCACCGATACCTGAGATAGGGCCCATTAATCCAGCTTTCATGGCATTGATAGAAGATTCATCAAAAGAAGGATCATTTGCTTTCTTTTCTTCCATTGAAGCAGCAACACCTGCAATGAATGGAGAAGTCGCTGATGTACAGTTAAAGAATTCCATGTGTCTTTTCATTGCTTTTTTCTGATCATCTTTGTCTGGATAAAGTTTTTGAATCACGCCGCCCATCGTATAGGCAAACGCTAAACTCATCATCCGTTCATAGTTGAATGAAGCTTCCATCGGCATTGATCGCCAAAAGACGCCCATCAAATCTTTCTTTGCGATTTTTTTAGAAGTCATCATATTGTTCCTCCCCATCCGTCATCACTTGCCCTTTGTTTTTTTGGATCGCATCAAAAATGATGTACATGATGCCTGCAAAAATAGCGCCAATCATTGCAGTTGCGATCATATCTAATTTCAAGTACGCGGCACAAACGAAACCTAAGAAAAAGAAGGGTGCCACTTTTTTAGAGAAAGTCATATTGATCAACATAGCAAATCCGACAGCAGGCAGAATATTGGTTGCAATATTCATCCCATCAATAAAAGCTTGTGGTATTAATTTCAAAATTTTATCGACTGTACCGCTGCCGATTACATAGGCAACAGTAGTCACGACTGTCATCAATCCAATCCGAGTGAAAGATGCCCATAAATGCATATTGGCCGCTTCTTTGATCTTGCCTTCTTCAATCAAGTGATCAGCTTTATGAGTCATTGCCGGAAAGATCACAACATATAAAATGTTTTTGATGGCTAATCCTAAAGCTGCGATCGGCAAGACAAGTGTCAATGCCACATCGACACCATAACCATTTTTTAAAACAAGTGCGGTAGCCAAGATTCCGCCGATGATTTCATCCGGCGGCACAGTGGCGCCGACGCCCATCAAACCTAGAAAGGCCAATTCTAAGGTTGCGCCCATGATCAAGCCTTGGGTCACATCCCCAAATAATAACCCAACAAATAATCCTGTGACTAAGGGACGACCAATGAAGGAAGAACCTAGAAAATCCTGCATATTTGCTATTAGTGCAATAATAAAAATACCAATTGTTTGAACAATCATCATCCTTACTCCCTTCGGCTAAACTAACGATCTGAATTCTATATTGGCATCATTTGGTGCTTGTTTAACTAAGATTTCGATGCCAGAATTTTCCAGTTCCGTTAGTTCTTTGATTTCCTCATCTGTGACATAGACTGCTTTCGCAATGTTCTTGCTATCGTCACGCTTTGCGGATAACCCTAAATTGATTTTGTTGATTTCCGGAGTTCCTTTTGCCAATCGGTAGGCATCATGAACATTTTCTACAACGATGAACACATTGTATTTATCTGTGACACCGCTTTTAATCGCAGCAATTGAATCGTCAATGCTTTTAAATATCAATTTCGTATCATTAGGTTTTGCCAAATTCAATGTTTGCTTTCTAAATGAGTCGTTCACTACGTTGTCATTTGCAATCAAAATCGCATTGGCAGACAAATTTTTTGTCCACGCAAATGCTACTTGTCCATGTAATAAACGGTAATCAATTCTTGTCATTTTGATCATGTTGACTCTCTCCCTTAAAATTCGTCTTCATCTGGTTGATCAGGATTTACTTCAATCAATTTGACACCACTTGTAGCGGTTACAATCACTTGCTGGAGTTGTTCCTTAATCTTTGCTGGTTCTGCAGAAAAACTCATTGAAACAATTTCTAATACCAATGGCAAATTCATCCCTGCAATTAGAAATTGGTTCTCTTTTCCTGCAATTGTTTCAGTGATCACACGGTTGACGCTCCCTCCAAGCAGATCACTGATAAATATGATTGGTTCCTCTGCTATTTCTGAGATCAACGCTGTAAGCTGTGCCGAAAAGTCAACCTTCTCATCAACATAGGCGGTGATCGCAGATAGATTTTCTTGCTTCCCCATAATAAATTCAGCCGTATCTTTCATGCCTTGCGCTAAATTAGAATGACTCGCCAAAACAATTTTCATGTGTCTTCTCCTTTCATCTGTAATCGTTTCCCAATTACTTACAACTAGATAATAGAACCCCTTCGATAGAAAAACAACAAAAAAAAGACCAATTTCTTGAATAGGTCTTTTTTAGCAACCAATTTTAGAACCACTTAATAGTCGGTCTCTACATTGAAGGTTATTTTTTCTGGATTAAAAAAAGATTTTGTATATTCCACCAACTCATTCTGATCAGTATAGCCATAATATTCAATACATAAGACGTATTCTCCAGGCCGCATATTGATTTTGCTGAACTGTTTTTCGTCTTCCACTCGGCTAGCATAAAACTGTTTCTTGAATTTGACAGGTCGTTTATTTTTGTATTCCATATAGTCATAGAGTGAAAAACTACCAAAATCATAGCGATGAGCATCTTTAAATAAACGAAAAGGGAAATAGGCAATTTGCAAGGATACTTTGTCTTCATTAGCCTCCCGCACCCGGATCAATTCAAAAAACTCAAAGTATTCTGGAAAGACAGCCATCAACTCTGGATCATCGTAAACCAGTTTGAAGGATTCAACAAAACTGCTAGACTCCATTCCTTTGATTCGAATCCCCTGTGTCAAAGATAGCGGCGACTCGTCTCCAACCTCAAAACGATTGGAATGTCCCTCATTGGATAGAAAAGTTCCCGCGCCCCGCTTTTTATAAAGAACGCCATCTTCTACCAGGGAACCAATGGCTTTTTTAACTGTCATCCGACTATACCCTAAGATATCTGCCAATTCACGCTCACTTAGAATCTTATCATTTGAACCAAAGTCGCCGCCTTGAATCATCTCAACAATTTTTCTTTTGGCTTCTAAGTACAAAAACTTTCCCATTGTCTCACTCCTCAAACAAATACGCATCTGGATCAGAGATTTCTTCTTCGTAGCGGATGATCGTTTTATCTTGATCCAAAAAAAAGGTTTTTTCAATCAGCACTTGACTGTCTCCAATGATCTGCAGTTGCTGTGCCTCGATTTCATTCGGCCATGACAGGGCAATCTCTTTTCTAATACTAGATACCCCTTTTGACTGGTCTACTAATAATTCTACATCAGCATTTTTTCTTTCTACCAAATAATCGACTGGTATCCACGATTTCAGCAAAGCAACAGGTTTCTTGCCTTCCTGCAAAAGAAACTCCCGCTGCATAACGTCTCCGATACGGTCGTCATTAAACAACACATTATAAAAATTTTTCTTTTCTGCAATCGTCTCTGATGATAACGTTAATTCCAGTCTTTTATCGGCGACTCTTGCGAACGGTGTATGATATTCTCTGATTTTTTTCTTTATTCTCATTGACTTTCCCTTTTCCTTACGCATTAGTGCTACGTACTTCGGTTCTATTATACTGAATAATTATTTTTTTTAAAAGATAGTCTTCTACTGACGCCATTCCGACACAGAATAAATGTGTCTGGTATACCTTTACTTAGCAGAAAAGACCTGGAATCTCTTTCTGATTTCCAGGTCTTTGCTTTTTTAGTTCTTCAGGAAACTCCTGTTATGTCTCTTCTTTCACAGCAACTATCAAACGAACACGATCATACTTAGTTTCCCTGTAACACTCGCATCCACTTTAGCGATAATCGCCGTCCTTCTGCTTCGAAAAAACTATTTCAATCGTCCTACAGCCGATCCAATCGCATTCCCTGCTAACAGCCATGCTTTCGCTGCTTTTTGTAAGGTGGTGTTTTCGGGATACTTGCTGACATCGTTAGAAATAGTATTGAAGAGCCAGAGTACGCCGTCATTTTTTTCTGGTTCTGTCAACAGCAGTTCGTAGTCATTTCCAAACAAAACGAGGTTGGAAGTTGCTGGCAGCCATTCTTTCAACTTGGGCGAAAGCAGCCAAGTATCCGTCACAATTGGTGCTGAAGCGTATGCAGGAAAGTAGGTTTCAAAAAACATTCTGGCTGACTGATAATTTTCTTGGACTTGCTCATGAACCAGTTTCGCATCTGAAGGGATGTGAAGAGAAAGATAGGCTTGACCTTCAAGTTGTGGTGCTTTGCTCTTATGATCAGCGGCGATCATTTCAAATTCTAGCTGATCGATCCTAAATTCTAATCCGCACAAATACCGCCATGTCCAAAATCCACGATCAAACACATCCTGATTATCGGCTTGTTTCGTTTCTTTTAAGAATCGAGTAAATGCCCTCATCGTAGCCAAATAAATCTCATGAGGAATTTGCAGCGGTTGATAAATATGTTTCCAGCTGATGGTCGCTGCATACAAATGGATCGCCAATTCCTTCATCGACTCCTCTTTGTACAGTTGGGATAACCACTTGGCTTCTGCTGAAGCTGTTACTGGATCGAGCAATTTATGTACACTAGTAATCATCTCTTGTTCTTGCAGCTCCTCTATGGCTGCGTTCACTTTCTCTTGGACTAAAACGGGGATTTCAATTAAATCCATCAATTGCTGTAATGGCTCACTGTTAGCTAACATGCTATTCCTCCTATTATCAACTTGGAATCTTTCTTTTTGATCAATGACATCAATGCTTGTTTGTAACCGCTTCATCCAATTATAAAAAGTTTAGGGCTTAAATGATACTAAAATATACCGGTTTATACTAAAATCCTAACCCATTTATTGTTTCAAAGAAGATAGACTCATTTGGGTCGCCTCTCTAGACAATTTTTTCACGAAGAAATCCGTTCTCTATCCGAAAAGGCACTCTCACACGTTTCTTCAAGAATCTATTCGTAAGAGAGCGCCCTCTATAGGATAGCTGAAACAGCTAACTTCTGGAGGGCGCTACATCGTTTTTCGATAACAGTTCTTTCTTGATTGTACTTTCTTGATATTTCTTTTTTATTGCAGTAATGACGATTGTTAAAAGTGACAGTTTTTCAAAAGTACGATTGGCTTAATAGCAACTGCTAAATCACCTAGATAGGATGTTTAGCAGTATTTAGTTGGGGCTGTTTTATAAATCACAGCCCCAGACTTCATTGTTGCGATAAATCGCTAGCTCCTGAAAGCCTAATTTCTCCGCTGCAGTTCGTTTTCCATTTGCCACTGCGATCATCTCAGAAAGGATTCTTTCGCCACCTTCCTTGATGGACATTTCGCCGGTAATGATCGCAGATAACTCAAGATCCATATGTTCAGTCATTCGTTGATACGTCTCATGATTACCGGTAATCTTGATCATTGGTACGATGGGATTTCCAATGGGCGTGCCTCTCCCCGTTGTAAAGACACAGATCTGGGCGCCGCCAGCCACCATCCCCGTTACAGATTCAATATCGTATCCTGGAGTGTTCATGATGATCAACCCTTTTTCAGTGGCGATCTCTCCATATTTGACGACTTGATTGATCGTGGCGTGTCCTGCTTTCATGATTGCCCCTAACGATTTTTCTTCAAGTGTCGTCAAACCACCTTTTTGATTACCAGGTGAAGGATTTGCTCCTCGAATATCTACTTGGAGACGTTCAAATTGTTTTTCGAGACCGCCAATGATAGTCTGAATATCCCGTTTGACTTGTTGGTTTTTGGCACGACGGATCAAGATATGCTCTGTACCGATCAATTCTGTCGTTTCTCCTAGGATCGATCGACCGCCTGCAGCTACCAAAAGTTCTGTCGCAACTCCCAAAGCAGGATTGACGGATAACCCACTGGTTGCATCACTGCCGCCACAATTGGTCGCTAAAGTAAGAGCAGATAGTTCAACGGGTTCCCTCACAATCCGGGCAGCCGCGCCTACCAGTCTTTCTAATAAAGGAACGACTGTCGCGATTGTTTTTGTTGTCCCGCCTTCTTCCTGGATGCTAAAAGAGTAGACCGGTTTGTCTGATACCTTCTGAACCCGAGCCACCATTTCGTGAGGCTGAATCGTCTCACAGCCTAACCCGACAAAGACTGCCCCATAGACATTGGGATTTAAGACAAATCCCGTCAACGTTCGTTTGGTGATTTCTACTGCATCTCCAATTTGACCACAGCCTTTTCCAGCTGGGATAAAGACCGTGCCGGCAATTCGTTCAGCCAGACGGCGTGCAGTTTCATTGGCACAGCCCACTGTCGCAATGACTAAAATTTTGTTGCGGATTCCATATTGCCCATCGGATCGTTTATAACCCATTATTGGTTTCATTAGACTCTGATGCTCCTCACATTATGTGTATGCACATGTTCACCTTTGGTAATCGCTGCTGTAGCAATCCCTATCACTTCGCCATATTTGATAATCTCTTCGCCAGATTCAATATCTTTTACAGAAAATTTATGGTAGCTGTCAATAGACTGGACAATCAGGAATTCATTTAAGGTCGCTTGATTAACAATCTTCACGGATGATTCCGCCGGCGTTGGTTGCAAAACCATGGCAACATTGTCCTCGGGACGCATCATTAATGCCGTATACATAGACTGCCTCACTTTCTCTTCACTCATATTTGTCTTGAAAGACAATCGTGTCGATCGCTGCCTGACGCAAATGTGCGACTAATTGTGACAAAGACATCTGTTCACGTTGCATGATTGCTTCAATCACTAACGGCAGATTGAACCCGGCAACGATCTGATAATGGTTAGGGTCAAAAAATTGTGAATTATAATAAGCACAGTTGTAAGGCGTTGCTCCAAACATATCGACAAATACCAAGACCCCATGCCCCCTATCCAGCTTGCGACTTTGATCTAAAATTTTTTGACGGAAACTGTCGACCTCTTCATTTTCAGCAAGTGTGTCGAACGCCATCTGCTGTGTCTCACCAATGATCATTTGTAACGAATGAACGATCCCTTGGCTGAGTTCGCCATGAGAAATAATTTGCATACCAATCATACCGACCAACTCCTTTCATTCACCAGATCAAAGGGTTCTAGTTGCGCAAAAAAGCGCTCAATATTCGTCACTACATGATCTCCCATTCCGGCTAAGCTTTCAGAAGTATACGCACCGATATGAGGGGTCAATGTGACATTTTCAAAAGCCAGTAATGGATGCGTAGGCTCTAACGGTTCCTGACAAAAGACATCGGCAGCATAACCGGAAATTTCTTTTCTAGCCAACGCACGGATCAAAGCTGCTTCATCCACCAATTCCCCACGTGCAGTATTGATCAGCAAGACATGCTGCTTCATTTGATCAAAAGCTGCATCAGAAAGCATCCGCTGGTTTTCATCTGAAAGATTGCAGTGAAGTGTGATGACATCCGCTTCTGACAATAATTCCGGCAAAGATACTTTTTTTCCTTTTGCTTTGTGAATGTCTTCAGCAGACTTATAAGGATCATAGACTAGCACTTCAGCACCAAAGCCTTCATGCAGAATCTGGCCAACCTTGGAGCCGATATTGCCATAGCCGATCACACCGACCGTTGCGTGCTTGAGTTCAAAACTATTGCAGCTCGACCGCAAGTGCCACTCATCATTTTTGATCAGCCGCTGCCCTTTATTGATCTTACGAAGTTCGTTCATTAACAAAGCAATCGCATGTTCTGCTACCGCTTGTCGTTCGATTGGTCCTAAAACTTTGGTCACCAGTACCTGATTTTCGGTTGCAGCACTAAGGTCTACATTATCGACCCCTAGACCATGACGGCAAAGCAATCCTAGATTTGGTGTATTCTGAAAAAACGTACGATCGAAAGTTGGCGTGACACTAGCGATAATGCACTGATAGTCCCTGAGTGCCTCAGCCAGTTGTGCCCCTTTAATCGTTGGTTCAAACAGATGAAAGTCCACTTCGCCAAATGCTTGCAGTCGTTGGATATGTTCCGGAAAAAACTTGCCAAAACTTTTTGAATTGACTACTGCAATTTTTTTCATCGACATCCCCCCTAAATCGATTTCTTCGCTGCTTCAGGAACCGTTTGCGCATAAATCTTGATGTCCTTTTCAGCTGATAATTGACGCAATTGTTCCAACTCTGTCTCGGTTAGGGCAACATTTTTAATGAAGAACTCGGCCGCTTGTCTTTTTGGCGTGCCGCCTAGATTCAAACAAGGTAACGGTAACCCCAACTCCAAACACTTGATCGCTGTTGCTACCGTTTTGAACAAAGCAAATACTTTATCTGCACCGAACTGATTGGCTTCCCAAGCTGCCAGCGCTTCCGCTATGCTGTATACCTTCACTTGAAAACCGTAACGTTTTCCTGAAGCCATATAAATATCCATCGAAAAATCATCGGAACGCACCGCGTCATCGATAATATAAATCGTATTCGCACCCGAAGACTTGGCCCACTTTGTCACGATCTGGCCATGAATCAAGCGACTATCTACTCGAGCAAAAGTAATTTTCCCCATTTGTGACACCCTCTTTCTGATTTATAAAATTCCGATCGCTGCCAACAATCCAACGATAACAGTCAGCAATAACATCCCTTTTAGTACATTCAGACCCTTCTTTTCAAAGTAGAAGTACAAGCCCATGATCAGTGAAAGTGGTAAGATGCCTGGCAAGATAGAGTCCAGAATACTCTGTAAAGCAAATTCTCTTTCTGACAGGACAAAAGATAATGAAGATTGAATCGTCACAAACCGTGCCGCCGTCACTCCCATCATGAACATACCAAGAATCGTCAACGCTTTCATGATCAAATTGGCTCTTGTTCCGGCAATCAGTTCTCGAGCCGCTTGCCTCCCTAACCGATAACTAAAGTGGACAAATGCACGGCCATAGAGATACGTTACAACAGAAAAGACGATCCAAGGAATAACCGCACCGAACCATAAACCATCTGCAGCCCAAGGCAGTGCAATCGCAATCAATAGATACTGCAACGTGCCATTATTAATGGAATCCCCGATCCCTGCCATTGGTCCCATCAATCCGACTTTCGTTGCTTCGATCAATTCTGTTGAAACGGTCTGCTCAGAACCTGTTTCTGTCAACTCTTTGGCCCGCTGTTCTTCCAGAGATGCAGTAATCCCAGAAATGGTACTGCCGCCCCAGATCGCATCAGTGTTCCAAAAGGTCAAGTGCCGATTGTAGGCATCCCGCAAGTCTTCAGGATCTTTATAGATTTTTTTAAGCAGAGGCGTCAATGCATACATCAACGCTGGTGCGACTTGTCGCTCATAGGTGCGAGGGATCTCGTTCATCCAGTACCAGCGATTCCAAATCTGGTTCAGTTCCTTTTTAGTCAGTCCATTGTTTTCAGTCGAAGTATTCTCTGCATCCATCTAGGCTGCCTCCTTTGCATTGATCATAATCATGGTGTAAATGCCTGCAGTCACGATACCCAGTACAGCCCAAGTAACCATGGTGATTCCTAAATCTTTCAAAATAATCGTTAAGAAGAATGCCAAAAAGAAAAAGAACATATCGGTCTTTTGACCAATGATCCGAATCAAAATCGCGATCCCAACAGCTGCTAACGCACTGGCGACAACATCCAGTATATGAAAGACAACCGTGCCTTCCAATTGTGTCACAACATTAGCTATCGAATCTGCCCCGAAATATAAAGCGATAAACAATACCGGCACATGAGTCAGCATCGTCAATAGGGTTGGCAACAGACCGATTGCAAAAGTAAATTTCTTGTCCTCCAGATTATTGACCACCCGATCAATGTATTTGGTCACAAAAGAATTCACGATAATTTTTAATGTATATAAATAACTTCCTAGAATTCCGACGGGAATCGCGATTGCTACTGCCGCTGTCGGCTCTAGATTACCTAAGATAGCGACTGCTGTAGCCACAGTTCCCGAGACAGCCGGTTCTGTTGCCATCTGGCCGCCTGGCGCAATCTGACCCATAGAAATCAATTGGATAGCTGCACCAACCGTTACCCCTTGGGCAACATCTCCCAGAACGACACCGACAAATAAACTCGTCATAAGCGGACTAAACCGCAAATTCAAGCCTGCATACCCGAAGAAGCGGGCTTGAATCAACGCCACCCAAATTGAGATGATCAACGCCTGGATCACTGACATATTTTTTCCTCCGTTTCTAATTCTATCAATACCAACAGTGAAAAATGAAAGGCGAATAGAAACCAAATCTTGCTTTTTACCTAGGATGAAAGCATTTCTTGATCCGCCAACAAAAGCAGCTTCCAATAACGAAACAGCGTCCCATTCCCATGAAAACCACTCGATCAAGAAACAGCAAAAAAGGCATCAGACCAGCGTGTCCAATGCCTTTGACATAGCGAAATAAACCTCAGGAAAAACGTGAAAATTTCAAAAAATTGCACAAAGCGACTAGTAATCGCTATCAACTTTCGGTAAAATAAACACGTTGGTTCCTTCGGGAAACAACTATGGCAACTTGATTGGTCAGCTGTGTAAACGTTGTGACTGATCAGGGCTTTCTACAGGTGCGCCAACACCCGTAGAAAGTGCCTTTTTTTATTTGGTTTCTATTCCATTTCATCATATAGAAAGCGTTACCTTTTGGCAATAGGGAACGTATGTTTTCGTAGAGTTTTTTGAAGGGGATTTTTTGGGGAAAGAAAAAGAAGATACGGGGTATCTTCTTTGGGGATGTATTCTCTTAATAAAAAGGAGAAAATTATTTTTTAATCTAAAGTAAGTATTTTTGAAGAAAAAACTTGTTTCAATCTAATTATCACCAAAGATATCTCTCGTATAAACTTTTTCCTCTACATCTTTAAGTATCTCTTCAAAACGATTGCTGACAATGATATCAGAAACACTTTTGAACTCATCAAAATCTTTGATCACCCTAGAATGAAAGAAATGATCCGCATCAAGAGTCGGTTCATAGACAACCACTTCGATTCCTTTAGCTTTAATACGTTTCATAATTCCTTGAATCGATGAATACCTGAAATTATCAGAGTTCGCTTTCATCGTCAGTCTATATATACCAACCACATTGGGTTTTTTTGCAAGAATTTGTTCCGCAATAAAATCTTTACGAGTCGTATTGGATTCAACAATAGCCCCAATTATATTACTTGGCACATCTTCATAATTTGCACGAAGCTGCTTCGTATCTTTTGGTAGACAATAGCCTCCATAACCGAATGAAGGATTATTATAATGGGAACCAATTCTTGGATCTAATCCTACACCTTCAATAATTTGTCGGCTATCTAATCCCCTAGATTCCGCATAAGTATCTAACTCATTAAAGTAAGCCACACGTAAAGCCAAGTAAGTATTTGAAAATAATTTAATCGCTTCAGCTTCCGTTGAATGGGTTAAAAGAACCGTTACATCTTCGTCTAATGCATTTTCTTTAAACATATTAGCCACTTCTTGTCCTCGATCAGATACTTCGCCAACGACAATTCTCGAAGGATGTAAGTTGTCGTATAACGCTTTACCTTCTCTTAAAAATTCGGGCGAGAAAATAATGTTCTCCGTATTAAATTTAGCTTTAACATCTAATGTGTATCCAACTGGTACAGTTGACTTGATAATAAACGTTGCGTCTGGACGAATTGCTAACGCTTTTTCAATGACATCTTCAACAGTGGATGTATTGAAATAATTTTTCTTTTCATCATAGTCTGTTGGCGTTGCGATGATCAAATAATCTCCAAAAGTAACGGCATCTTCAAAATCTTTTGTGAATTCAACATTTAAGTCATCCCGTTTTAAGAACTCATGTACTTCTTTATCTTCTAACGGAGAAGTTCCTTGATTCAACATCTCGATTTTTTCTCCTACAATATCATAAGCTTTTACTTGTTCATGTTGAGACAATAATAAGGCATTCGCTAGGCCAACGTAGCCAAGACCAAAAACTGACACTTTCATTTTTTATTTCCTCCATATTGCATTTATAATTTTTTTTGAAGAATATTTTGGTGTAGCGGAAATAAAAGTTTGTTCTAATTCATCGACATTTGGAATACTCATCTTCGACTTCACGAAATTATTTATGTCCTCTACTAATTTTGGTGTTTCTCCAAACTGATTAATTAAAAGTGCATTTTCATATTTCTTAAGAATAACATTTATTGGATCCTTCTCATGTCTGTAAAAATGAATAATAGGCTTTCTCATTCCAATATACTCGAAAACTTTACTAGGAGTCTGAGATATATCAATATTTCCTATTGAAATTAGGATGTCTGATTCAACATACTTCATTTTTATATCCTTCAAGGGAATCGATTTATTCAAACTAATATAATTGGGAAACATTCTCTGCAGTCTCTTCAATGCAGGTTGATCTCCAGCATTTCCATAAAAATCTACTGACAAATTATCATAGTTTGAAAAATAAGCCTTTAATATTTTTGAAGTTTCATTAACAGGTCTCATCTTACTACTTAATGATCCTGCAAAAATAGCTCGTTTTTTAGCACTTTCATTTATGACATCAGACACAACATTATCAATATACAACGTTGGAACATCAATAAAATCTACGTCCATTTTCTTATCTGAAAAATATTCCTTCCAGTCATTCGATGCAATTATTGCTTTAGCTCTTTTGAAACTTTCTATTTCTAAAGATAAATTTCTCTCATACTTCATTTTTTTGTTAATAATATTTCTATGCCTAGTTTGACTATCCGAGAACTTATCAAACAGTAACTCTATAAAAGGAGTACCATTTTTTAAATTATACGACATTGCCGCCATAATTGACTCAAATGGAAAACAAACAGAAATTATAGCATCAATCTTAAAAATCGAATCTAAATATTCAATTTTTTCATATATCAATTTCACTAGATCGTTATCAATTGAATAGCGTCCCAACATATCTTTGCAATACTTTAATAATTTTATATAACTCAACCTCGCTACTGTCTTGGACTCTAGTCTTTTCTTTCGCTCATTTGTTAGAATCCTATGAACATGAACTTTATCAATTATTTCATATTTGCTTTGTTTAAGGTCATTTTGTTGACAAATTATATGAATTGAAAACTCATCAACTAACTCTTCACAAATATTTTTCACACAAATTCCATTTGCAGTTGGTTTAGGTAAATAGTCATTAACAATGAATAAAATATTTTTCATATAGTATCATACTTTCTTTCTAAAAAAGTTGTAGGACTTCAACATACCATAAGGAACAAAATAAAATAAGCCGGCTATAATTTCGTTAATTTTTCCGTTATATAAATTGTTTAACAATATGTAACTCCTCCAACTGAGCCAATAAGCCGCCTTCACCATCCCTGGTAAATTTAACTCTCTTTCAATTGATATAGTATGAATCCATGTATTAGCTTTACTATACAATTGAACACTTGCTCGAAAACCAGCATTGTTGCCTCTAATTCGAAAAAGAGTTAAATACTCATTAATACAATCAAGCTTATATCTCTCAGCTAAATCTCTGTAAAAAAATAAATCTTGTCCGTAACGTTGATCTTCTCGGTACTTTATAATTAATTTACCCTCTTTAAAGAGAGCATTTCGTCTAACCATAACACAAGAGGTTTGAACTTTAAATGACACAAAGGTATCTATAAAAACATTATCTTTATATTTACTTGTATCTATACTTTTCTCATCTCCATTTTCGTAAAAACATTTATACGAGTGTTGACTCCAGATTGATTTGTTTTTCTCCATGAATTTATACTGGAGTTCTAATTTTCTTGGTAACCATATATCATCAGAATCGAGAAAAGCTACATACTTTGATTTACAATACAATATACCGTGGTTTCTTGCTGCAGCTGGACCTTTATTCTCTTGTTCTAAAATTATCAATTCAAAGAAATAATTTCCCCTATTAATAATTGAATTCAAATTATCATTCGATCCATCATTAACGATTATTACCTCAAAGTCTTTATATGTTTGGTTATTTAAACTTTCAAGAGCTTCTTCTAACCATGTGAATTTTGAATAATATGGTATAACTACTGAGATTTCTTTCTGTACCATCACTATTTTTCCTTCCAAATTTTTAGCGGACTAGCTCCAATTATAAATGTAACACAAAAATAAATAATTATTCCCAAAATTACTTGTAGTATTGTTGTTATAGGATTAGGCGCAAGATTCAAAAATTTAGTAAAATAATTTATACTAAAAAGCATTACTACACCAGAAAAAAAAAGTTTACTAATCAACTTTATATCAAATTTAAACTTTTCTTTTCTTACAAATGAGATCCCTCTAGAGACTGTCACAAATAATTCTGATATAATTGTTGCCAAAATAGCCGCGTATATTCCTAAAAAATTTATTGTAAATAAACTTATGCAAATACTTATTACTGCACCTAGAATCACAGAGTAATTATATTTTTTTATTTCGCCTATTGGTAGTAAATATTGTCTTGAAATAGCCATTCCTAAAGGAACAATTGCCAGTAAAGGTGCAAACATTGGGATTATACTTTTTAAAATTAAAAATTCATCCCCAAAAAACCAAGGCACCATAGATTTAGAAATCGCTATTAGTCCAAAAACTGCTCCAATTGACACATATAACTGTAAGTGAATTGATTTCATCATAATTCCAAGAATACCCTTGGAATTATTTTTAGATGATAAATAACTCATTTTGGGAAGTAAAACAGTATCCAGAGTTGTAATCATCATAATAACCATTGTATTGATAGTTTGTGCATTTGAATAGTATGCCACTTCTTGGTTACCAGTATACACACCTAAAATAGTTTTATTAAGATTAGTATAAAATAATACAGAAACTTGTGGTATTAAATATGCTAAAGATTTTTTAAAATGAAAAAAAACATTCCTTGCAGAAGGAAAAACAAATTTTATTTTCTTAATTAGAAATATCCAAGTAAAAACCTGAGAGAGAAATAGACTCATACTTTGTATAAAAATATATTTTAATGTATCGTTCTCATTTTTTATCAGTATAATAATAAATACTAAACCAAGAATTTGAAATAACAAACTTGTCATCGTAACTTTTTTAAAATCTTCGATTCCCATAAAAAACCATGAAATATCAAAAATCACGGCATAAATTGTTATTCCTTGAACAATATAAATAATAGGATTCTCTAAATAAGAGATAAAAAAAAAGTAACAAAAAATTAGAATAGATGTTGTAAGAAATTTTAAAGCGACAAGGTCCCAAAATGTTTTGGACATTTTGATTTGCGAATCTCGACTACGGGAAATTTCTCTGTTTCCATATAAGCTAATTCCCAGACCTGAAAGAATAACAAAATATTGAGCAATAGAATTTGAATAATTGTACAAACCGACTCCAGTCGGCCCAAGAGCTCTAGAAACAATTGGTACTGATATCAAGGGAATCGCAATTTTAGCAATTTGAAAGATTACTTGATAGAACAAATTTTCAATTACTTTTCTCATTTTATTTTTGCTCCTTGATAATCTTATTTACTTTTTCTATATTATCTGAATGAGTAAACCACTCTAAATCTTTATCCCACCAATTCATATCAAGAAGTTTTTCTATTTGATACTCATCAAACCGTTTCTTGATAATTTTAGCAGGAACCCCTCCAACTATCGTGTAAGGTTCAACATCCTTTGTTACTACTGCACCAGCAGCTATAATTGACCCATTTCCTATTGTTATCCCTTCTAGTATAATTGCATTACTTGCAATCCACACATCATGACCAATAATAGCACTTTTATTATTTTCTAAAGTGTTATTTTCATTAAAGAGATTATTTTTGACAAAAGTCATATTACTTTGAGATTTACTTGAATAAAAAGCAGGATGAGTAGAAAAAAAACTGTTAACTGGATGAGTCCCATATATTACTTTTACATCATTTCCAATTGAACAAAAATTACCAATTTTTGTTTTATTAAGAATACAATTTTTTCCTATATAGCTCATTTTTCCAATATGACTATATGAGACTTCTGAATTTTCACCTACTGAATTATGTCCATCAAACTGAGTTTTCCAAAAATCCACCTTTTTATCTAGCTTAATACTACTTTCTAGTTTAAATTTAAGAAGCTCCAGATACAATTTTTTTCTCAGTCTCATTACTTTCCTCCGAATATCATCTGCTCATGATTTTGTTTAACTTCATAATAATTTTTTTCTTTAAAAGAGTCATAAGGTCTTTCCGATTCATTTCACCATAATAATACGAAAGCATAAAACTTCTGTCATTAGGAAGCTCTAAATTAGATAACTGAATTTCAGAAGTATCATATAATCTAAAATACTCGCCTTCAATTTTATTCAAAACGTTTAATTCATGTGGCCGTAGTTCTAAGCCAAATCGATCCACTAACTTGAAATTGAGGGCCTGGCTTGTTACAACAAATCGCTTACTATATACTCTTTTGCACCCATATAAATCGAATTCAACATCATCAAATTCTGTTTTTTCTGGAATTAACTCGAAAAAACTATCATATTTATTAAGTAGTCCAAATTCAGGCATCACGTATAATCTATTTTCATTCGAATTTTCTAAGCTAACTTGAAAATCTTTATTCATAATTTTTGCATGTGTCCCCACATCTGAAAAATTAGTAGATAATGATTGATATGGATAAATAAAATACTTACTCTGATCAATACAATAAAAGATAAAATACTTTAGCCACGAGCTTTCCGGCCATTTTGATAAATGCAAAGGAATATAATCATTATTAAAATGCTCATTTTCAAACTTTTGATACCATGAATAAAACGACTCCCATTGTTTATCTGTCCAGACTTGCCCCCACGACATTGCATACTGCATTGCATAAACATCATAATCATTTTTCATTGGACAAAACGGTAAATTGCTTTCAATACAAATTGGGTGATTATACAATGAAAAGCCTGCTATGTGTTTCTCATTTTTATATTTTTCAACAGCTTGTTCTGAAAAAGAAAAAAAGTTTTTTGAAACATATAAATCATCTTCAAAAACACAAATCGTTCCATATTTTTTTGTGAGTTCCCCACAAAATATTACATGTTTTCGTAATCCAAGATTTTTCGGATGAGCGATTACTTCTTTATTTCCATGAATCCATTCAAAGTAGTTAGCAGTTTTAAGAACCTCTTCGTTCGAACTTTTATCTATACTAATAACTAAATCTACTTTATGAGGATAATATGCATCACTTAATGATTTAAGCAATCTTAAAAGTGACTTCTCTCTGTTATAAGCAATTGCTACTATCGTTTCTATCATTAAATAGTTCTCCTTTATAAGCTTTCTGCGATAAATAAATTAGTATCCCAATAATTAAAAAACTTTTAAATTGTTGGAATTCAAAACGATATACTGTAGAGGCTAACATTAATGAAAAATAAACGATCAACGAATATGAATAGTAGTTTTTTCTTTTTATGTGAAAATTCCAAATTAAACTAGCTATAACTCCCAACAAAGCGGCAAAAAAGATTATCCCTAAAACACCACCATCTAAGTATGCATTAAAAACAGCTGTATAAAATGCATTAAATTGAACGCCGTTCCCAATAGTTATACTTGTACTTGTTAGATCGCTTATCACAGAATTTGTAGACGTCAGATAAATACCTAGGTAAGAAAAGATAAAGTAGAAAAACTCATTTATTCCTGAAAAAAAAGCTTGTCCGAGATAATGTTGTGGTAAATAGTTAGAAGATATATTAAAAAAGTAGTCTAATGACCTTAATGGTCCAATAAAGTAAAGGATTGCTTGTGAAAATGAACTTTCTAAACTAGAAAAAAAACCTTTAAAATTGTCAGAACTACTGCTAAATCGATTTATACCTATAAATACCATACCCACTAAAAGGAAAATAACTGGAACAATAATTTTCGAAAACTTTTTAAAAATAGATTTTTTATACATTATTTTCGTAGTTTCACTAGATTTTAAAAACCAAAAACCAGCAACAATGAAATAAAGAGCATTAAATAAACCAAATCTTCCTAATCCTATTAAAGAATATAAAAATAGTGAAAGCAATGACAAGAATGAAGTAAAATCAAACTTATTATTCTTAATAAATTTGGCTATCGCTAACAAACCAAACAACTCAACTACAGTAGTAATAACATAATTATAAAATAATAGTTCAACGCCTGAACTAAATAATTCACCTACTTGGTATCGTACTATTCTTAATTTATATGCTGGTAAAAAAGCTTTCAAATTATTATATTTAAATAGATAATACATCAATAAAAACACAATTAACAATTGTGTAATTACTTGAAATATTTCGATTGTTTTATTTTTTTTCCGTAAATGGTTCTCTGATTCAGCTATTTTACTATCATAATCCCATTTTATTCTATTTGAAAAAAGCAAATAGAATAAAATGACTGTTACTATAAATAAATAGACTTTATTATAAGTTAGATTAGATACGTCAAATAGATTACCTGAAAAATTTTTCGATAGAAATAATATCAGTGTCCAAAAAATAATAAACGGTGTAATCAAATTAAGATAAGTACCAGTCTTAATTTTTCCCCAAAAAATAAAAATTAACATTACACAGCAAAAAATAATAAACACTGAATCATCTCCTTAATATTTCTTCCATACTACACGATTCACATAGTCTGTATAAGATAAAATAATCCGAAGTACTTTCTCTGATACATTTGGCATTGAGTAGTCTGAAACTTTTCTTAATGTATCTTTGTCTTGTTTTTCCAGTACACTAAGTCCTTCCAGTATACGATCGCTAGCTAGTCCTACCATCATCACTGATGCTTCTTCCATAGCCTCTGGACGTTCATGAGCTTGCCGAATATTCAAGGCTTTGAAATTAAGAATAGACGACTCTTCGCTGATAGTTCCACTATCACTTAAAACTGCTTTTGCATTCATTTGTAACTTATTGTAATCATTGAATCCCATTGGCTTCATCGTTTGAATCAAAGAATGAAATTGAACTCCTTTTTGTTGAATCATTTTCATCGTACGTGGATGTGTACTGATAATTACTGGATATTGATATTTTTCAGCAATAGTATTTAACGCTTCAACTAAATTAGAAAAGTTTTCTTCTGAACTGATATTCTCTTCCCTGTGTGCTGAAACCAAAAAATATTCATCTTGTACTAGAGATAATTCATCTAAAATCATTGAGTTTTCAATATCTTCTTTTCTTGAATTCAATACTTCAAACATTGGGCTACCAGTTTTAATGATACGATCTGCTGGGAGTCCTTCTCTTAGTAAATATTCTCGAGCAATATCACTATAAGTTAAATTGATATCTGCCGTATGATCAACAATTTTACGATTTGTCTCTTCAGGGACACGCTGATCAAAGCAACGATTTCCTGCTTCCATATGAAAAATAGGAATATGTCTTCTTTTAGCTGCAATAGCACACAAACAACTATTCGTATCTCCAAGCACTAAAAAGGCATCTGGTTTTACTGTATCAAGAATTGGATCAATTTTAATTAAAATATTCCCTACGGTTTCAATAGCGGTACCCGTTGCAGCATTCAAAAAGTAATCTGGCTTTTTCAAATTAAAGTCTTCAAAAAACACTTCATTTAATTCATAATCATAGTTTTGTCCTGTATGAACCAATATATGGTCGATAGCCTCAGAATTTTCTAAACGATTGATTACAGCCGATAGCCGGATGATCTCAGGGCGAGTTCCAACAACTGTCATTACTTTCAATTTCTTCATATTCAAACCTCCAAATAATAGGTATCCGGTTTTTGAGAATCAAACGGTTCATTTACCCACATAATCGTGACCATATCTGTGGAACCTAAATTTTCAATATTATGGGTATAACCTACGGGAATATCCACTACCTCCAATTTTTCTCCGGATACAAAATACTCAATAACTTCTTCAGAATCAATTTTTCTAAACCGAATTACTCCTTCACCACTTACAACCAAGAATTTCTCATTTTTGGTATGATGCCAATGGTTTCCTTTAGTGATTCCAGGCTTAGAAATATTGACAGAAACTTGTCCGCGATCCTCTGTTCTTAAAAATTCAGTAAATGATCCTCTTTCATCTATATTCATTTTTAATGGATAAGAAAAGTCATCCTCAGGTAAAAAGCTTAAATATGTGCTGTATAAATTTTTCTCAATTCGATTACTCAAATTGGGAACAGATAAATTCTTACGGCTGTTTTTAAAAGATACAATGAGATCCCTTAATATCCCCACAGTGATTGTATCAGTTTCTGGAACAACACAGTAGCTTTCTTTTGATGTCGGAGTCCCTTCCAAACAGTGAATCAATTCCTTAACAACGTCGTCAATATAGCATAATTCAATTTTAGCAGTTTCATCGTTAACGATGATTTCTTCGCCTCGAGCAATTTTGTAACAAAATGTAGCAACAACTGTATTATAATTTGGCTTCGACCACTTCCCATATAGATTAGCAAAGCGATAAACATATACGTTAGCACCAGTTTCTTCTTGATAAGAAAAAAGTAATTCTTCTCCTGCTTTCTTACTCTTACCATAAGAGTTATCTAATGCAGCTTGGATAGATGAGGAAATCATTATTGGACAAGTATTGTTATATTCTTTTAGCTTATCTAATAGAAGAGACGTGAACCCAAAATTTCCATCCATAAACTCTGAATCATTTTTTGGACGATTGACCCCAGCCAAATGAAAAACAAAATCAGCTTTTAAGCAGTACTCATCTAGTAAATAATCTGGTGTATCAATATCGTAGACAAAAATGTCAGAATATCCGTTATTCTTCAATTCAGTCACCAAATTTTTACCAACAAAGCCATTTGCGCCTGTCACTAAAATTTTCATTGTTTTCTCCACTCTTTCAACTCTTCTTGAACGTACTCTAGCTCTAATAGCTTGTCTTTGATTTGTTCCACTGAAAGACGTTGTGTATTATCTGAATTATATTCCCCTTCCGTGGTTAACTCTGTACTTCCTTCCACGAAATACTTATCATAGTTCAAATCACGTGTATCAGCAGGAACACGGTAGAAGTTGCCCATATCTTTTGCCACAAGATATTCTTCTTTTGTAAGTAAAGTTTCATATCGCTTTTCACCATGTCTAGTACCAATGATATGAATTTCATTATCTGCATGAAATAGTTCTTTCACTGCTTGTGCTAGATCTCCAACGGTAGAAGCTGGCGATTTTTGAACCATGATATCCCCTGCTTTTGCATTTTTAAAAGCAAAGACGACAAGTTCAACTGCTTCTTCTAAGCTCATTAAAAATCTTGTCATACCAGGATCTGTCACAGTTAAAGGCTTACCAGATTTAATTTGTTCAATAAACAAAGGAATGACAGAACCTCTGGATGCCATGACATTGCCGTAACGTGTACCACAAATCATAGTATTTTCATCAGAAACCGTTTTTGCTTTAGCAACGAAAACTTTTTCCATCATCGCTTTTGAAATTCCCATGGCATTGATAGGGTATGCTGCCTTGTCTGTTGAAAGGCAAATAACTTTCTTCACGCCCATTTCAACAGCTGCAGTAACAACATTATCCGTTCCCATAACATTCGTTTTGACAGCTTCCATAGGGAAAAACTCACAGGAAGGAACTTGCTTTAAAGCAGCTGCATGGAAAATATAGTCAACACCATACATTGCATTTTTCACGCTATTTATATCCCGTACATCCCCAATATAAAACTTTAATTTATCATTATTGTATCTCTTACGCATATCATCTTGCTTTTTTTCGTCACGAGAAAATATACGGATTTCTTTTATATCAGAATCCAGAAATCTCTTCATTACAGCATTTCCAAAAGAGCCTGTTCCACCTGTTATTAATAAAACCTTATTTTTGAACATTATTATTCCTCCAGTACTTTAAAAATCATATTTTTGTACTTTTCAATCTGAATATAACTATTGTAACTTACAGTAATTCTATTTTTCATATTTTGTTCCATTTTTGAAACCAGATTTTTATCATCTAAGAGAAGCAATAGCCAGTTGACTAACTTCTCGGACTCACCATTTTTGACAGATATTCCTGCATTATTTTCACAAATTTCTTTTGAAATATCTGTATCTGCACTCATGATAGCAATAACTGGCTTTTTTGCTTGATAATAGCTATAGGTCTTACTAGGAACTGCCAAACCAGCCAAATTTTTTTCAAGCGAAACAATGAAAAAATTTGTAATATTCAACGCATCGTTAAAATCACTGCCACTTAGATAATCATATAAATAACAATTTTCCAGACTATACCTTTTAATCACATTTTTTATTTCTTCATGTTTATTTCCATGACCCGCAAAAAGAAAACCAATTTCTTTTTTTGGAATAAGTGGGTTTGAAATCACATCAATGATAGTTTGCATATCTTGTGCAGTTCCCATATTTCCAAAATAAGAAATAATAATTTGATATTTTTCTCTGAGTTCAGAGAATTCTCTTGACTTAATACTTGCAATCTCAAAGTTTTCTGTGGCCCAATTTTGGATAACTGTAACTCTATCGGATTGAATCTCTCTTTCAGAAACTATAAATTTTTTCATGTCATTTGATAAAGCAACAACTTGAGAAGCATTGGGAAACAGCTTGGAATTGATTTTTCTCATAACTTTTGAAATTAAACTATTTTCAGAAATTGCATTTGTTCGTTCCGCAATTTCAGGATAAAGATCATATGCAACAAAAATAATTTTGCACTGAAATAGTTTTTTTGCAATGATTGCAACCAAGGGTAATACTGGTGGATTTGAATAAACAATAATTACCTTGTATTTCCTACATTTCATTATATTCAGAATCATGGTAGCGGTGAATGAAAAATAGTTTATCAAGCGACTAAGAAAGTTTTTTCTTCCCAATTGGAGATACTTCTTTCTGAAAATAGTCATCCCCTCTACAACTTCTTTTTTGAGAATGATCTTTTCTTTTCCCATATATTCTTTAGGGTATCCACACATTATATCAATAGTTAATCCAGCATTTCTTAAGCCAAGTGCTGTTTGGTATGGCAATAGTGCAGATGACACATACTCTGGATAAAAAAACTGACACATAAATAGTACATCTTTTCTCACTTTTCACTCTCCTCAATGCTACAGACAAAATCCTTTTCTTGATAGGAAAAATTTATATCTCTATATGAAGAATCTGGATACCCTAACATTGTCGAATCATAATATAAAGAACCAAAAACTTTTTGTATTAGTCTTGACTTAAGAGAGAAAAACTTTATGACATTTTGGAATCCTGGAACTAACGTAATTTTTCTATTATGAACTCTAGCTATTTCGCTGACTAATTCTGAAGTATTCACAAATTGTTTATTTTGAGGGTGATAAATTCCCTCCAGTTCATTATCTATTATTATTTTTAAAAAACTATGCAGATTTTCAATGTAAAGCATGCTTCTTTTATTATCTATTTTAGGAAAAAATAATATTTTTTTTACTAAAATAGATAATTTTTGATAGTTGCCAGTACATCCGGCTCCATAAATCATTGGTGGTCTTATTATTGCTACTTTAAATTCATTGTTTTCCAATTCTTGTATAGCGACTTCTGCTTCAAGTTTGGATTTCCCATAAGCGTTTCTAGGATTTTTATTTGTATTGATTCCGATAGCTCCCTCATCTACGCCAAAAACCGACATCGTACTAAAAAAAATGAATTGTTTGACCTCTTCCTGACAAGCTTTTTTAGCTACTTCAACTGCCAAATCTCGATTTATTTTGTAGTAAAGTTCTTCATTTTTTTCTCTAACATGGACAATTGCCGCTAAATGTATTACACAATCGTAGTTCGAAAAATCTTTCTTTATCCAATTAGTATCTTTTACACTAATTGTTTCAAAGGAATACTCATATTGATGCTGTTCCATCCATTCCACGAAAGAGTTGCCGATATAACTATTTTCTCCGGTAATAAGAATTCGTTTCATTCCACATCCTCCTTCTTCATCGTTCCGGTACCACCTTCGACGACACCATCACTTTTAAATACAGAGGTAATCGTTTCAAAGAAACATTTAACATCCATTCCAAAACTAATGTGTTCTGTATAATACCCATCAAGCTTAGCTTTTTCCTGTATCTCTAGCTCATCACGTCCACTGATTTGAGCCAGTCCAGTCAATCCTGGACGAATGTCATTTGCCCCATATTTATCTCGTTCTTCAATCAAATCGTATTGATTCCATAATGCCGGACGTGGACCAATCACTGCCATATCACCTTTTAGAATATTAAAAAGCTGTGGCAGTTCATCTAAACTAGTTTTTCGCAAGAATTTCCCAACTTTTGTGATAAAAAAATCAGGATTCTCTAACAAATGAGTCGGCATTTCTTTTGGAGTATCAACTTTCATCGTGCGAAACTTGTAGATATTAAAATGACTTTTGTCTTTACCAACTCGCTTTTGTTTGAAAATAATTGGTCCTTTTGAATCTACTTTAATTGCTAGACACAAGATCAAAAAAATCGGGGAAAGAATGATTATCCCTGCTAAGGACAGCAAAAAGTCGATCCCTCGCTTTACCCTATCTTTGTACACTTGATCCACTCCTATTTATTTGAAGCATTGGCAAAAGCAACAACATCTTTTGCTAGCTGTTTGTCATCATCAGATAATTGTTCAATAAATTCCATGACTTCTGCTATTGAATAGCCAGTAATATTGCCAACAAAAATTTTCTCGAATACGGCTTCATCGTTTCGTTCTTTATCTAATAGCAGTTCTTCATAGAGTTTTTCCCCAGGACGAATCCCGGTCTCAATAATTTCTATCTCATCTTCACTATAGCCACTCAATCGAATCATATTTTTTGCCAAATCAATGATTTTGACTGGCTCACTCATATCTAGAATAAAGATTTCTCCACCTTTAGCCAAAGCTCCTGATTGAATTACCAATCGGCTGGCTTCCGGAATGGTCATAAAATAGCGCGTCATGCGAAAATCCGTGATGGTAATTGGTCCGCCATTTGCGATTTGTTCCCGAAACACGGGAATCACACTTCCTCTAGAACCTAACACATTCCCAAAGCGGACAGCCGAAAATTTCGTACATCCTGCTTCATTTAATCCGGTAACGATCATTTCGGCGATTCGTTTCGTCGCTCCCATGACATTCGGAGGATTATTTGCTTTGTCTGTAGAAACCATAACGAAGTTTTTTACTTTGGCTGCTTTAGCAGCTTCTGCCACATTTTTAGTTCCGTAGACGTTGTTTTTAACGGCTTCTCTTGGATTGTATTCCATCAATGGCACATGTTTGTGGGCCGCAGCATGATAAACAATTTCCGGTTGATAATCTTCCATGATTGCAAAGATTTTCTTACGGTCTTGGATGTCTGCAATGATAGGAACGATTTCCGTAACACACTCTGAGTAGTTGTTCCTTAATTCGCGATCAATTAAATAGATTGAGTTTTCTCCGTGACCCAGTAACAATAGTCTACGAGGGTTGAAGCGGATTACTTGACGACAAATCTCTGAACCGATTGATCCCCCGGCACCTGTTACTAGGATCGTTTTTCCTGTGATTTGATCTTTGATGGCATCAATGTCCAACTGGACTTCATCTCGTCCTAATAAGTCAACCACATCGATTTCTTTTAAGCGAGAAAGATTGATTTTTCCTGAAGCGACTTCTTCCATTGACGGCATACTATTTACTTTTACATGTAACGGCTCGATCAATTCAAAAATTTCACGAAGCTTTTTCCGGGAAAGAGATGGAATCGCTATAGTGATCATAGCAATTTCATATTTTTCAACTAGTTCAGGTAAGTCTTTGATAGAGCCAAGTACTTTCTTGCCAGAAAGATAGGTGTGTCTTTTATTGGGATCATCATCAATGAAACCAATCACATTGATATCGCCAGCTGTTTTTGAACCTAGCAAGCTATTATAAAGGATTCGGCCACCCTCGCCAGCCCCGAGAATCAAGGTGTTTTTTACTTCTTCACTCGTTATGCAGCGACTATTTTTCTTCTCGACATACAAGCGCCAAACTAGCCGGCTAGCAATAATAAAGAACATCGAAAGAAAGTACGTAGAGATCACCAGACGCATACTATAATTTTCTTTACTGAAAAAAAGAAGAAGAATTGTTGTAATTGAACTTAATGTCAACGCTAAAAAGATAGCGATCATTTCTCGCAGATTCGTGTAACGATTAATTCTGGAAAAGACACGAAAAATCCAGCCAAATAGCCAGTATAAGACAATTGAAAGGACAATTGAAATTTGCATGAAATCCATTGGAATACTAACAAATGGTTTCATAAAATAATACGAAGCAATATTGGCAAAAACCAATAAGATGCTGTCCACTAGAATCAACGTGGCTATTTTTCTTCTTCTTGTTAACTCAAACAACCCAAAAGCCCCCTAAAATAACCCAAACTTTTTCTTTTTTATCATTGTGTATTCTGGATAATCGATTTGATCCCCATTTATCAAATCTTTCGCCACTTGTTTCATTAAAGTTACTTTATTTGGATCAAAATCTTTGGCGATTTGCTCATAAGCCTCTTTCATATAAAAAGTCCGTTTCTTGACTCCGTGAGCATCTGAAGCTACCATCTGAACCAAATTGTATTCAACCATTAATTTGGCCGTTTTTTGTATGTCTTTTCCAAAGACTCCCATATAGCTTGGAGCCGTCAATTGTGCTAAGCACCCCATTTCTAGGAATGGAATCAAATTATTTGGATCTTTTCTAAAATAGGCGTTTCGCTCTGGATGCACGATAACTGGTGTCTTTCCAAGACTCTTCAACTCAAAAAAGACTTGTTCGGAATAAGTTGGTACTTCCATTGTAGGAAATTCTATCAAAATATACGTATCGTCCAGATCCGTAAATAAAATCTCATCATTACGAATATCCTCAATTAAATCTCCTGTTATCCGTACCTCTTGTCCTTCTAATACGGTCAACGGCAAATTTCGCTGGTCTAATTCTGATTGCAAAGAAGAGACCAACGAAATAACGTCAGATTTTGGATTGTGATATTTCCCGTTGTTGTGATGTGGCGTACACAGGATGTGAGTGATTCCTTGACTAATGGCTTTTTCTGCCATCGCAATACTTGCTTCCATCGTTTCGGCACCATCATCGATACCAGGTAAAATATGACAATGTAAATCAATCATTTCGTTCGTCTCCTAATTCATTAATTCCCGTAATAATAGTAATAGCCTGAATCTTTGTTATTCTCTGCCCCGTTGTAGACTACCCCTAATACGCGAGCTTGCACCATATTCAATAATTCTTTTGCTTTTGTTAATGGCTCTTTGCGGGAAACATTTTCGCGCACAACGAGAATCGTCCCATCTGCTTTGGAAGCCATGATCTGGGCGTCCGTTACTGCCACTACTGGCGGCATATCAAAAATCACAATATCATAGAGTTTCTTTGCTTCCGCCATCACTTGGTTCATTCTAGATGATCCCAATAATTCCGAAGGGTTTGGTGGTTTAGGACCACTTGGTAAAATGGAGAGATTGTCGATCACTGTTTGTTGGGCTGCCTCAGCTAGATTCGTTGAAGTGCTCAAAACTGTACTAACGCCCACATTATTCAGTAAATTAAACGTTTTGTGGACGGTGGGTTTCCGCATATCTGCATCCACTAACAATACTCGTTGACCTGATTTTGCAAAGACCACTGCTAGGTTAGCAGATGTGGTCGATTTGCCTTCGCCTGGTCCCGAAGAAGTGACGACTAATGTTTTTATTTGTTGATCCGCTGAAGACGCAAATTGAATATTGGTTCGAATCGTCCGATATTGCTCTGAAATAGGAGAAGAAGGATCCACTAAAGTGATCAGACTTACTGCATGGGTTTGGGTCCCTTTACGTTCTTGTTGTTTAGCCATGTCTCTTCCTCCTATACTCTCGAACGGCTGCGACGAGATTCCGTCGTTTTGTCATTCGTTGGTTTCTTCAAAGTTGGTCTTGTTGGTTTCTTTTGGATCGTCGCATTTAATTCTTTTTGCGACATTTGAGGTACAGTCCCTAAAATCGTATAGCCAATCGTATCGGTAACAAATTTGTCGTCTTTTACGGTACGATCTAATAATTCAAATAAGAAAGCAAGTCCGACACCGACCATCAGCCCCAGCACTAATCCAATAGCTAAATTTAATTTATTATTTGGCGATACCGGTGATGTGCTGGCAACAGCACTTGAAATGATGGAAATTTTGTCCACATTCATGACGTCTTTGGCATTTTCCTGAAAGACTAGTGCTGTGGTGTTAGCAATTTTTTGTGCGGTCACAGCATTCGGATTGGTTGCTTGAATCGAAAACATTTGGGAATTTTGAGATTGATTGACTGAAATCGCGTCTTTGATTTCTCCAGCCGTCATTTTGACATTGCTTTCTGATTCCAGACGATCTTTGACTTCGTTCAATACTAAGTCACTGACAATCATGTCTTTATACGTATTGATCATTTGCAGATTGGTATTGACATCATTGACATTTGCGGTTTCCGATTGCGGCAGTGTCACGATCAATTGGGCTTGTGAACTATACTTTGGTGTGATCACAAAGAACGTTGCAATTCCTGCAAGTGCCAAGCCGGCAAACATGGCAATAATGATTGAAGCCAAGTGTTTTCGCAAGACTTCAAATATCTCTTTTAAGCTAATTGTTTCTTCCATTTCTTCTCCACTTTCTTATTCATTCTCTAGATTTAATTGTTCTTTCAGTTCTGTTTGAACTCGATTCAGTTCTTCCTCACTAACCCGTTGGTAGGAAATGCCATCTTGCATGAAGCCTTCCCCTTTAAGTTGATCTTGTTTGATCGTTTTGAAAGCATCCCGATAATCCAATGCAATCGTCCGCATATTATCAAAACTCATATCTGTCTTCATATTGCTTTCGACAGCACTCAAGATATCTTGGTATTTGCTGACGCCATCAAAGCTCAACACTTTCTTAGCAATTCCCTCAACGATTTTGCGTTGTCGTTCTTGACGGCCATAATCGCCATTGGGATCTTCATGCCGCATACGGGAATACGCCAATGCTTGATCGCCATCTAGAGTGATTTTTCCAATCGTGAAATCATAATTGTCTTGACTAAAAGTCAGGTCATTATTGACCTCAATGCCTCCCACGGCATCTACCAATTCTTTCAGACCGGCCATATTGATTGAGATATAATGATCCACGGGAATATCTAAATATTTTTGCACGGTATCCATCGACATTGCAGGACCACCAAATGCATAGGCATGATTGATTTTGTCTTTCGTACCATGACCGACAATGTCCACATAAGTATCCCGAGCAATACTAACGATCGTTGTTTGTTGATCTTCTGGACTAACCGTCGCTACCATCATCGTATCTGAACGGCCTTGATCGACACGTCCCAAGTCCCCAGTATCGATCCCCATCAATAGAACTGAAAAGGACTCTTGTTTTTTTAAATCAACAGGATTTTCCCGTTTCTTTTCATCTTGTGAACGCTCCACTGATTCATAGGTCTTTTGGATCGAACCGGATAGATCCATGTATAACTTGGCGCCGATTCCTACCACACCGATCACGAGTACAGCAACGATTCCAAAAATAATCAAAAAAATCTTTTTTCCTTTTGACATAATTATTCCTCCAGTTGGCTCTTCCTATCAATAATAGGATTCTGAATCTGTCTCTGAACTATCCGTCATACTATCTGAATAGCCATCACCAGTCGTTGCCGTATCTGTTGTATTACCGTAATAACCAGCATAGCCCATTTGTGAAGCAACGGTTTCTGCAAGCTTGGTATATTTTTCTTTCAAGTCTTTATTGCGAATTTTGCTGATGCTGTCAACGGCTGATAAGTAGTTCTCGTAGGTCACTGCATCCGTCACTTTATCGTCTTTCAGCATACGATCAAATTCTTTTTGCAGTTTTGTCACGCGATCAAGTTGAGCATCTGCAAAACCAAGGTATTCTTTCACTAACGCTGTCCATTTGTCATCCTCAAAAAAATTCAAGTTTTCACGAATGCTGCCAACGTCAGTCTCTTTCAGATCTTTTTTGATGATGACGTCATTTTCGGCTTTCTGCCAGTTGGAGACGCCTTTCGTGAAGAGCTTATCGGTTGCTTCTTGGATTTTTTGCTTTGCTTCGATATCCTTCAATTCATCGTCAATGGCTTGTTTCTGCTTTTGGATCTCTTTTGCATCTGCCGGCAATGCATTCTCTTCGATGCCGTATTCTTCACCAGATACTTTGATCATGGACAACTTTCCGACGAGCTGGCTGATATCATCAGCGGTGATGCCCGCTTTTAAGAATGTTCGATCCTCATTGAGATAAAGGCTTGCGACCTCCTTCTTCAATGATGCAATACTGTCGGTCTCACTGGCGATCGCAGTTTGCGCATATTCTACCCGCTGCTGGTATTGTCGCTGATTGTTCTGGCGATATCCAACCAAACAGATGGCAACGGATCCAACACCGACTGCCACAACGGTCAAAGTCTTAAGTAACGGCTTTCCCATGAACACACTCCCTAAATTATTTGTGCTTTATAAATTTATCTTTTCAATCAAGAAAAGCAAATTTGCTCAATTCTAGTTAATTATAAGAGAAAATTGAAATTAAATAAAGGTAATTTACCAAGTTTTTACATCATTAAGAACAATGTTTTTGCAAAAATTGTGATTTAACTTGAATAAAACAGCGATCTCTTTTATATAAAAAAACATCCAAAAATATACATTTTGTTATTTAATTCCTGACGATCAATTTTTTCATTAAAAGAATTTCATTCTCTTTTTCATCTTTCTGCAGGCATTCGTTAAGGTATATCCCTTGTAATAAAACTAGCATCATGAACAGCGAGAAAAATCACGATTTTGTTTCTTAAAGGAATCTTGGATGTTTGCAATTATTTTTGAGTCTTTTTTCAATCTAGTAATTAAAAAATTTAAATAGTTGAAAAAACCATTTTTTACTCATTTAATTTTCTATTTTTAAGTGCTCGCTTTGATCTGTTTTTATAAACCACCTTATTTTTCAATATTCTATTCTTTGAAATGGGAAGGTGTCTGTTCTTTTTCATCTGGTTTTTTTGCCAATAAATGACTGCAAAAGAATGGTTTATTGGCAATTCATGTCAATTTTTTCACCGTTTGATGAAATACGTGATTTGTTATTGCGATTCTAACTTCATTAAGATAGCTATAGACAGATTCAATTCTTTAATTGGAAAATGAAAGGAGCAAACCAGTGAGAGAGCTTCAGATGAAATTCGTTACGAATACTGCAACGATCCGTTGGATGCGCATTCTCGACTTATTTGAGTTAGAGCCGCTTTGCTCTACTCGTGCACTGGCAAAGGCTTCCTCAAGTACGACGCGAACGATTGTGACTGATATCACAGACATGAAGTCCCATTTCAAGGACGCCCTCCATATCGATTCGTCCCACAAGGGTTATATTTTCACCGTATTGAACCCGACGAAGTACCTCGCAGCGAAACGAGCACTGATTACTGACGAGATTCTTTTCCATATTGTCGAGAGTATTTTTCAGCATGAAGAAATGCGTTCTTCAGAATGGGCAGAAAGGTATCATATCTCGGAGAGTACGGTTCTTCGTTACTTGAGAAAAGTACAACCTGTTCTTCGCGACTACCACTTGCAGCTGGATTATAACCCAATCACATTCATTGGCGATGAAATGGATATCCGTAAATTTTTTCATGATTTTTATTATGAATCAGAAATCACGGCACACACGATCTTTCCCCCTATTGCGATTCACGACATCACCGTCAAAGCTTTTTCTGACTGCCAGCGAACCAACAAGCAAGCCTGCTCATTTGGAGAGCTCAATTATTATTTGTACATAACCCTTGAGCGCTATTGCGGGGGACACACAGTGAAACTACCAAAAAAAATCAGCAAACTGTTTTCAACTAAAGAAGATTTCAAAGAATTTGCGGAAATCAATCAGCATATCTTTGAACACTACCAACAAAGACTGCCCCAAGAAGAGATTCTCTATCTCTTTCTGTTGGTTTGGAGCCGGCGTTCGATTAGTGACGTTACTGGTGAGGAAGTCTTCTGCCAAAAATACAATCAGTGGGCAGAAATCACTCAGCTGGCCAGTGATTTTGTAGCTACCTGTATTCCTGAAACCAAAAATTCCTCCCGCGATCATATCTTGATCGAATCTTTCTTTACCGTAGCCAAAATCAAGCAGTTGCTCTCCCCTTTGTTGAATCATAATATTGCCGATGTCAATCTTTACGCCCAGCGCTTGTTTCCTGAGTCTTATCAAAAATGTCGGAATTTTCTCACAGAAAATCCATTAGCTGTTGCTACTTGGAATAAAAAGAGTTTATCCCATTTAAGCGCCAGTCTGACGATCTATTTGGAATCTATCAAATCGCTTTATTGGCATACCAAAAAAAATGTTGCTTTCTTATTTGAAGGCTCATATATTCTCTGTCAGTATTTAAAAAGCAAATCGATGCATTACTTGCATAGCTCAAAAAACTTTTTCTTTCCTGATTCAAATGAATTGTCACCTGATTATTTAATGATGAATCACATTGATCTCGTGGTAACAAATTACACAGAATATGTTTCCGATTATGCTAATGACATTGATTGTTTGATTTTTAAAACTTTCCCTGACAAAAATGACTGGAATAAGCTAGCCAAATGTCTCAATCCTCATATGAATGCTTAAGAGCACTTCCGACTATGACAGGGGAAGTGCTCTTAAGCGTCTATTGCTTCCCTAATCATAAGACAGCAACGCCCCTGAGAACGTATCAATACTCTTTTTTCTGGTTCTTTGGTACAGTTTAGGTGTATTTAAGTCGAATCAAATTTGGGAGGATCTTTCATGGAGAAAATCATTCTGATCGGAAATGGGGATGTAGGTTCGAGTTACAGTTTTGCATTAGTCGCTCAAGGAATTGGCAATGAAATTGGTATTATTGATTTAGATAAGGCAAAAGCAGCGGGTGACATTCAGGATTTAAATCATGGCTTGGCATATGTTGGTCCCAAAACACTATATGTTGCTGATTATGAGGATTGTCGAGATGCAGATCTTGTAGTGATCACCGCTGGTGCAGCACAGCTGCCCCATGAAACACGACTGGATTTGACGAAAAAGAATGCTCAGATCATGAAAAAGATCGTGAAATCTGTTATTGCTAGCGGTTTTCAAGGGATCTTCTTGATTGCTAGTAATCCAGTAGATGTTTTGACTCACTATGTCAAAAAAATCACTGGCTTTCCCTCTCACAAAGTGATTGGTTCTGGAACTTCTCTCGATAGTGCGCGCTTGCGTAATGCGATTGGCGAGCAGTTGACCATTGATCCACGGGATATTCAGATTTACGTCTTAGGGGAACATGGTGATACCCAATTTCCAGTCTGGTCCCATGGCAATATTGGTGGCTTAAGTGTTCACGAGTGGCTGGAAAAACACCCAAGTTTTTCGGAGCAAGATCTCGGCCTGATTGCAGAAAAAGTGAAAAATGCCGCTTATGACATCATTGCTGCCAAAGGTTCGACACATTATGGGATAGCAATCTCGCTGGCTAGGATCACCCGCAGTATTTTAAAAGATGAACATGCAGTACTGCCGGTTTCTGTACACTTAGAGGGACAATATCAAGCAACCGATGTCTGTATTAGTTCCCCTGCAATCGTCAATAGTCAAGGCATTCGCGAAATTATTGAAATGCCTCTCAATGAGTCCGAGCAACAACAAATGTACGATTCCATCCAAACATTGAAAACGATGCAGGCACAGCTGCAGGAATGAAACGAGCTTTTCTAGATGATGCTTTTACCCACTAAATAAAAAAGCGTATCTTGTCCACCATCAATCATGAATGATGGTAGGGTTACAAGATACGCTTTTTCGTTTATTAGTCTAGAATCGTTACTTTTACTTGACGTCGGCCCCATTGCAGACATTTGGCTACATTATCAAAGTGGACATCAATGATATTTCCTTTGATCGCGCCTCCTGTATCTAGCGCTAGCGCCACGCCATATCCTTCAACATTCACCAAGGTACCTAATGGGATCACACTTGGATCGACTGCGACCGCCATTGGATTGCTGCGAAGATCTGTGCCGCTGGCAGTCAGGTGGCTAGCACCTTTCTCTGCATAAGAATATGCGGTTGATTCCATGATCATTGTCTTGCCGCTGGAAGGTGTGTTGCTACCCGAATTGTTGGAGCTGTTATTCGAGTTGTTTGAACTATTATTCGTCGAACTGCTGCTCGTATTGCTTGAAGCTGAATTGCTGCTTGAACTGCTGTTTGATTGCGCGCTCTCACTTGAAGATGACGACTCTTGACTTGAGCTTTCACTCGCTGCTTTTTCCGCTGCCTTCGCTTCTTTTTCTTTAGCTTCTTGTTCGGCCGCTTCTTTGGCTGCTCTTTCTTTGGCTGCTTTTTCAGCAGCTATCCGAGCTTCTTCTGCTTCTTTGCTGGAAGCAATCTTTGCTAAGGTCGATTCGTTTTCTTTCAACTGTGTCTGCAAGTTGGCGATCTTACTATCCAACTCTTGCGCCTGTGCTTCCAAAGAGGATTGATCCTGCTGTAAGGATTCTTTGGTAGACTCGGCTTTTTCTTGCAGAGACTCTAATTTTTCTTTTTCAGATGTCAACGAGTCGATTTTTTCTTTTTCTAGATTTTGGAGCATTGTCATGGCGTAAGCCCGGTTGATGAAATCTTGGATATTGGAAGATTCCAACAAGACTGTCCAATCTCTGGTTACTCCACCGTTGACCTGAATGTCTTTCATTCGTTCTGCAACTACAGCTTCACGTTTTTCAATCGTTTCTTGAGTTGCCTTTATTTCTTCTTTGGTTTGTGCCAACGTTTCTTCATTGTTAGCGATTTGTGCTTTTAATGCTTCAACCTCGCTGTATTTATTATTGACATCGGTCAAAGCGATTTGTACTTCTGTACTGATTTGCTGACTTTGCTGCATAACGGCACTTTCTTTCTCTTTCAATGATTCCAGAGATTCAGCCTGCGCAAAGATCGGCGAAACGATACCTGCCGCAAAGACTGCGACGACCATGGTACGTAATTTCTTTGCCTTCAAAAAAATTCCCTCACTTCTCACTATGGTTTCCAACGCTTATTATTATACAAATTCTGGGGGCAAGATATATTGCAACTCTTTTACAATTTATTACAATTTTTAGCCAAAGTGGGAGAAATAAGAGTCTATTAAAAAATAATTCACGTGAAAGTGGGAAATCAGAGCCTTGAAAAGGCTTTTTTTATTGTAACACTTTTGTAATATTACTCTCTCTTCTTACGTAATTCTTCCACAAACCGCCGTAAGTCTTGAACATTGGTAATCTCATTGATTTGCAGTTTTTGAAAGTTTTTTAAAAGTCTTCGCTGATGAAAATTCAGCTTCGGTAACGTTTCACGCAATTGCTGCCAATCGATTGGCAGTTCAGAAATACGTTCCTGCCAATTGTTTTTCTTTTGTTCCAAACTTTCTGATAAAGTGGCTTTCTGCTGTTCAATAGCACGGTCCAGTCGTTGAACCGTTCGTTGAAAAGCAGCAAGATTAGCCAATGTATAGCCCATATCCAACGACATCGCCATCAACAATCCAACAGGTAGATAAAAATTGAATCTTTCAGCCAACATTTGGACAATGATCAACATTTGCGGATGAACGATGCGGACGATCAAGACACAGCAAATGCCCCAAAAGATTGAAATTGGGACAGCCACGCGACCATTGATATTCAAAAAAACATTGTGGTAATCCCACCATGAAGCATGAAACAGTTTTTCTAATAAAAAGCTCGTCACGTACTCTAATAAGGTCACTAAAACAGCTGCTGCAAAAAAGAGCAGCAGCAATTGGTTATGTAACGGTCGCAGTAAATACAAGACACCTAAAATTCCAAAGCCATAAATAGGAGTGATCGGTCCTACCAAAAATCCTCGATAAACAAAATGTCTGGCTTTTATCGAGCAGTAAACCGTTTCCCACAGCCACCCCACAAAAGAATACAAGAAAAACAGCAAAACGATCTGAGTAAATTCAGTCATGGAAATCTCTCCTAACGAATGGTAAATATCTTTTTTGGAAAAGCATTATAAAAGAGCAATATAATAGTAGAAAACTTTTCTTTCTTATTCCAGTATACGCTTCGTTTGTCGTTAAAGAAAAGATTTGCGTTAATCTGATCGAGTCATCTGCCCTTTCCAAAAAGGATCGAGGGATGTCCTGTATCTGTTAAATTGTAACCGCACAATTCTTTTGTATAGGTGCTATGATCTAGTTCGATATTCTCGATGATTTCTTCCTCTGAAAAACCTTGGAAATCAAATTCGCTGATATAGCTTCGCAAAAGGACCAATTTGGCATCGAGTAAGATGATTTGTTGTACACTTGTCCAGAAATCTTCCTCAGATTCTTCACGAACAATTCTTTCTACTTCTGCTTCCGTCACTTGCCAGTATCTATGAACCAATGGCAGACGTTCCTTCATCACCGCAAAATCAATATTCCCACGCATCTTTCGCAAATACTCTTTGACATCTGGATAAAACATCCACTCACCTCTGTTTTCTAGCATTTCCCTGCTTAGGAGACTATCAATGGATAATCGACAGCTAACTAAAAGTTCTGATTGCCAATGACAGCACAAGTGTACCTTTCCGACAATAATCATCCTGAGCAGCGAGGGATGCATTCACTTTTTATATAGCATAGCAAATGATTTGTGGGTTTTATAATCAATTTTTGCATCATGTAAGGAAAAATGTGTACAATCTCCTATACTATCCAGACTTAGCCAGCAGATAAACGAAACTTGAATTTTTAAAATTCGATAAACTACTTTCAATAGTGCTTATTTAGAAAGATTCTTCTATTGCCTTATTTACGAGCTTATTATAGGATAAATAAAATAAGTTTTTTAAAAAAACTAGAAGGAGTAAAAAAATGAAAAAGCACATGGTTTTAGGTTTAGTTGGGTTTGGGTTATTTTTAGCAGGATGTACAGAAAAACCATCGGGATCGGTTGATTCTTCCACAAAAGAAAAAGAGCGTACACAATTTTCTTCCACTGTAGGATCTTCTGAAACAGCCAGCACTGGCACTTCAGAAAATGTGATTCCTGTTGAGAAGCAGACGATCACTGGTGTAAGCGGTTATTCCTATTCGCTGGAACTGCCGACAAATTGGCAAACTGTAGCCGATTTTGAGTCACTAAATCCAGATAATGATTTTATGCTTTCTGATTCGTTACAAACTAAATTTCTGGCGGCTGTTGTGGAGTCTAAACAAGACTTTGCAGATTTCGACAGTTATCTTGCATTGGTTCAAGACAGTTTAGCATCGAATTTTGGTACCAACGCGACATTTTTACCGGTTCCTGGTACTCAAACCCAAATGGTTGATTTTGCTGCAACTGTAGAAGGGTTGAACATACATTACTTATATTATGTAACAGAAACCGATAATAATTATGTTCAATTGTATGGTTGGACCTTAGCAAGTCTTTTTGATTCCTCAAAAGATGAACTAACAAAGATCATGGATAGTTTCCAGGAGCTCCCTCAATAAAGGCATGAATGCAGAACAGCCGTTGCTTTAAACTCAAACGAAAGAAGGAGATCAACACAAAAATTGTGCGGTCTCCTTCCTTCGTTTGGAAATTTTTTACATCTGATTTTTTTCTCATATTTCTTTTATCTGGCAGCTATTCGATTATTGCCCTCTTGTGCCTTCATCATTGTACTTTCATCTTAATGTTTCTATCTATTGCCTATTATTAGGGTCATTTGCTGACGATCAATCGTTGTCCCACAAAAATCAATGAGCCGCTGATATTGTTCCATTGCATCAGCTGATTGATTGAGACCCCATAGCTCTGTGCAATTCCCCATAAGGTATCTCCTGATTTTACGGTATATGTCTTAGAACTAGAGGTACTGCTGACTTCTTTCACATAGGCACCACTGACCCAGCCTTTGCCTTCCACCCGGTACCAGGTACTATTGCCATTAACACTGGTTCCTTGTTTTTGGGCCACTGCCTTGAAGGTCGTATTGTTGGCTAATGACCCCACTACACTGGCACTGGTTGAAGCATCTGAACGAATATTCAGCGCTGCCGTGGTTTTGAATTGCTTGTTGATGGTTTGTTCTGAATTATTGCTGTTATTGTTGGATCCTACTTCCGTCACATACGCAGCGCTGACCCAGCCTTTGCCTTCCACCCGGTACCAGGTACTATTGCCATTAACACTGGTTCCTTGTTTTTGGGCTACTGCCTTGAAGGTCGTATTGTTGGCTAATGACCCTACGACACTGGCACTGGTTGAAGCATCTGAACGAATATTCAGCGCTGCCGTGGTTTTGAATTGCTTGTTGATGGTTTGCTCTGAATTATTGCTGTTATTGTTGGATCCTACTTCCGTCACATACGCGGCGCTGACCCAGCCTTTGCCTTCCACCCGATACCAAGTACTGTTGCCATTAACACTGGTTCCTTGTTTTTGGGCCACTGCCTTGAAGGTCGTATTATTGGCTAATGACCCCACTACACTGGCACTGGTTGAAGCATCTGAACGAATATTCAGCGCTGCCGTGGTTTTGAATTGCTTGTTGATCGTTTGTTCTGAATTATTGCTGTTATTGTTGGATCCTACTTCCGTCACATACGCGGCGCTGACCCAGCCTTTGCCTTCCACCCGATACCAAGTACTGTTGCCATTAACACTGGTTCCT